>NZ_JBILQU010000022.1:0-32575 GCF_044373035.1 Limnohabitans sp. | reverse complement strand
GCCAAGGCAGCCCCGGCAAAGGCCAAGGCAGCCCCGGCAAAGGCCAAGGCAGTGCCTGCAAAGTCCAAAGTCTTGATGGCCAAAGCGGCAGACAAAACAGCTGCAAAGCCCAAGGCAACGCCTTCCAAGGCCAAGCCCACTTCAAAACCGGCCCTGCCTGTCAAGGCAGCGGTGGCCAAAACCGCAGCGGTCACATCTGCTGCAGCCAAGGCCACTGGAAAAGTCAGTCCTAACCAATCGTCTGCTGTCACCCAGGCTGTTCCGGCAGCCCAGACCCCCAAAGCGAAAAACATGAGCGTTACCAA
Source organism: Limnohabitans sp. (assembly GCF_044373035.1). Lineage (GTDB taxonomy): Bacteria > Pseudomonadota > Gammaproteobacteria > Burkholderiales > Burkholderiaceae_C > Limnohabitans_A. The sequence goes on along the minus strand of NZ_JBILQU010000022.1, from coordinate 32,270 downwards.
AGTGGAAACTGTCACACCGCCGGTCGAATCAAAACCTGCCAACACCCCAGCTGCACCCGAGCAATTTGTTCGCGCCGCTCGGCCATCTGCCCGTTTGGCCCAAATTACCGTGCCCTCTTTGCCGCCAGCGGTGGCATCCACGGCGGCCAAGTCCAGTTTCTTGCCCAGTGCTGCGCCTGCGGTTGTCCCTGTTCCTTTTGCGCCCGTCAAGAAAGACCCCAAACTGGCCAACAACTGGAAGACCAAAAAAGTAGATGAACTGTCGGATGCTGAAATCCTCGCCATGTCAGACGACGAGTACATGAACGACAAGCAGATGGCGTACTACCGCCTGAAGCTGACCCGACTCAAGCAAGATATCCTGACCAGTGCAGGTCAAACCACCGAGCACCTGCGAGAAGACACGGTGGTGGTGCCCGACCCTGCTGACCGAGCCACCATTGAAGAAGAGCACGCCTTGGAGCTGCGAACGCGCGACCGCGAGCGCAAGCTGCTCAAGAAAATTGAGCAATCCATACAACGCATCGATGCGGGCGATTACGGTTTTTGCGATGAAACCGGTGAGGCCATCGGCGTTGGTCGCTTGTTGGCCCGTCCCACGGCCACTTTGTCGCTGGAAGCCCAACAGCGGCGCGAACTCAAGCAAAAAATGTTCGGCGACTGAGTTCCGAGGTGCCGATACAAACCCAAAAACCCCTGCCAAGGGGTTTTTTTATGGGCGGTTGGCCGAGCGTGATTCTTTTTTGAATTTACTGATTTTAAATTTTTTGAATTGATTGCGAGTTGAGATGTTACTTGCAGTGTGACGTGTAAGTGTTTAATTTAGAAAGAAAATCAGGTTCTTTCGGGATTTAAAATACGTGCTAAGCCTTTGATTTCATTGAAAAAAATCGATCCTGACCCATGGTCATCGCCTGATTTCCTGATACAGTGCAAAAAAGTGCAATTAAGTGGGAAATAATGCCACTGATGCATTTTTTCCACACCAAAGGGTCTTCGCCGTGTTTCAAGGGGCTTCATCGCTGAGTTTGGATGCCAAGGGGCGGCTGTCTGTGCCGACCCGGCACCGTGACGTTTTGAGCGCCACGGCACAGGGCCAGCTCACCATCACCAAGCACCCTCATGGTTGTTTGATGGTGTTCCCTCGCCCCGAGTGGGAGAAGTTCCGCGAACGCATTGCCCAGTTGCCCATGTCCGCCCAGTGGTGGAAGCGGATCTTTTTGGGCAACGCCATGGACGTCGAGATGGACGGCACAGGGCGCGTGCTGATCTCGCCCGAATTGCGCCAAGCGGCCGGCATCTCCAAAGACACCATGCTGCTGGGCATGGGCAACCATTTCGAGCTCTGGGACAAAACCACTTACGACGCGCAAGAAGCGCAGGCCATGCAAGGCGAAATGCCTGACGTGTTCAAAGACTTTTCTTTCTGAACGCCATGACCGACAACGTTTTGACTCACACCACCGTGCTCTTGAACGAAGCCGTGGACGAGTTGCTCCAGGCCTCTGCTGGGATCGATGGCGCTTATGTGGACGCCACTTTTGGCCGAGGCGGTCATTCGCGCCTGATTCTTTCCCGTCTGTCGGTCCGCGGTCGATTGTTGGCTTTTGACAAGGACCTCGAAGCCATTGCAGAAGCCGGTCACATCGAGGATGCGCGCTTTTCAATTCGGCACGAGGGTTTTTCGCACCTCGCTGAACTGCCCGCAGGCAGTGTCGATGGTGTGCTGATGGACCTGGGCATCAGCTCCCCCCAAATTGACAGCCCCGAGAGGGGTTTTTCTTTTCGTTTTGAATCTCCGCTCGACATGCGCATGGACACCACGCGCGGGCAGAGTGTGGCCGAATGGCTGGCCACCGCAGAAGTGGATCAAATCACGGAGGTGGTACGTGACTATGGCGAAGAACGGTTTGCTTTTCAGATTGCAAAGGCGCTTGTGGCTCGCCGACAAGAACGGGGCCCAATTTCAAGCACCTCAGATCTTGCCCAACTCGTGGCTGACACGGTCAAAACCCGCGAGCCGGGTCAGAACCCTGCAACGCGGACATTTCAGGCTTTTCGGATTTTCATCAATGCCGAACTTGAAGAGCTCGAACAGGCGCTAGAGGGCAGTTTGCGGGTGTTGACACCGGGCGGGCGCTTGGTGGTCATCAGTTTCCACTCGCTGGAAGACCGCATCGTCAAGCAGTTCATGGCCAAGCATTCCAAAGAGGTGGTGGATCGGCGTGTGCCCTTTGCCGAACCCGTCAAGATGCGACTGAAAACCCATGGCCGTGTGCGCCCCAGCGAGGGCGAAGTGCGTGGCAACCCGCGCTCGCGCAGCGCCATCATGCGCATGGCCGAGCGCACTGAGGTGCCCGCATGACCCGCGTGAGCCTGCTCTTGCTGGTGGCCACCGTGGTCAGCGCCCTGTGGTTGGTGCACAGCCACTACGAGTCTCGCCGCATGTTCATGGACATGGAGTCTGCACGCAAAGAGGCCAAGCGCATCGAGGTGGACCATGACCGGATGGAAGTCGAGCGCCGCGCCCAGGCCACGCCTTTGCGGGTGGAACAAATTGCCCGTCAGCAATTGAACATGCGCACGGCGTCTCCTGCCATTACCCAGTACGTCAATGCCCAGGGCGCAGCCATGGATGCTGCTTCTCTGCCAGCAGCGGGAGGCGCACAGTGAACCACAGCCGCAGCGTCCAGCTGACTTCCAGCCCATTGCTGGCCAGCAAGACCCCGGTCTGGCGCAGCAAGCTGATTGTGGCCGCCATGGCCTTGGGTTTTTTGGGCCTGGTGGGCCGGGCAGCCCATGTGCAGGTGATCGACAACGACTTTTTCCTGCGCCAAGGTGAGGTGCGTTTTGCCCGTACCCTCGAATTGCCCGCCAATCGTGGGCGCGTGCTCGACCGCAATGGTGTTTTGCTGGCGTCGAGCGTGCCGGCCCCCAGCATCTGGGCCAATCCGGAAGATCTGGAGCGTGACCCGGTCAAGCTGCGCCAATTGGCCCGCTTGTTGGAGATGACGCCTGCCCAGCTGGAGCACAAGCTCAAGGACGAAGAAAAGACCTTTGTTTGGCTGCGTCGCCAGATGGACGAACCCGTGGTCAAAGAAATTCGGGCGTTGGGCATCAAAGGTGTCTACGACATCAAGGAGTACAAGCGCCTGTATCCGGAGGGTGAAGCGGCTGCGCACATCGTGGGCTTTACCAATGTGGAAGACCAAGGCCAAGAGGGCGTGGAACTCATTTTTCAAAAGCAGCTGGCCGGTCAGGCCGGTTCACGCCGTGTGATCAAGGACCGGCTGGGTCGTGTGGTCGAAGCCGTGGGTGAAACCGTGCACCCGGTCGACGGCAAGGACCTGCAGCTGAGCATCGACAGCAAAGTCCAGTTTTATGCCTACCAGACCCTGCGCGATGCGGTCAAGGAGCACAAAGCCAAGGCGGGCAGCGTGGTGGTGCTGGATGCGCAGACCGGCGAAATCTTGGCACTGGCCAACTACCCCAGTTATTCGCCATCGCGGCGCGTCAACCTCAGCGGTGAGCAATTGCGCAACCGAGCCTTGACCGACAGCTTCGAGCCGGGCTCGACCATGAAGCCTTTCACGGTGGCCTTGGCCCTGGAGAAAGGCTTGGTCAAGCCCGAGACGATGATCCAGACGGCCCCTGGGCGCATCAACATCACCGGCTCGACCATCAGCGATGTGCACACCTACGGCATGCTGAGCGTGAACGAGGTGATCCAGAAGTCGAGCAACGTGGGCACCGTGAAGATGGCCATGCAGCTGGAGCCCCGCGAGATGTGGGAGATGTTCACCGAGTTGGGTTTCGGACAAAAACCCGCCTTGCCATTTCCTGGCGTGGTCGGCGGTCGTTTGCGGCCCTACAAATCCTGGCGGCCTATAGAGCAGGCCACCATGAGCTATGGCTATGGCGTGTCGGGCAGTTTGTTTCAGATGGCACGGGCCTACACCGTATTTGCGCGTGACGGCGAGATCGTGCCAGCCACCATGATGAAAGCCGAGCAACAGGTGCAGGGCACGCGTGTGATCAGCGTCGCCAACGCCAAAGCCATGCGCAAGATGCTGCAAATGGCAGCTGGGCCCGGCGGCACCGGACAAAAAGCCCAGACCATCGGTTATTCGGTGGGTGGCAAGTCGGGCACGGCCCGTAAGCAAGAAGGCAAGGGTTACGCCAGCAAAAAATACCGGGGCTTTTTCGTCGGCATCGCCCCGATCGAGCAGCCCCGCATCGTGGTGGCTGTGATGATCGATGAACCCTCCAACGGCGTCTACTACGGCGGTGCCGTGGCTGCGCCCGTGTTCAGCCAGACGGTTCAGCAATCCCTGCGCCTGATGGGCGTGCAGCCCGACATGGCGGTCAAGCCCCAGATCGTGGCCAAAGCGGTCGAGGAGTCGTTCTGATGCAGACCCTGCACAGCGCTCAGGAAGCGGCCCACTGGTTGCGCTCGCGCGTGTCGGGCGAGTTGCGGACCGACAGCCGATTGGTGCGGGAGGGTGATGGTTTCATTGCCTGGCCGGGTGCCGCCACCGATGGACGGCGTTATCTGGCGCAGGCCTTGGCGCAAGGCGCCCGTGCTTGCCTGATGGAAGAGGCCGGACACGCACCTTGGCTGAACGTTCTGCAGGACCCCGACCAAGAGAGCTTGGCCTGCATGCCCGACCTGAAGGCGCAAACCGCTTGGGTGGCTGACGCCTATTTTGAGCACCCCAGCCACGACTTGCAGGTGCTGGCGGTCACGGGCACCAACGGCAAAACATCGACGGCCTGGTGGTTGGCGCAGGCGCTGTCTTCGACCGTGCTTCAGAAAGTTTGCGGGCTGGTGGGCACCCTCGGCGTGGGCCGCTTGCCCCATCTGATCACCACCGGCATGACCACGCCCGACCCGGTGCTGCTGCAGCATCAGTTCCAGCAGTTCGCGGGCGACGGCGTGACGCACTGCGCCATTGAAGCCTCCTCCATCGGTCTGGCCGAGCACCGCTTGGATGGCACACACATCCGCGTGGCCGTGTTCACCAATTTCACCCAAGACCACCTGGATTACCACGGGGACATGGCCCGCTACTGGTCAGCCAAAGCCGCCTTGTTTGCTTGGCCCGGTTTGCAAGCAGCCGTCATCAACATCGACGATGCGCAAGGCGCTTTGCTGGCCCAGCAGTTGCAAAGCGGCTCGCTCGACGTTTGGACCTGCTCGCGTCGGGCTCCGGCCCGTCTGCAAGCGCGTGCCTTGACCAGCGGCCAAGGTTTGGCCTTTGATGTGATCGAAGGTGACACCGTTCAGACCTTGCACACCAGCCTGATCGGCGACTACAACATGGACAACCTGCTGGGCGTGATCGGCAGTTTGCGCGCCCTGGGTGTTGACTTGGCGCAAGCGGTGCAAGCCTGTGCGCAGCTGACGGCGGTACCTGGTCGCATGGAGCGCGTGTTCTTTGACGTGTCAGGTGCTCCAGCTGATGTGACAAGCCCCATGGTGGTTGTGGACTACGCCCACACGCCCGACGCCATTACCCAGGCCCTGGCCGCGCTGCGTTCGCAGGCGACGCTGCGTGGTGGTCGCCTGTGGTGTGTGCTGGGCTGTGGCGGTGACCGAGATGCCAGCAAGCGCCCCTTGATGGCGGCAGCCGCCGAAGCTGCGGCCGACCAGGTGGTGTTGACCAGCGACAACCCCCGCAGCGAATCACCTGAGGCCATTGTGGCCGCGATGGTCCAGGGCCTGAGCCGTCCTCAGTCGGTCCACATTCAACTGGACCGTGCCTTGGCGATTGCCGATACGGTGGCGCAGTCAGCGGCGCAAGACGTGGTCCTGGTGGCGGGCAAAGGCCACGAAAGCGAGCAGGAGATCCGGGACGTGCGCCACCCGTTTTCGGACGTTGCCCAAGCACAAACGGCTTTGCAGCAACGCGCTTTGCAACGGATGGGGGTTCACGCATGAACGTCCCTGAGTCCATGAAATTGAATTTGAATCTCGCCCTGGGCTGGTTGAGCCAAGCCCGTGGCGTGAATGTCCAAGGCGTGGTGGCCGACCGGGTGCATACCGACAGCCGCAGCCTGCAAGCGGGCGACTTGTTTGTGGCCTTGCGCGGTGAGCGTTTCGATGGCAACGACTTCATCGCCCAGGCCAAGGCGCAGGGCGCCGTGGCCGTGGTGTGCGAGGCCTCGGGTGAAGCGCTGGCGCTGGCGCAAGGCTTGCCTGCGCTGGTGGTGCCCGATGCACGCATCGCTTTGGGCGAGCTGGCCGCAGGCTGGCGTGCGCAGTTCAGTTTGCCGCTGATCGCCGTGACTGGCAGCAACGGCAAAACCACCGTGACGCAAATGATCGCGTCCATCTTGCGTGCCCATGCAGGGGATGACGCTTTGTCCACCCAGGGCAACTTGAACAACGACATTGGCGTGCCATTGACCTTGTTCAATTTGCGCGCCCACCACCGCATTGCCGTGGTCGAGTTGGGCATGAACCACCCCGGTGAGATCGCCTACTTGGCCAAACTGGCTCTGCCCAGTGTGGCCCTGGTCAACAACGCGCAGCGCGAGCACCAGGAGTTCATGGGCACGGTCGAAGCCGTGGCGCATGAAAACGGCGCTGTGCTGCAGGCCTTACCCCCTGGGGGCGTGGCGGTGTTTCCGGCTGACGAAGCATTTACGCCCGTGTGGCAAGGCCTGTCGGGCCAGCGTGTGCAGCGCTGCTTTGCCATGGCGTCTGCCCCAGACGCCCATGCCCTGGCCGAGGTGTTTGCGGCGGTCGTGGTCTGGCAGTCTGGAGCCTGGCAGTTCACCCTCAAAACACCCGAGGGCACCGCACCCATTCGCCTGCACATTGCAGGGCGGCACAACGTCAAAAACGCCTTGGCCGCCACGGCCTGCGCACTGGCCGCCGGCGTGCCTTTGGCCGCTGTGGCTCTGGGCTTGGTCGCCTTTGAGCCGGTCAAGGGTCGCTCGCGAGCGTTGGTGGTGCACACCGGCACAGACGAGATCACCTTGGTCGACGACACCTACAACGCCAACCCCGACTCGGTCCGCGCTGCCATCGACGTGCTGGCCGAGTTGCCCGCACCGCGTTTGCTGGTGTTGGGTGACATGGCTGAAGTGGGCCACCAAGGCCCTGAATTCCATGCCGAGGTCGGCCGCTACGCGGCCGAGCGCGGCATTGAGGCGCTGTATTGCCTGGGTGATTTGAGCGCGCACAGCGCACAGGCCTTCGGATCGACCCGACATTTTGGAGACATGGACAGCCTGTTGGCCAGCGTCACAGCCCATATGGGCCAGTTCCGCAGCGTGGTCGTCAAAGGTTCGCGCACCATGAAGATGGAGCGCGTGGTCCAGGCCTTGCAGTCAAGCAGCGCAGCCGACACGAAAAATCACAATAAAAAAGAGGAGCCCCATGCTGCTTAGCCTGGCCCAATGGTTGCAAACTTTGTCCCCAGAGTGGGGCTTTTTGCGTGTTTTCCAATACATCACGTTCCGCGCCGTGATGGCCGCAATGACTGCCTTGCTGATCGGCTTGGCCGCAGGCCCCTGGGTCATCCGCCGCTTGACCTCGCTCAAAATTGGGCAGCCCATTCGAGGCTACGGCATGGAGTCCCACCTGTCCAAAAGTGGCACCCCCACTATGGGCGGGGTGCTGATCTTGTTGTCGATCGCCATCGCCACCTTGCTGTGGTTTGACCTGTCCAATCGCTTTGTCTGGATCGTGCTGATCGTGACACTGGGCTTTGGGGCCATTGGTTGGGTGGACGATTGGCGCAAAGTGGTCAACAAAGATCCCGAAGGTATGCGTTCGAGCGAAAAGTATTTCTGGCAATCGGTCGTTGGTTTGCTGGCTGCGCTGTATTTGGTATTCAGCATTTCCGAAAGTTCCAATGCGCGGGTTCTGGACCTGTTTAGCCAGTGGGTCATGTCTGGTTTTGATGTGAACTTGCCGCCCAAGGCGGGTTTGCAGGTGCCCTTCTTCAAAGAGGTCAACTACCCTCTGGGCGTGCTGGGCTTTGTGGTCCTGACCTATCTGGTCATTGTGGGTTCCAGCAACGCGGTCAACCTGACCGATGGCCTGGACGGACTGGCCATCATGCCGGTGGTCATGGTGGGCTCGGCGTTGGGTGTGTTTGCCTATGTGACCGGCAGCGCGGTGTATTCCAAATACCTGTTTTTCCCGTACATCCCGGGTTCGGGCGAATTGCTGATCTTTTGCGCCGCCATGGCTGGCGCGGGCCTGGCATTTTTGTGGTTCAACACGCACCCGGCACAGGTGTTCATGGGCGACGTGGGTGCGCTGGCGCTGGGCGCAGCGCTGGGCACCATCGCGGTCATCGTGCGAGCGGAAATCGTGCTGGCCATCATGGGCGGCATCTTCGTGGTCGAGGCCTTGTCGGTGATGGCGCAGGTGACCTACTTCAAGTACACCAAGAAAAAATACGGTGAAGGCCGGCGCATCCTGAAGATGGCGCCGTTGCACCACCATTTTGAGAAAAGCGGCTGGAAAGAAACGCAAGTGGTTGTGCGTTTCTGGATCATCACCATGCTGCTGTGTCTGGTCGGCTTGTCGACCTTGAAGCTGAGGTAAGGCATGCAGCTGCAAGGTCAACACGTTCTGATTCTCGGTTTGGGTGCTTCGGGCTTGGCGATGGCCCGTTGGTGCGCGCAGATCGGTGCCGACGTGACTGTGGCCGACACCCGCGACACGCCGCCCCAGTTGGCCGCTTTGCAGGCTGAGTGGCCTGCCGTTCGCTTTGTACCGGGTCTCTTTGAGGCCAGTCTGGTCGATGGCACAACAGTGCGTGCGGTGTTTCGCAGCCCGGGCCTGGCCCCCGAGGTGGTGGCCCCCGTGGTGGATGCAGCCCGGGTCATGGGCCTGTGGCAAGGCGGTGAACTGAGTCTGTTTGCAGCGGGTTTGCAGGATCTGAAAACACGCTTCGGTTATGCACCTCAGGTGCTGGCGATCACCGGTACCAATGGCAAGACCACGGTGACGTCTCTGACTGGGCAGCTGGTGGCGCGTGCAGGCAAAACCGTGAAAGTGGCGGGCAACATTGGCCCCACCTTGCTCGACACATTGAGCGAAGCCATGGTGCAAGCGCAGGCAAAGGTCGAACAAGAAGTTGCCGAGCGCGCTGCTGCGGAAATGGAAAACGCCAATGGTGCCATCGAGCAGCCATCGGTGGCAGCAGCTCAGGATGCCCACATTTCAACGGCGTCGCAAGATGAGCCCTTGAACGAGGTGGCTCACCCAGATGCCACGCAGGCCAACGAGGACGACGAGACCGAGGCTGAACTGCCTCTGCCCGTTCCACCCGCCGTGCAGGACCCCATGGCCCAGGCGCTGCCCCAGGTGTGGGTGTTGGAGCTGTCGAGCTTTCAACTCGACAGCAGCGAGGGTTTTGAGCCGACCGCCGCGACGGTGCTCAACATTTCGCAAGACCACTTAGACTGGCACGGCAGCATGGCCGCCTATGCGGCTGCCAAAGCCCGTATTTTTGGGACTCAAGCGCTGATGGTGCTCAACCGCGAAGACCCGAAGGTCATGGCCATGCGGCCACAGCCTGTGCGTGTGAAATTGCAAAAACCTGTCGAGCGAACATGCGTGCAGTTTGGTGGTGACATGCCCCAACGCCCAGGGGATTTCGGCATTGAAGTGACGCACGGCATGACTTGGTTGGTGCGGGCCTTGGAGGCCGACGAAACACGCCGCCGCCGCAAGGACGCTGAAGAAGAGCTGCACATTCAACGCCTGATGCCCGCCGATGCTTTGCGCATCCGGGGTCGGCACAACGCGGTCAATGCGCTCTCTGCGCTTGCCCTGGCCAGCAGCGCTGGTTGCGCTCTGGGCCCCATGCTCTATGGATTGCGCGAATACCGGGGCGAGCCGCACCGTGTCGAGTCGGTGGCCATCGTGCATGAAGTGGAATTTTTTGACGACAGCAAGGGCACCAATGTGGGCGCCACCGTGGCTGCCTTGCAAGGCTTGGGTGCAGATCGCCGTGTGGTGATCATTTTGGGTGGCGAAGGCAAGGGCCAAGACTTCACGCCCTTGGCCGAACCCGTCAAGCGCTTTGCCCGTGGTGTGGTCTTGATCGGCCGCGACGCCCCCGTCATCCGCGAAGCACTGCAAGGCACGGGTGTGGCCATGCACGACGCCACCGACATGCATGACGCCGTCGTTCAAGCTGCGGCCATGGCCCGCAGCGGCGATGCGGTCTTGATGTCGCCCGCATGCGCGAGCTTTGACATGTTTGACAACTACGGCCACCGCGCCCAAGTGTTTGTCCAGGCCGTGGCCAGCTTGGCCGAAGCGGCGGGTGTGGCCATGGAGGGCGTGCTGTGAGCGAAGCCATGACAGTCCCGCAACGCCTGCAACAGTCGGCTGCTGGCCTGCTCCAGCGCGTCACAGGCGGGTTGCTCGGGGGCACGTGGTCGGTTTCGCAAGGTTTGCCTGTCAATTTGGGTGATTACGGCGTGGGCGGTCGCGTCAACGGTCGCCCCGCCCGCATACAAAGCGTGGACCAGGCCTTGGTCTGGGTGGCGGTGGCTTTGCTGCTGTGGGGCATGGTGATGGTGTATTCAGCCTCGATTGCGATGCCGGACAACCCGCGTTTTTCTCGCTATAGCCATACCCATTTCCTTTTCCGCCATGTGATCTCCATGGTGGTGGGCTGCATCATGGCCTTGCTGGTTTTTCAGGTGCGCATGGAGACCTGGGAAAAAGCGGCTCGCCCTTTGTTCGTGTTCTCACTGGTGTTGCTGGCGGTGGTGCTGATTCCCTTCATTGGCAAGGGCGTGAACGGTGCACGCCGCTGGATTTCGTTTGGGGTGCTCAATTTCCAGCCTTCCGAGTTGGCCAAGTTGGCAACCATCATCTATGCCGCCGATTACATGGTGCGAAAGATGGATGTGAAGGAGAAATTCTTCAAGGCGGTGTTGCCCATGGGAGCGGCCATTGGATTGGCGGGGGTGTTCTTGCTGGCCGAGCCGGACATGGGTGCGTTCATGGTGATCGCCACCATCGCCATGGGCATCTTGTTCCTGGGCGGTGTGAATGCCCGAATGTTCTTCCTGATCCTGGGGATTTTGATCCTGGCTTTTGTGGTCATGATTGCCGAGTCGCCCTGGCGGCGTGAGCGAATATTTGCCTACCTCGACCCCTTCAGCGCCGAGCATGCTCTGGGCAAAGGCTACCAGCTGACGCACTCGTTGATCGCCATTGGTCGGGGTGAGGTGTGGGGTGTGGGCTTGGGCGGCAGCGTCGAAAAATTACACTGGTTGCCCGAGGCGCATACCGACTTTTTGCTGGCCGTGATCGGTGAAGAGTTTGGCCTGGTGGGCGTGACACTGGTCATCGGCCTGTTCCTGTGGCTCAGCCGCCGCATCATGGTGATTGGGCGGCAGGCCATTGCACTGGAAAAAGTATTTTCCGGCCTGGTCGCGCAAGGCGTGGGCATCTGGATTGGATTTCAAGCCTTCATCAACATGGGTGTGAACCTGGGGGCCTTGCCCACCAAGGGTCTGACGCTGCCCCTGATGAGCTATGGCGGCTCGGCCATCATGATGAACCTGATCGCGATTGCCATCGTGCTGCGCATTGACGCAGAAAACAAACAAATGATGCGGGGAGGGCGGCCATGACGGACACGCGCAAAACCGCTTTGGTGATGGCCGGTGGCACAGGCGGGCACATTTTTCCGGGCTTGGCCGTGGCCGAAGCCTTGCGCGAAGCCGGCTGGCGCGTGCATTGGCTGGGCGCACCAGACAGCATGGAAAGTCAGTTGGTGCCGCCGCGCGGTTTCGCCTTCGAGCCAGTGGCATTTGGCGGTGTGCGAGGCAAAGGCATTCAGACCCTGGCGCTGCTGCCGCTGCGCTTGCTGCGCGCTTTTTGGCAAAGCCTGCAGGTGGTTCGCCGCGTCAAGCCCGATGTGGTGCTGGGCCTGGGCGGTTACATCACTTTCCCAGGCGGCATGATGGCCAGCCTGTGGAGCAAGCCTTTGGTGCTGCACGAGCAAAACTCGGTGGCCGGCCTGGCCAACAAGGTGCTGGCGCAACTGGCCGACCGGGTGTTCACCGCATTCCCCGGCGTCTTCAAAACCGGGCAATGGGTGGGTAACCCCCTTCGCCGCGCATTCACTGAACAAGCCACGCCCGCTGAACGCTTTGCCGGCCGCAGTGGTCCCTTGCGCGTGTTGGTGGTGGGTGGCAGCTTGGGCGCCAAGGCCTTGAACGACATCGTGCCCCAAGCTTTGGCCTTGATGCCAGAGAGCACACGCCCGCAGGTGATCCACCAAAGCGGGGCCAAGCAAATTGAGGCGCTTCGGGCCAACTACGCGAATGCTGGCGTGCAGGCCGAATTGACCCCGTTCATCGACGATACGGCCAGCGCCTTCGCACAGGCCGACCTGGTGATCTGCCGCGCTGGTGCCAGCACCGTGACCGAGCTGGCGTCGGTGGGCGTGGCGGCCTTGTACGTGCCGTTTCCGTTTGCGGTGGACGACCACCAAACCACCAATGCGCAGTTTTTGGTGGCCTCGGGTGGTGGCTGGCTGGCGCCTCAGGCCGAGTTGACCGCGCAGAACCTGGCCGAGCGCCTGAAGGCCTTGAGCCGCGACACCTTGCTGGACGTGGCGCAAAAAGCCCACGCACAGAAAAAAACAAATGCAACCAAGGAGGTTGTGATGGCTTGTGAGGAGTTGGCGGCATGAAACATGCCATCCGAAAAATTCATTTCATCGGCGTGGGCGGCTCGGGCATGAGCGGCATTGCCGAAGTGTTGCTCAATTTGGGTTACCAGATTTCAGGCTCCGATTTGTCCGACAGCGCCACGTTGCAGCGTCTGGCGGCTTTGGGCATTCACACGCATGTGGGCCACAGCGCTGAAAACGTCCAAGACGCCGATGCCGTGGTCACATCGACCGCCGTGAAAGCCGACAACCCCGAGGTGCTGGCCGCACGTGCGCGCCACATCCCCATCGTGCCGCGGGCTGTGATGCTGGCTGAGCTGATGCGCATGAAGCAGGGTGTGGCCATCGCGGGCACGCACGGCAAAACCACCACCACCAGCCTGGTGGCCAGTGTGTTGGCCGAGGCCGGGCTGGACCCGACCTTCGTGATTGGCGGGCGCTTGAACAGCGCGGGTGCCAATGCCAAGCTGGGCACGGGTGAGTACATCGTGGTCGAAGCCGATGAATCCGATGCTTCTTTCTTGAACCTGTTGCCCGTGATGGCGGTGGTGACCAACATCGACGCCGACCACATGGAAACCTATGGTCACGACCTGGCCAAGCTCAAGGCCGCCTTTGTCGAGTTTTTGCACCGCATGCCTTTTTACGGCACGGCCATTGTGTGCTCGGATGATTCTGGCGTGCAGTCCATCGTGGACAACATCGCTCGCCCTGTGACCACTTATGGCCTGAACGAGGGTGCGCAAGTGCGTGCGATGGATGTGCGTGCCCAAAACGGTCAAATGCACTTCACGGTGCAAAGGCGCAATGGCGTGAGTTTGCCGGACCTGCCCATCGTGCTCAATTTACCCGGCGTGCACAACGTCCTCAATGCGCTTGCCGCCATTTCAGTGGCGGTCGAGCTGGGTGTGGACGATGCTGCGGTGCAACGCGCACTGGCCCAGTTCAAGGGCGTGGGTCGACGCTTCCAGCGTTATGGCGATGTGGCCACGGCCGACGGCCAAGGGCGCTTCACCGTCATCGACGATTACGGACACCACCCGGTCGAGATGGCCGCCACATTGGCTGCAGCACGCGGTGCTTTCCCGGGCCGCCGTTTGGTGCTGGCTTTTCAGCCGCACCGCTACAGCCGCACGCGGGACTGTTTTGAAGATTTCGTCAAGGTCATTGGCCAAGGCTGCGACAGCGTGCTGCTGTCGGAGGTATACGCCGCAGGCGAAGCACCCATCGTGGCCGCCGATGGCCGTTCGCTGGCCCGGGCGTTGCGCATCGCTGGCAAGGTCGAACCCGTGTTTGTCGACCAGATTGCCGACATGCCCCAGGCCGTGATGAACAACGCCCGTGATGGCGATGTGCTCATTTGCATGGGGGCAGGCTCCATTGGTGCAACCCCGGCGCAGGTGGTGGCCTTGGGCGGCCACGTCAAAGATGCGGCCAAAGAGGTGATTGCATGACACAGAACGCCAAGCAGACGAACATGGGCAAAGTGGCTGTGCTGATGGGCGGACGCTCGGCCGAGCGCGAAGTCTCCCTCATGTCGGGCCAGGGCGTGCTCCAGGCCTTGCTGTCTGCAGGCGCAGACGCGCATGCTTTTGACCCGGCCGAGCGCGAGCTGAGTGAACTCAAAAAAGAGGGCTTCCAGCGCTGCTTCATCGCTTTGCACGGCCGCTTTGGCGAAGACGGCACGGTGCAAGGCGCATTGGAATTGATGGGCATTCCCTACACCGGCTCGGGTGTGATGGCGTCGAGTATCGCCATGGACAAGGTCATGACCAAGCGGGTCTGGCAGGCAGAAGGTTTGCCGGTGCCACGCCATGTGCTGGTGCATCCCGCGCAAATCGACAGCTTGTCGGCCGAAGACCTCATTCAGACCTTGGGTCTGCCTTTGATCGTCAAGCCCGCACGCGAAGGCTCGTCCATTGGCGTGAGCAAGGTGGTGCGGGCCGAAGACCTGCATGCGGCTTTGCACGCAGCGGCCGCTTGCGACCATGACATCCTGTGCGAGCAGTGCATCGTGGGTGACGAGGTCACCTGCCCCGTGCTGGGTACAGGCCAGGATGCCCGCGCCTTGCCGGTGATTCTCATCGTGGCCCCCGAGGGCAATTACGACTACCAAAACAAGTACTTCACCGACGACACGCAATACCTGGTGCCCTGCGGGTTGCCTGCACAGGAAGAAGCCGCCATTCAGGCTTTGGTGCGACGCGCTTACCAAGCCCTGGGCTGCAGGGGTTGGGGTCGCATCGACGTGATGATCGATGGTGCCACGCGCCAGCCCTATTTGCTGGAAATCAACACCTCGCCCGGCATGACCGGTCATTCGCTGGTGCCCATGTCGGCAGCGGCCGATGGCATGCCCTACGAGGTGCTGTGTTGCCATTTGCTGGCCTCTGCCGCATTGGACTATGAGGGAGCCACTGCATGAAAACCCCCATGCCCTTGCCCGCCGATGTCCGGCTCATGAACATGGCCACAGCTTTGCTGTTGGTTGCGTTTGTGCTGCTGACATTGGGCGGATGGGCATGGTGGCTCATTCGCCACCCAGGCTTTGCATTGCAGACGATCACCGTGCAAGGCGAGGTGAGCCGCAACAACGCGTTTGCCTTCCGCACGCAAGTTCTGCCCAAAATGGAAGGCAATTTTTTCACCATCGATCTGGCCAAGACGCAGCAGGCATTTGAGGCGGTGCCTTGGGTCCGGGTTGCGGTGGTGCACCGCGATTTCCCCAACCGTTTGCGGGCGGTCTTGTTGGAGCACCGGCCCATGGCCCTGTGGGGTAATGAAGATGCAGGTACTTTGATCAACGAACAAGGCCAGGTGTTTGAAGCCACTTTGGACGATGCTGATGCTGAACGTCTGCCGCGCATGAAGGGCCCCGTTGCCGAGTCCCAGACCGTGGCCAGTATGTACTTGGCTTTGAGCCCTCGCTTTCAGGCGCTGGACATGGAGATCGACCTGCTGGAGCTGACCCCCCGTGGCAGTTGGCGGGTTCAAACCAAACAGGGTGCCCAGATCGAGCTGGGCCGTGGCAACCGCACTGAAATAGTACAAAGGCTGGACGTTTTTTTGACAACGTTGAAGCAGGTGACCGCTCGTTATGGGCGAGGTGCTTCAGCTGTAGCCAGTGCGGATCTGCGGCACAAAGATGCTTATGCCTTGCGCTTGCACGGTGTGAGCACGGTGGATGCGGCCAACAACAAAAAACCTTGAGCGATCAAGGCGCAGGAATCAAACGAAAACGGTGGTAAACATGGCAAAAGAGTACAAAGATTTGGTTGTTGGCCTGGACATCGGAACGTCCAAGGTCATGGCCGTGGTGGCCGAGGTGATGGCCGACGGCCAGCTCAAGATTGCCGGGCTGGGCATCGCGCCTGGCAATGGGCTCAAGCGTGGCGTGGTGGTCAACATCGACGCCACGGTGCAAAGCATCCAGCAGGCGCTCAAAGAAGCCGAGTTGATGGCCGACTGCAAGATCACCCGTGTGAACGTGGGCATCACGGGCAGTCACATTCGGGGCATCAACTCCAGTGGCATGGTGGCCATCAAGGACAAGGAAGTCACCCAAGCCGATCTGGCCCGCGTGATGGAGACGGCGCGTGCCATCAACATCTCCAGCGACCAGCGGCTGCTGCTGGTGGCCCCTCAGGAATTCGTGATCGACAGCCAGGAGGTCAAGGAGCCCATCGGCATGAGTGGCATGCGCCTGGAAGCCAAAGTGCACATCGTCACGGGCGCACAAAGTGCGGCAGAAAACATCATCAAGTGCGTGCGCCGCTGCGGGCTTGAAGTAGACCAACTGCTGCTCAACCCCCAGTCTTCGAGCCTGGCCGTGTTGTCTGAAGACGAACGCGAGCTGGGCGTGGTGTGTGTGGACATCGGCGCTGGGACCACCGATGTGGCCATCTTTGCCAACGGCTCGATTCGCCACACCGCCGTCATACCGATCGCAGGTGACCTGATCACCAGCGACATTGCCATGGCCTTGCGCACGCCCACGAAAGATGCTGAAGACATCAAGGTTGAAAGCGGCAATGCCAAACAGCTGCTGGCCGACCCGGATGCACAGGTGGAAGTGCCGGGTCTGGGTGATCGGGGGCCACGCATGCTCAGTCGACAGGCCCTGGCCGGCGTGATCGAGCCGCGCATTGAGGAAATTTTCTCGCTGGTGCACCAGGTCATCCGCGAGTCGGGTTACGAAGAAGTGCTGTCCTCGGGCATCGTGCTCACGGGCGGCAGCGCGGTGATGCCGGGCATGATCGAATTGGGCGAGGACATCTTCCTCAAGCCAGTGCGCCGGGGCCTGCCCAAGTATTCCGGGGGGCTGGCCGACATGGTCAGTCAGCCGCGTGCAGCGACTGTGATGGGTCTGCTGGAAGAGGCCCGTTTGGCCCGCCTGCGCGGCTACAAGGTGACCCAAAAGAAGAGTTCGGTGAACAACGCTTTTGGCCGATTCAAAGACTTCATTGTGGGGAACTTCTGATGAGCTGGACCCAAATTTATCAGGCCAGAAGCAGCCCACCCTTGTCAAGGCCGCTGCGATGTTGACAACACTTTGAAGCGAAACAAGAAATTCAGAAAACTTTCAGGCAACTGCAAACCCTTTAGGAGAAGTACCATGACCATCGAAATGATCCAGACAGAAGAATTCAACCAAGGCACACAGATCAAAGTGATCGGGGTGGGCGGCGGCGGCGGCAATGCCGTCGAGCACATGATCGAGCGTCAAGTGCAAGGCGTGGAGTTCATCTGCGCCAACACCGACGCACAAGCCCTGGCCCGCAGCGCGGCACACCGTTTTGTGCAACTGGGTCAAACCGGTCTGGGCGCTGGCAGCAGGCCCGACAAAGGCCGTGAAGCCGCCGAAAATGCCGAGGCCGACATCCGTGCGGCCATCGAGGGTGCGCACATGTTGTTCATCACCGCCGGCATGGGCGGCGGCACTGGCACCGGTGCAGCGCCTGTGATTGCCCGCATTGCCAAAGACATGGGCATCCTCACCGTGGGCGTGGTCACCAAGCCTTTCGACTTTGAAGGCAAGCGCCGCATGGACAATGCTGACGAAGGCATGAAGGAACTCGAAGCCAGCGTTGACTCGCTGATCGTGGTCCTCAACGAAAAGTTGCTGGAATTGCCGGGTGGTGAAGACATGACGCAAGACGAGGCTTTCTCGCACGCCAATGACGTGCTGAAAAACGCCGTGGGTGGCATTGCCGAAATCATCAACGTGCCCGGCCATGTGAACGTCGACTTTGAAGACGTGCGCACCGTGATGGGTGAGCCAGGCAAAGCCATGATGGGCACGGCTGCTGCCAGCGGCCCGGACCGCGCACGCATTGCGGCCGAACAAGCCGTGGCATGCCCGCTGCTCGAAGGCGTGGACCTCAAGGGCGCACGCGGCGTGCTGGTGCTGATCAGTGCTGCCAAGGGATCCTTGAAACTGTCTGAATCCAAGCAAGCCATGAACACCATCCGCGATTGCGCTTCGGAAGATGCGCACGTCATCTATGGCACCGCCTACGACGAAAGCCTGGGCGACCAGATCCGTGTGACAGTGGTGGCCACAGGCTTGGCCAAGGCCGGTGCTCGCCGCGCGTCGCCTCCTTTGCAAGTGTTGCGCACTGGCACCGACAATGCCCCCTTCATGATGGGCGGGCAAGAAGCGGTGGCTCCCACGCTCAATACAACTTCGCCAGCGGCGGCCAATGGCGTGAACATTCCGGCTTACTGGCGCAACAACCGCACCCATGCCGCAACGCGTGTGGATGGCATGTCGGCCGCAGGCATGGACGACATCGAGATCCCGGCCTTCCTGCGCAAGCAAGCAGACTGACCCTTTCGCTTTGCGGACGATGTGGACAAGGGCCAGACCGGCACCAGCCGGTCTGGCTCCCCTTTAAAATGCTTGCATGCTCGCCCAACGCACCCTCAAAACCCTGACCCGAGCCGTTGGCGTGGGTTTGCACAGCGGCCAGCGGGTCGAATTGACGCTGCGCCCCGCAGCGCCCGGCACTGGCATCGTGTTTCGGCGGGTGGATCTGCCCGAGCCCGTGGACATCCCGGTGCGGGCCGAGTCGGTGACCGATACCCGCCTGGCCTCCACCATCTCTGTCGGGCAGGCCAAAGTTTTCACCGTCGAGCACCTCATGTCGGCCTGCGCCGGTTTGGGTATCGACAACCTGTATGTGGACATCACCGCCGAAGAAGTGCCCATTTTGGATGGCTCCGCATCGTCGTTTGTGTTTTTGTTGCAAAGCGCGGGCATCGTCGAGCAAAACTCGCCCAAGCGATTTTTGCGCGTGCTCAAAACCGTGCAAGTCAGTGAAGGCGAGGGCAACCACATCAAGTGGGCCAAATTGGAGCCTTTCCACGGCTACAAACTCAGCTTTGAGATCGATTTTCGCCACCCCGCCGTGGATCAAACGGGTCAGCAGGTGGTCTTTGACATGTCCGAGGGCGTGTATTCGCGTGATATCGCCCGGGCCCGCACCTTTGGCTTCACCAAAGACGTGGAAATGATGCGCGCCAATGGCTTGGCCTTGGGCGGTGGTCTGGACAACGCCATCGTCATGGACGACTACAAAGTGCTCAATGCCGATGGCCTGCGTTACGACGATGAGTTCGTCAAACACAAAATCCTGGACGCCATGGGTGACCTGTACATCGTGGGCAAACCCTTGCTGGCGGCCTACAGCGCCTTCCGCTCGGGCCACGCCATGAACAACCAGTTGTTGCGCGCCCTGCTGGCCCAGCCGGACGCCTACGAGATCGTGACTTTTGACATCGCCAGCCAGGCACCCAAAGGCTTTGGTTCCTTGCAACCGGCTTGGTGAAAACAGGCGCAGCGCGCCTCGTTTGCCCGTGCCCTGTGCTGTGCCAAGCCGCCGCTGAATCAGTAGTCAGGTCTGGCCATACGCAGTTGTCATCCTCCGTGTCGCGGCCTGGTCAACCTGCTGTCTTGGCCTGCGCTACCATGGGTTGCATGACCCTCAGCCGACAACAAATCACCTTGCTGATCATCTTGACGTTGGTCTGGGGCTTCAACTGGCCCATGCTCAAGCTGGGTGTCAGTCACTTTCCTCCCTTGTCTTTTCGAAGTCTGAGCATGTGGATGGGCTTGCCCTTTTTGGCATTGGTGCTCTACTTTAAAAAAGTGCCCTTCAAAATTCCAATGGCTGACTGGCGAGAGTTGCTCATTCTGGCCATCACCAACATGCTGGTTTGGCATGTATTGATCATCCTGGCGGTACAGAATTTGTCCAGCGGTCGCTCTGCGATATTGGGTTACACCATGCCGATTTTTTCGGCCCTGATTGGGGTGCTCTGGTTCGGTGCGTCGATGCGCTGGCGGGCTTGGGCAGGCGTCGGTTTTGCGGCCCTCGGTGTGGTGCTCTTGCTTTGGCATGAATTGAGTGCCATTTCGGGCAAACCATTGGGCGTGGTGCTGGGTCTGATCGCGGCAGCTTTTTGGGGCTTGGGCACGCAGCAGATCCGTCACACCCGAATCCAAGTACCTACTTTGGCGATCGTGTTCTGGATGATCTTCATGAGCACATGGCTGATGAGCATCCTGGCTTTTGTCTTTGAGCGCAGAGACTGGGGGCCAATTCCGGACATCACCTGGGTATCGATTGTTTACAACGCTTTTGGTGTGTTTGTCTTTGCCCAGGCGGCCTGGCTTTCTCTGGCGCGCAATTTGCCACCGCTGGCCTCCACACTGAGTGTGATGTTCATTCCGGTGCTGGGCGTTTTCAGTGGGGCTTACTTTTTGAACGAAGCCCTGCATTGGCAAGACTGGGCCGCCATCGTGCTGATCGTGCTGGCCATTGCTTCTGTGCTGTGGCCCCCCAGTACCCCCACCGCACAGGCCCGACAAGCTGCCGACACCTGACTGACCATGAACCAGGACCTGACCCTTTTGAATGCTGTCGCCTTGCAGCAGGCTTATGCGCAAGGCCTGACCGACCCTGTGGCCGTGACCCGGGCGCACTTGGCACGCATCGCTCAGCGCAACCGGGCGTTGCACGCCTTTGTCCATGTTTGCGAAGACCTGGCCTTGCAACAGGCTCAGGCCAGTGCCGAGCGATGGGCCAAGGGGCAGCCATTGGGACCGCTCGATGGGGTGGTGATGGCTTTGAAAGACAACATCGATGTGCTTGGTATGCCGTGCACCGCTGGCACAGCGGCATACGCACAGCGCATGCCCGAACACGATGCGCCCGTTTACCAGCGCTTGCGCGATGCCGGCATGGTGTTGTTGGGCAAGCTCAACATGCACGAAGCCGCCTTGGGGGCCACCACCGACAACCCCGTGTACGGCCGCTGCATCAACCCTTTGCGCGAGGGCTTCACGCCGGGCGGTTCGAGCGGTGGCTCTGCCGCTGCCGTGGCCGATCACCTGTGCACCATCGCCATGGGCACCGACACCATGGGCTCGGTCCGCATTCCGGCAGCGTACTGCGGCGTGATGGGCATGATCCCCACGCGCACGCGCTTGCCCATGGACGGCATCGTGCCCTTGAGCCCCACGCTGGATGTGGCGGGGCCTCTGGCGCGCAGTGGCTACGACCTCGCGCAAACGATGGCTTGCCTGTTGGGCATCAGCCCTGCACCTGCTGCGCAGGCCAGCGTGTGGCGCGGTTTGCGCGTGGGCATCCTGCCTCAAACGGCTGAGGTGGAAATGTCGCCAGCTGTGCACCAGGCTTGGCAGACCACGCAGCAGCGCCTGCAGGCACAAGGCGCGACTCTGAAAACCGTGGCTTTGCCCGATTGGTCGCTCGTCCGCAACCGTTTGCATGCCTTGCTGATGAGCGAATGGGAAGGCGCGGATTATTGGCTGAAGGCCTTAGGTCCTGAACTGCCAGGTTTGAGCGCTGGCTTGCAAAAAATGCTGCATTACGGGGCCCGCCTTGGCCCGGAAAAACGGCAAGCCAGCCAGGCCGCCATCGATGGCTTGCGTGCGCAGGCTGGGGCTTTGTTTGAAGGCATCGATGTCCTGCTGTTGCCCACCACGCCGCATACCAGCTTTTCTCACACCGAAGCCGCACCCGCCAGCCAGGCCGACTGGGCCTGCCTGGCCAATATGTTGGGAGCGCCTGCTTTGTCCTTTCCTTGCCCAACCGAGGGTTTGCCTGTGTCGTGCCAGTTGCTGGCCGCGCCCGGTCAGGACGAGCGCTTGCTCTCGCTGGCCTGTGCGCTCGACACCTTCTGGGACTGACGCCCGGCTTGCAGGCTGTCCCACAAAGGCCCCAAGGCTTGGGCCTGAGGCAGCGCGCCAACCAAGCCAATGAGCAGCTCGACCTGCGCCATGTCCCAGCCGCTGGCTTGCAGCAACTGAGCCGCTTTGGCCATCACCTGGTCTGGGCTCAAAGGGTTTTCCGGATCGCCTAAAACGTTGACCACTTCACTGTTGTGTTGGGTGCCGTTTGCCATTTGCAGCTGCAATTGGGCACCAAAGCTTTGCGGGTACGCTTGGTCTTGTGCTGGCCCGCACGCCAGCGTGATGCGTTCGCGCAGTGCGCTGCACAACGGATCCACCAGCGCCTCTGGCGCAGTGGCCTCCAGCCCGAAATCACCATGGTGCAGGACCCAGGCCACGCCATGCTGCAAACTGAATTTGCCTTGCAAGGGCGTTTGCGGACAAGGCTGGTCTGCAAACGCCAGCGCGACCGCATAGGTGTCCAGACGCATGTGTTTGATCTGCTCGGGATCAATCCCTTGCGCGTGCAACTTCAAGGCGCATTCGATGGCAGGGTGCACATGCCTGCAAGCAGGCCAGGGCTTGAAACTGACCTCGTGCACACGCCAGGCGCGCTCGGGTGGGGTCTGCAGCAGTGCATGCGCCCTGGCCGCGTCCAGGTTGCCTCCGGTGGCCTTCAACCAGCCCAATGGACCTTCCAGAATCGACAAAGGCCCGGCCATGCCTGCTGCCGCAAGGTCTGCTGCCACCAGGCCTGCTTGGGCGCTGTGGCCTGTGGCCATTTGTTTGGCCAGGCCTGGCTCCAAGCGGCACTGCCAGACGCCCGCTGCCTGCATACCCGCCAAGGCCAGGGCGTGCTGCGTCTGAGAGGCGTCGAGTTTCAGCAAGCGGGCGCAAGCCATGGCGCTGGCAAAGACTCCCGTTGTGGCGGTGCTGTACCACTGGGCGTAATGACTTGGCCCGCTGAGCAGACCGAGCACGATGCCGGTTTCGTAGCCCACCACCACCGCATCGAGCAAGGCTTCGGCGCTGGCGTTTTCGCGTTGGGCCATGGCCAGCGCTGCAGGAATGACCGTGTCGCCCGCATGCACCACGGCTTCGCGGTGCACATCGTCCATTTCGTGGCTGCTGCCCAAGTTGCCGTTCCAGCGGGCGGCCTCTGCCGCCTGCAAACCGCTGTGCCCACAGACCCAAATGGGCCCGGGTGCCTGCTTGGCGGCCCATCGCCGCAGAACATCGCCCAGCTCGGTCGTTTGTCCCAAATGCGCGCAAGCCATCCAGTCGATCAGCTGCAGTGCCGCACGTTGGCGGTCATGCAGGCGAATGGGTCTGCGCAAAGCCGCCACCAGCCATTCGCTCCAGGGTGTAGGGGGGGCGAGTGGCATCAGATGCCCTTGAATCGGGGCGACCTTTTTTCATTGAAGGCCAGCACGCCCTCCCGCCGATCCTCGGTGTCTACCAGCTGGTTGTAGGCCTCCACCTCAAATCGGTAAGCCGTGCGCAACTCCATCTGTCCGCCGTAGCGGATGGATTTTTTGACTTGCCGCACCGACAGCGGCGCATTGCGCGCCAGGGTTTGGGCCGTGCGCAGGGTTTCGCTCAGCAGCTGTTCGGGCTCGATGCTTTGATTGAGCAAGCCCCACTCCAGCGCTTGCTGGGCAGTGAAGGATTGCCCCGTCATGATGAGTTCCTTGGCGCGGCGCTCGCCGATGGCGCGTGGCAGGTTTTGCGTGCCGCCCATGCCGGGCATGATGCCCAAGGTGACCTCGGGCATGGCAAAGCGCGCGCTGCTGCTGGCGTAGATGAAGTCACAGCACAGTGCCAATTCCAATCCGCCGCCATAAGCATGTCCGTTGATGGCTGCGATCACGGGCAGCGGCAAATCCACCAAAGCCCAGGACGCGCGTTCAAAGATTTCATGCTGGTGTGTCCATTGCGCACGCGTCATGCCCTTGCGCTCTTTCAGGTCACCCCCTGCACAGAAAATTTTTGGACCCGCGCCGGTCAACACCACACAGCGCACGCCCTGCGCATCGTTGGTCAGGCGCAGCCACAGGTCCAGCAACTCCTGACCCATGCGCGTGTTGATGGCGTTGCCCACATCGGGGCGGTTCAGGGTGACTTGCAGAACACCATCGGCGTGGGTTTCCAGCAGCAGTGTCTCTGGGGCTTGCAGCAGGTCCATGGGCATCGAGGCCTTTAAATTTCAATTCGGAGCGTATTGCTGCCCACCATCGACGTGCAGAACCGTGCCGCTCAGGTAGCTACACACTGGGGACGAACAATGAACAGCCAAGCGTGCAATTTCGTCGGGTTCGGCCAAGCGGCCAAAGGGCAATTTCTGCGTCATTTCCTGCCAGCGCGAGGCATCGCCCAGCTTGCTGGCGGCTTGCTGTTTGAGCACGCCTTCGATGCGGTCGCTGCGCGTGGGTGAGGGGTTGATGCCGAACACGCGCACGCCCTTGCGCACGCTGCCAGCACCAATACCTTGGGTGAATGAGATCAGCGCCCCATTGGCCGCAGAGCCGCAAATGTATTCATAGCGCGGTGCAGCCCCGGCCATGCCGATGATGTTGCAAATCACGCCATGGCCGCGTGACTCCATGGCCCCCAGATACAGCCGGGTGAGGTTGATGTAGCTGAACAGCTTCAGCTCCCAAGCCCCGCGCCAAGCGTCTTCGGCGATGTCGTGGAGGCTGCCACCCGGGATGGCACCGGCGTTGTTAACCAGGATGTCTGCCGCAGGAAACAGATTGAACAAAGCGCGGTCTGAGCCAGGCTGTGACAAATCGATTTCCGCGATGGCGGGAGCTGCTAAGCCCTCTTGGGCAAAGGCAGCCAGGGCGGCATCCAGGTTGCTGCGCTGGCGAGAGACCAGCACGGGCTTCGCGCCTTCGCGGGCAAAGTTCAGCGCAATGGCCAGGCCGATGCCTTTGGAGCCACCGGTCACGATGACTTGTTTGTGTTCGAGTTCGAGGTTCATGCGTGAGGCCTGCGAAGGGGCCAGTCACTGGACTTGCCCGGGGTTTGGAGAGATCAAGGGGATGCTTGCGGGCGCGCAGCGCAAATCAAATCAAGGACCAGGCGGCGGCACTTGTGCGGTGTACCAGTCGGCAATCTGCCCGCCATTCATGAAGCACACCTGAGGTGACTTCATCAGCAAGTCCAGCATGCGCTCGAAGCTGGCAAAGCGGTGGGGCACACCGATCAGGTGCGGGTGAAGGCCGATGGCCAGCACGCGTGGGTGCGTGGCCGCTTCGCGCTCAAACAAGGCCAGCGTGCGAGCCAGGCGTTCGTACATGTCGTCGCTGGTGTGTTTCTCGATGGCGTAAACAATCGAGTCATTGATTTCCAGGTTGTAGGGCAGGGCCAGCAAAGGGCCGTTGCGCGTTTGCATCCAGCTGGGCACATCGTCCACCACCCAATCAAACACATAATCCACGCCTTGCTTTTTCAGCAACTCGGGCGTGTCGTGCGTTTCGCGCAAACCGGGACTGAGCCAGCCTCTGGGGCGCTTGCCCGTGAAGCGCTCGATCATGTCCAAGCTCATGGCGATCAACGATTCTTCGGACTCGCCCTGGTTGTGGTTCAGGCTTTTTTGGTGCACCCCATGGCCAATGAACTCCCAGCCTGCATCGTGCATGGCTTGCGCCGCTTGCGGGTAGGCGGTGATGACCCCGGCGTTGAAACTGGTAGAGGCGGGCAGCCCCCGGTCTTGGATGGCCCGCAAGATGCGCGGCAGGCCCGCCCGCATGCCGTAGTCGGCCCAGCTGAAGTTGGGCACATCGGGCACCGTCTCTTTGCCGTGCGGTGGCGTGATGATGGTGCGCGGCATGCTCGACTCGAACTGCCAATGCTCCACGTTCACCACCAAGTGCACCATGATGGCCCCTTGTGACGCAGCCTTCAATGCGGGCCCATCGTTGGAGAAGCGGTAGGGAATGCGGGGGTTGGCCATGTCAGTGTCGAATGAGGTTGAGGATCTCGAGCTTGAGCGATGCAAAGGTTTCGCTGGCCGTGTCGGCCACGGTGCGTGGACGCGCCAGCGGCACGGTGATTTTGGTCTGGATGCGGCCTGGACGGGCCGACATCACGTAAATGGCACTGGCCAAAAAAATCGCTTCGTCGATGTCGTGGGTGACAAAGATGATGGTGGGCTTGAGCTGTTGCCACACGGTGAGCAGCAGCTCTTGCATGGTCAATCGGGTTTGCGCATCCAGCGCGCCAAAGGGTTCGTCCATGAGCAACACGCGTGATCCCAGCGTCAGGATGCGGGCAATGCCCACACGTTGGCGCATGCCACCCGACAACTGCACGGGTAAATGGTTCTTGAAATCGCTCAGGCCCACGATCTTGATCATTTCATGGGCGCGGTCTTCGTATTCGCTGCGCGCCATGCCCTGCACCTTGGGGCCGAAAATCACGTTGTCCCAGACACTGAGCCAGGGAAACAATGCGGCTTCTTGAAAAACCACGCCACGGTCAGGTCCAGGTGCACTGACAACGCCACCATTGACCAGCAGCTGGCCCGTTGTGGGCTGCTCAAACCCAGCAATGAGGTTCAGCAAGGTGGATTTGCCGCAGCCTGAAGGCCCAAGCAAGGCCACCAATTCCCCCGGATCGACCTGCAATTGAATGTCTTCCAGGGCCTTGACGGGTGGGTTGCCCGGGTAGGTCTTGTAAAGGTTTTGAATTGAAATATCGGACATGTTGTTTCTTAATGGCTTTGCAGCATGCGCCAGACCAAAACCTTGCTTTCAATGAAAACGATCAGGCGGTCACTCAAAAACCCCATGATGCCGATCGACACCATGTCGGCCAGCACAATGTCCATGCGCCCGACGTAATAGGCGTCCCACAGTACATAGCCCAGTCCGGACTTGACGGCTACCATTTCCGAGACGATCACCGCCGTCCAAGAGATGCCCAAGCCAATTCGCAAACCTGTGAAGATGGAGGGCATGGCCGCGGGCAGCACCACCCGGTACAGCAATTGCCTGCGGCTGGCACCCATCATCAGGGCGGCGCGTACCAGGTTGCGCTCGACATCGCGCGCACCCTGTGTGGTGTTGACCACGATCGCATAAAAGCCACCCAAGAAAATCAGAAAAATAGCGCCCATGTCCCGAATGCCGAACAGCGCAATCGAAAACGGCAACCAGGCCGTGATCGGGATGGGCCGCAAGCTCTGGATCAGCGGGTCAAACAATTGCTGAACCAAACGGCTCCAGCCAATCAGTAAACCCAGAGGGACACCGATCAGAGCCGCCAGAGTAAAGCCCTGCGCCACCCGCATCGAAGAGTATTGGACGTTGGACACCCAAGAGCCCAGGTAAGGGTTCAGGCCCATGCCGGGCGAGCCAAAAATCCAGCCGTGCCAGCCTTCCAGAACCAGCATGGGCGTGGGCAGGATGCCGGCCATGCCGGGCCTGCTGCCTGCCACCTGCCAGATGACCAGAACCACCGCTGGCACCAACAGGCCAAGCACTGTCCGACGAAGGGTATCGAGAGAAGCGTTCGCCATGAAGGTGCTGCCTGCTTACTTTTTGAGTTCAACAACCATGGAGTCGTCGTACAGAGCGGCGGCTTCCTTGGTCACGTCTTTTTGCACAATGCCTTGCTTGAAGGCGGCTTCAGCCAAGCGCGAAACTTGTTCTTTGGTCAGCACGCCACCGAGTTTGATGATCTTGGCGGACTCTTTGGTCACGCTCAGTGGCAAGCCGGTGTATTTGGAGTAAGCATCGGCAAACACATCCTTGTTCTTGCTCAGGGTTTCTTCGGCCTTGAGGTAAGCCCACAGGAAGCGGCGCACCAATTCTTTCTTTTGGGTCATGGCTTCGCCAGAGGCGGCCAGCATGCCCAGCTCGGCACCCACAGCGCGGGACTGGCTGTATTCCAGTTTTTGCGAGAAGTAAGCATCGCCTTCGGCCACAGCCTGCGACTCAAAGGGCTCCCACAACACCATGGCATCGATGTCGCCGCGCTTCATGGCTTGCACAAAGGCTGTGCCGCCACCTTGCACGTTCACGGGGGTGAAGGTGTTGTAGGGGATGTTTCTCTCGATCAAGGTCATGGCCCACTGGAACCAGACGGCCGAGCCCGGGGCAATGGCAATCTTCTTGCCTGCAATGTCGCCCCAGTCATCGATCTTCGCGCCCTTGCGCACCACCAGGTATTTGGGCGAGCTGCCCACACCGGTCAGGCCGATCAGGTTTTTGCTGCCTTGTCCGGCCACGATGGCCAGGTCACCCGCGCCCACAGCCGACACGTCGACCGAATTGGACAACAAGGCGGTACGGGCATCGGCGTAGCGCACAAATTCTGCCCGCTTGACTTCGATGTTCATTTTCTTGAGCTCTTCTTCGACCAAGAGCATGGGCGAGAGGTGGCCCACTTTGACATAGCCCACTGTGAGGGTGGCTTTGTCCTTGAGGGGGGCGGGCGCTGGGCCCAAGGCCATAGCCATGCCGGTGGAGGCCGACAGCGCAAAGCCGATGAGGGAAGTCCAAAGTTTCATCAGAATACTCCTGGGTTGGTGGATGGATGGGTGGGTGATCAATGGCCGGTGAACAAAGGGGACCGCTTTTGTGCGAAAGCCAGCCGGCCTTCCGCATAATCTGTGCTTTTGAAACAGGCGTCGATGGAGGTTTTCACTGACATCATGTCTTTTTCATCATCTGCCAGGGCCACCAAGGTTTTCTTGGCGGCCTGAATGGTCAAGGGCGCATTGGTGGCGATCTCTTGGGCCAATGCGGTGCAGTGCGCAAACACATCATCAACTACAGCAAGGACCATGCCCATGGCCTGTGCGCTTGCCGCGTCGTAGACCCGGGCGGTATAAAAAGCCTCGGCCGTGGCCTGAGGCCCCAGGTTGTTCAGGATGTTTTTCATGTTGTCGATGTCATAGCCCAGCCCCAAGCGGGCCGCAGGCATGCGAAAACGCGAATGCGGCGCTGCGTAACGCATGTCGCAACTCAAAGCCAAGCCCAGCCCGCCGCCATAACAAATGCCACTGATGGCCGCAATCACCGGGACTCGGCAGCGAAAAATCGCCTGCTGTGTGCGTTTGACCATGTCGTTGTAACGCGCCACCGAAGCTTCGGAGTTGCGTTGGGTTTCGAACTCGCTGATGTTGGCGCCCGACACAAACGACTTTTCGCCTGCACCGCGAAGTACACACACGCGGATTTCGGGGTTATGGTCAATCTCGTCAAAAGCCGCCAGCAAGGCCGTCCACATGGACAGGCTCATCGCGTTGTGCCGAGTCACGTCGTCGATCGTGACCTGCGCCACATGGCCTTGCACGCTCAGATCGATGCGGCCTTCGCTCATACAACACTCCGGGCATGAAAGCCCTCAATGTCCGCAGCCGAGAACCCCAGGTCTGCCAGCACCTCGTCGGTGTGCTCGCCCCAGCCGGGTGCCGGGGCCACCACCTTGGACGGTGTGCGGCTGAGCACCACAGGTTGGTTGATGAAGTGCATGTCCTTGCCAAACTGCGTGGGCAGTGTGGCGGTCACATTCAGGTGTTTGACCTGCTCGTCCTCAAACACCTGGGGCACGGTGTAGACGGGGCCTGCAGGCACGCCCGCTTGGTTGAGCAGCGACACCCACTGGTGCACGGTTTTCTTGGGAAACTCTTGGGCAATCAGCTGATTCAAGCGGGACCTGTTTTTGACACGCAAGGGCTCGGTCACAAACTCCGGGTCTTGGTACCAGTCGGGTTTTTGCAGCACTTCGCAAAAGCGTTTCCAGTTGCCCTCGCCCGATGCGCCCAAGTTGAAGCAGCCATCGCTGGCCTCGAACAAGCCCATGGGCGAACTGGTGGGGTGGTTGTTGCCCACCTGCACCGGCACATCGTTGTCATTCAAATAGCGGGCCATCTGGAAATCCATCATGGCAATTTGCGAATGCAGCAAAGAGCTTTGCACCCACTGGCCCTGACCCGACGTCTCGCGCTCGATCAAGGCGACCAAAATGCCGATCGCGCAATACAAACCGGCGCTCAGGTCGGCCACCGCCAGACCCGCCCGGATGGGGCCGTGCTCGGGCTCACCCGTCACGCTCATCAGCCCGCCCATGCCCTGAATGATCTGGTCAAAACCGGGCCGCCAGGCGTAGGGGCCATCCTGCCCAAAGCCGGAAATGCTGGCCAGGATGATGCGCGGGTTGAGGGCCTTGAGCGATTCGTAATCCAGACCCAGGCGGTCCTTGACATCAGGCCGCCAGTTTTCCACCACCACATCCGCCTCGGCGATCATCCGCTTGAGGATGTCCATCGCCCCCTCTTTCTTGAGGTTCAGCGTCATCGAGCGTTTGTTGCGGTTGATGTTCTGAAAGTCGCCGCCTTTTCGGTTGGCGGCAAACATGGCTTCGTTCGGGTCAACCCCTTCGGGCGGCTCGACGCGCACCACATCCGCCCCAAAATCGGTCAAGATGCGCACGCAATTGGGGCCGGCGCGGACGCGGGACAGGTCAATGACCTTGAAACGTGACAGCGCGATGGAAGCTTGGATTTTGGCCATAAATTGTGAGTTGGAAGACCTTAAAAACAAAGTCACCATCCATAAATATATTTATAGCCCATATCCGCATGCATAGCAATATGACAAAATATCAGTGTTTGCCCTAAGAAACCCCCATGAAAGTCAGCGACCAAATCCGTTTGTACTTGGAAGAAGCCATCTCCAAGGGTGATTTGTTGCCCGGCGACGCCATCGACGAAAGTGCCTTGGCTGAGCAATTTGGCGTGTCAAAAACACCCATTCGGGAAGCCCTCATTCAATTGCAGGCCCAAGGCTGGGTCAGCAACTTGCCCCGGGGCGGCAGCACCGTGGCCAAGATGAACCTGCAGCAACTGCTCAGCCTGTGGGAGTTGCTGGCCGAGCTAGAAGCCGTGGCCGTGCGCCTGGCCTGCGAGCGCATGGTCGAAGAAGACATGCAAAAGCTGTTCGCATTGCACGAAGAAAGCCGTTTGGTGGCCGCGGCCGAAGACCTGCAAGGCTGGCAAAAACTCAACTTGGCGTTTCATGAGCTCATTTACCAAGGCACACGCAACCCCTTTTTGCGGCAAGAGGTCTTGCGCATCCGTTTCCGTACAGGTGTTTACCGCCGACACGCCTTTGGCGCTTTGGGCCGTTTGCAGGCCTCCTTTGACCAGCATCAATTGATCGTGCAGGCCCTCAGGCAGCGCAATGCGGAGGGCGCTGTCGAATTCATGCGCGACCACATGCGCCCCGGGCGCGACGCCAAAAGCCTGAACGATTTCATCCTCAATTTGCCTACGGACTTGCTGGCTTCGCAGTGAGCCTTCGCGTTTGGGGTGCCGCTTAAAATCCCTTTCATGACCTTCCTTGACATGCTGCGCGCCGCCGAGCGCCAAAACGGCTCCATGCTTTGCGTGGGCCTGGACCCCGAACCCACCAAGTTCCCGGCGCGCCACAAGGGCGATGCCAACAAGATCTACGACTTTTGCGCCCGCATCGTCGACGCCACGGCCGACCTGGTCAGCAGCTTCAAACCCCAAATTGCCTACTTTGCCGCGCACCGCGCCGAAGGCCAGCTCGAACGCCTGATGGAGCACATTCGCCGCGTGGCCCCGCATGTTCCGATCATTCTGGACGCCAAGCGCGGCGACATCGGCAGCACCGCCGAGCAGTACGCCAAAGAAGCTTTTGAGCGCTACGGCGCCGACGCCGTGACCCTCTCGCCCTTCATGGGCTGGGATTCGGTGGCCCCCTACCTCAAGTACGAAGGCAAAGGCGCATTCTTGCTGTGCCGCACCTCCAACCCCGGCGGCGACGATTTGCAAAACCAGCGCCTGTCCACGGTGGAGGGCCAGCCCCGCTTGTACGAGCATGTGGCCAAACTGGCCCAAGGCCCCTGGAACCTGAATGGCCAACTCGGTTTGGTGGTGGGTGCCACCTACCCGGCCGAGATCGAGCGCGTGCGCGAACTTGCACCCACCGTGCCCCTGTTGATCCCCGGTGTGGGTGCGCAAGGCGGAGACGCCGTGGCCACCGTCAAGGCCGGCTGGCGTGCCCATGCCGATGGCTCCAGCGCTGGGGCCATCATCGTCAACTCATCGCGTGCGGTGCTGTATGCATCGAGCGGGGAAGACTTTGAAGCCGCGGCGCGGCGCGTGGCCATGCAGACGCGGGACATGCTGGAAGCGGCCAAGCCCCGATAAAGGAAACCTGCATGTACGAACATTTGGTCATCAAAGAGCAAGGCCGCCTGGTTGAAGTTCATTTGAACCGGCCCCAAGTTCGGCATGCCCTGTCTCGCGCCCTGATGCGCGAGATCACCGCCGTGGCCCGCGCCCTGAGTGAACGCACAGACATTGACGTGGTCATCCTGACGGGAGACATGCGGTGCTTTTCGGCGGGTGCTGATCTGAACGACGC
>NZ_JBILQU010000081.1:0-12759 GCF_044373035.1 Limnohabitans sp. | reverse complement strand
TGTTTGTGCCGGTCACGGTGGTCTTGCTGTGCTTCATCATGGGCCTGCAAAACGCGGTCATCACCAAAATCTCCAAGGCCGAAATCCGCACCACCCACGTCACCGGCCTGGTGACCGATCTGGGCATCGAGCTGGGCAAACTCTTGTACATGAACCGGAGCCAGCCCGGCACCCCGGTGCGCGCCAACCGCCAGCGCCTTCGGGTGCATCTGGTTCTGGTGCTGGGCTTTTTTCTGGGTGGGCTGATGGGAGCACTGGGGTTCAAATACTGGGGTTACATCACCACCGTCCCTTTGGCTGCGCTGCTTTGGGTGCTGTGCCTGCGCCCCTTGTTGGTCGACCTGCGCTGGCGTGCCGCATAACTTCACTCTAAAAAACTCACAAAACACCCATGAACTGGATGCAGGCCACGCTTCTTTTTCGGCCCAAATTGCTGGACTGCTTGCACGGCTATAACCGCGAACGCTTCTCCCAAGACGTGGGCGCAGGCATCACCGTGGGGGTGGTGGCCTTGCCCCTGGCCATGGCCTTTGCCGTTGCGTCGGGCCTCAAACCCGAGGCGGGTCTGTTCACCGCCATCATTGCGGGCTTTTTGATCTCGGCCTTGGGGGGCAGCCGGGTGCAAATCGGCGGGCCTGCCGGGGCCTTCATCGTCATCGTCTACGGCATCGTCGAGCGCTATGGCTTGGCCAACCTGATTTTGGCCACCGCCATGTCGGGCGTATTGCTGTTTTTGATGGGCCTGTTTCGCCTGGGCACGCTGATCCGCTTCATCCCGGTGGCGGTGGTGATCGGTTTCACCAACGGCATCGCGGTGCTGATCATGCTGTCGCAAATCAAGGACTTGCTGGGCCTGCAAGTGGCTGCCATGCCGGCCGATTTCTTTGGCATCTTGAACACCCTGTGGCTGAACCTGCACACGGTCAATCTGGCCGCCCTGCTGCTGTCTCTGGCGTCCTTGTCGCTGGTGGTGGGCTGGCTGCGCTTGAGCCGCCGCGCGCAGGGCACCCGTTACCGCTGGGCCAGCATGGTGCCCGGCTCCATCATTGCGCTGGTGTTTGCCACCTTGGTCACCTGGCTGCTGAACCTGCCCGTGGAGACGATTGGCAGCAAGTTTGGCGGCATTCCCTCTTCGCTGCCCGGGTTTTCCTGGCCCGAGTTCAGCTGGGACAGCGCCCGCTTTTTGCTCATGCCCACCTTGACCTTGACGCTGTTGGGGGCGATTGAGTCGCTGCTGTGCGCCCGCATAGCCGACGGCATGATCGGCGACCGCCACAACCCCAACCAGGAGCTCATGGCCCAAGGCGTGGCCAACTTTGTCACACCGTTTTTTGGTGGCATGCCCGCCACCGGCACGATTGCGCGCACCGTGACCAACATCAAAAGCGGCGGCACCACCCCGATTTCGGGCATGGTGCATGCCCTGACCTTGCTGGCCGTGGTGCTGGTGGCAGCACCCTTGGCTGGGCACATTCCGCTGGCGGCGCTGGCGGCCATCTTGATGTTTGTGGCCTGGAACATGGGCGAATGGCGCGAATTCATGCACCTGCGCCAGTACCGCCTGCCTTACCGCATCACCTTGCTGGCGGTTTTTTTCCTCACCGTGGTGTTTGACCTGACGGTGGCGGTCGAAGTGGGTCTGATCGCCGCTTGCCTCACCTTCATCTACCGCATCTCCAGCCTGAGCCGCTGCGAGGGCGTGACCCGCATAGAGCAGCCCGGTCTGGCCGGATTTGAGCACCAGGTGCAGGCCTGGCGTCTGTACGGTGCACTGTTTTTTGGGGCAGTGAAGCTGGTGGAGGCCATCGAGGACAAAATCAGCACCCCCACGCTGGTGCTGGACCTTAAAAACGTGATTTACATCGACTCGTCGGGCGCGGATGCGCTGATGAACCTGATCGAGACCTGCCGCAAAAAGAACACCACGCTGATGGTGTGCGGCCTGACGCACCAACCGCTGGACATGGCCCAGCGCAGCGGCCTTATGGAACACCTGAAAGCGCACCTGCAGCCCGACCTGAGCAGCAGCTTGGCCCTGGCCGTCAGCCTGAGCGCAGACCCGGCCCGTTAAAATGGTGTCACTCCGGTTTTGGTGGTCTTCAGAGGCTGCCAAAACCCTTTTGTTTTTGCCCCTCACGGATTGCCCGCCATGTCCTTTTTCCGCCGCCCCGATTACAGCTCTGACACAAGCCAGTTCATTGACCAACTCAAGGCCCAACGCCCCGAGCTGGAAGCCGAACAACGCCAAGGCCGAGGCCTGCTGTGGGACAAACCGATCGACCGCGACATCCAGGCCGAATTCAAACAAGGTCGCGTGGCACAAAAACCCTACGTGTACCAGACGAAAGCCTGAGCTTCGCTGGGTCAGCACTGCCCCCTCCCAGCCCGATTTTTCAAGCCTAACCCATCCCGTGAGCACCGACACCCCCAAGCCCCTGCATCTGCCCGAAGCCATGGCCAGTGCGGCCATGCCTGCGGTCGTCGACCAGGTGGCGCTGGCGCGCTTGTATGGTGAACCGCTGTTCACCATGCCCAGCGATCTGTACATCCCACCGGATGCGTTGGAGGTGTTTCTAGAGGCCTTCGAAGGCCCGCTGGACTTGCTGCTTTACCTGATCCGCAAGCAAAACTTCAACATCCTCGACATCCCCATGGCGGGCGTGACACGCCAGTACCTGAGCTATGTTGACGAAATTCGCCAGCGCAACCTGGAGTTGGCCGCCGAATACCTGCTCATGGCGGCCATGCTGATCGAGATCAAGTCACGCATGCTGCTGCCGCCCAAAAGAGCACCCGAGGGCGAAGAGGCCGAAGACCCGCGTGCCGAATTGGTGCGCCGCCTGCTC
Source organism: Limnohabitans sp. (assembly GCF_044373035.1). Taxonomy (GTDB): domain Bacteria; phylum Pseudomonadota; class Gammaproteobacteria; order Burkholderiales; family Burkholderiaceae_C; genus Limnohabitans_A. Next base: position 9,913 of record NZ_JBILQU010000081.1, on the reverse strand, counting down.
GAGTACGAGCAGATGAAGCTGGCCTCGATGCAGCTGAACGTGATTCCGCATTACGGCCGTGACTTTCTGCAGGCCCAGGTCTTCATCGAGCAAAGCCTGCAACCGCGCTTTCCCGATGTGGGCATGGACGAGCTGCAGTCGGCCTGGCGCGACATCCTCAAACGTGCCAACCTGGTGCAGCACCACAAGATCAGCCGCGAAGAGCTCAGCGTGCGCGAGCACATGACTCTTGTGCTCAAGCACTTGCAAGGGCGCAAATTTGTGGAGTTTGAGCACCTGTTCGACCCCAGTCTGGGTGTGCCGGTGCTGGTGGTCACCTTCATCGCCTTGCTGGAGCTGGCCAAGGAAACCCTGATCGAGATCACCCAAGCCGAGGCCTTTGCACCGATTTACGTGCGCCTGGCCTACACCCCCAACTGATCGATGGCCGTCAGTGGCTGCGCCCGCTGCGGAACATGCCGTGGGTTTTGCGACTGAGCACGCCTTGCGCAGCCAATTTGTTCATGGACGGGCTGGCGTGCGCGTGGGTGATCGCCATCCCCAAGGCATCGGCCGCGTCTTGCCGGGGCAGCACCGGCAACTGCAGCAAGCGCTTGACCATTTCCTGAATCTGCGACTTGGCCGCACGGCCATGGCCGGTGACCGATTGCTTCATTTGCAAAGCGGTGTATTCGGCCACGGGCAAATCGCACGACACCAAGGCCGTGACCGCGCAACCCCGCGCCTGACCCAGCAGCAAAGTTGCTTGCGGGTTGACGTTCACGAAAACAATCTCAACCGAGGCCACATCGGGCTGGTAACGCGCGGTGATTTCACGCACGCCGTCGTAGATGATTTTCAACCGGGCAGGCAGGTTGCCCATCTCACCGCGTGTGGTCTCGATCACGCCACTGGCCACATACTGCAGGCGCGATCCGGTGATCTCGATCACGCCAAAGCCGGTGGTTTGCAAGCCGGGATCGATGCCCAGGATGCGAATGCTGGCGGGGATCGGGGTGGTCAGGCTCATGGCAGGACCACGTCGTTCATGCGGGCCATGATGGTCTCGGCACGCCGCGCCAAATAGGCCGACTGCGCCAGCTTTTCAAAATAGCGTGGGCGTGGCAGCATGACGGCCAGGCGTGCCGCCTCCCAGGCGTTCAGGCGGGAGGCGCTTTTGCGAAAGTAGTGCTGCGCCGCCGCCTCGGCACCAAAAATGCCCTCGCCCCATTCCACGCTGTTGAGGTAGATCTCCAAAATGCGCTCTTTGCTGAGCAAGGCCTCCAGCATCAGCGCCAGCACCATCTCTTGCCCCTTGCGCAGCAGCGTGCGCTCACCCGACAAAAACAGGTTTTTAGCCAACTGCTGGGTGATGGTGGAGCCCCCCACAATTTTGACGTCGACCGGTTTGTCGGGTTGGCGCTGGGCGCGTTTTTCGGCCTGCGCTTTGGCCCGGGCGTTTTTCTCCCAGGCTTTTTCAAGGGACTGCCACCAGATGCCGCGGTGCTGGATGAAGGCCGCGTCCTCAGAGGCGATCACGGCACGTTGCAAACCTTTGGACATGGCTTGCAATGCCACCGTCTCTTGCCGCCAAGGCAGTTGGCCCTGACGCACCAGGATTTGCCAAGCCTGAGAGCGCTGAAAGCTGGTCGACTCAGGCGCGAGCCAATTCATGCCCAAGATGCGCAGGGCAAAAAACAGCTGCAGGCACACACCCGCCATGACCAGCAACAGCAACCAACGGCCCAAAGCGCGCATCAACCCTTCTCCTTGTGGCGTCTGTTCGATCGCGTCATGGTTTGCCCTGCTCAGCCGCCATCATCTGGGTTCCCAGGGTGGCATCACGCGAAAAGTTAAAGCGCGTGACGACCACGATTTGATCAGCCTGGGACCGCATTGGGGGCGTGAAATGACCAAACGGTGCGGCATTGCGAACAATGGCCACAGCGCGTTCGTCGAGCAAAGGCTGGCCCGACGAGCGGGCCACTTCGGAGCTCAGCAACTGCCCCCGACTGTCCACGGTGATCACCATGGTCAGTTGACCATAAAGTTTTTCCCCTGCTGCCTCCGGGAAGTTCAGGGTGCCCCGGTACTCGATGGTGCGGCGCATTTTGTCGTAGTAAATCGCGTAGACCGCCTCTTGCGTGGCGGGGCTGATGTAGCGCTTGCGGGCCGCGCCCTGGGTTTGGTCCACGCGTTGCTCGATTTGCGCCAACTGGCGTGCCAGTTGCTGCTGACGTTGCACCTTGGCCTCGCGGTCGGGACTGTCGGTTTTGTCACCTGCATTTTCACGGGTGAGCACGGCCAACTCATCCTTGAGTTGTGTCAACAAATGCATCTGCTGCATTTTGAGCACTTCGATTTTTTTTTGGGTCGCACTGAGGTCCATGCCCGGATCAGCGTTCATCGCAGGCGGCAAGGGCGAGCTGGACATGCGCACCTGGGGCACCTCGCCACCGCCAGCCAAACGCACCTGGGCCAAGGCATGGGCTTCTTGGGGACGTTCCTGACTGCGCGCATTGACCAAAACCACTTCCAGCGGGGTGTCCTGAAAGACACGGTTGTAGGCCTCGGGTGCCGAAAACCGAAAACCCACCAAGCCCGCATGCACAGCCACAGACAGGCCCAGTGCCCAGCTCAGGCCCAGGTGGGGTGAAGGCTGCAAACGACCCGCAGTGGGGCGAGCCACCCTGCCAGATTGTGGTTTTTCCTCAGGGCGCATGCAGGGGTGTGCTGTCGTTCAGATCCACCGCGATGGTCACCGGGCCCGCAGGCAGGTTGTCATCGTCCTCGGCCTCTTGTTCCGCTTCTTCGGCGTCAGCGCCTGGGCCTTCGGCATCCAGGTGCGCAAGCACGGTGCCGCGCACATCCAGCGCCATCAGGTCCACGTCGGCCAGCTTGACGCGCACACGAGCACCGCGTGGCAAGTTGTGTGCGCCCAAGACGCCGAACATCAATGGCAAGGCGTCGGCGCGCACCAGCCAGATGCCACCGCCCATCTCCTTGACCAGGCTGGCGTCCAGCTCCTCGATGCTGTGCTGCTGCACATGGCGCAGCGTCCAGTAGCGCTCCATGCTGGACTGCACGCCGTTGTAGGCGCTGTAGGCCGCATCAAAGCCGCTGATGATGGAAAACAACTCGGCGTCTTTGGGCTTGAAGGGCGCGGCCAATGCGGCCGTGGCGCCATGCTTGGCACAAGCAATGATTTGCCACTGGTTGACCAGGTCGGTGTAACGGCGCAGCGGCGAGGTGCTCCAGGCGTAGCTGGGCACGCCAATGCCGGCGTGCGGCAGCGCCTTGGTGCCCATGCGCACCTTGACGCCTGGGGCCAAACTGGCCTGGCTGCGGTAGATGCCGGGCACGCCCAGACTGGCCATCCACTGGCCCCAGGTGCTGTTGGCCAGGATCATGGCCTCGGCCACCATCAAATCGAGCGGCGCACCGCGTTTGCGGGTGCCGATCAACACCGTCTCGTCCCCCGTGGGGGGCGTGTCGTTGCTGTTCCGCTCGAGCTTGAAGCTGTAGTCCGGGCGGTTGAAGTTTTCGGGCTTGCCGCGCACCACTTCGCGCCGCGCTTTCAGGGTCTGGGCCAAACGCCAATAAAACGCCAACGTGGCACGGCTGATCGGCACATCGGCGTGGTCACTCAGGTCTTCGCCCTCCAGCCATTCGCGGGTGATGCGATCGTCCAACTGGTCGTGGCGCAGGTTGACCAAAATCGGCACCCGCTCCAATCGGGTGACAGCGCTTTGCACCTCCAGCGTGTCTTCGCTGAAGCTCACATACAGCGACACCGCCGGGCAGTCACGCCCTTCGATCAGGGTGTAGGTCTGGACCACGCTGTCGGGCAGCATGGTGATTTTGTAGCCGGGCATGTAAACGGTGGACAGGCGGGCGCGACCCAATTGGTCGATGGCGCCGCCCGGCGTCAAGGCCAAACCGGGTGCGGCGATGTGGATGCCCACGGTGACCGTGCCCGTGCCCAGGCCTTGCAGGGACAGGGCATCGTCAATTTCGGTCGTTTGTGAATCGTCAATCGAGAACGCCTGCACCGGAGCCAGCGGCAAGTCATCGGTGATGGCGGGCGCTTGCAAAGGGGGAAAGCCCGTGCCCTTGGGGAACAGGTCAAACAAGAACCTTTGCCAATGGAAATCCCAGGGCGAGGCGATGGCCCCTGCGTTTTGCAGCAAGTCCAAAGGCGCCGTCTGGCTGCTTTTGCTGGCCTCGACCACAGCCTTGTACTCGGCGGTGTTTTTGTCGGGTCGAAACAGAATTTTGTAGAGCTGCTCGCGGATCGGTTCAGGGCAAGTGCCCGCCACCAGATCGGCCGACCAGGCTTCGATCTGGGCCTGGACCTGTTTTTTCTTCTCGATGGCCAGCAAAGCCTGCTGCACGATCTCGGCCGGGGCTTTGCGAAAACGCCCTTTGGCACCGCCCCGGCGAAAGTAATGCGGCGCTTCGTGCAAGCACAGCAAGGCGGCCACCTGTTCGGTGGTGCTGGCGTTGTTGCTGAAATAGTCTTTGGCCAAGTCGCCAAAGCCGAACTCCTCGTCCGGGGCGCATTCGTAAGCCAGTTCCAACTCGATGGTCTGGCTCAGCACCCCAGCCTCGGCCAGCAAAGCGGCCGGGGCCGGTTTGTCGAACTTCAGCAGCATGTGGGCCGATTTGACCTTGACCCGTTTGCCGGAGTCGAGTTCGACCTGTGCGGAAGCCTCGGCTTCGGCCATGATCCGTCCGGCCATGAATTTGCCGGCATCTTCAAATAATACGTACATGGCTTGATTTTCCCATGCCACCCGGTCATTCGGCCCGCCGGGCTTCACGCCAGCTGCAGAAATTCAAGGATTTGCGGCAAGTGCTCGTCAAAATCACTCAGGGCATGGTCGCTGCCCTCGATCAGGCGCACCTGCCCGGCCTGGTGGCGGGCCAGCATTTCGCGCCAGTCCAGCACCTCATCGCCCTTGGCGATCAAGGCCAGCGTGCCGGGACAGGTTTGCAAGGGCTGACTTTCCAGAACTTTGAGCTCTTGCACATAAGCCGGCTCAAAAAAAATGCTTTGCGCCGGGTCTTGCCAAACCGGGTGTTCGCCGATGTAGTGCGCCAGATCGCGCGAGGGGTGCACGGCCGGGTTGATCAGCACCGCAGGAACACCCCAGTGAGCCGACAGCCAGGCGCCGTAAAAGCCGCCGAGCGAAGAGCCCATGACCGCCATCTGCCCACGCGGCCACTCGGCCGTGCCCTGCAGCAACTGGTCAATGGCTTGCGCGGGCGACGCGGGCAATTGCGGGCACCACCAGGTGACACCGGGGTGCCGAGCCTGCACCCACTTGGCCATGATTTGGGCCTTGGCCGACTGAGGCGACGACCGGAAGCCGTGCAGGTAGAGCAAATGGGAGGTGCGCATGGGGCCTCAGATTTCGATTTTGGAGCCCAGCTCGACCACCGCATTCGTGGGCAGGTTCAAAAACGCAGCCGCACCGCTGGCGTTGTGGTGCATGTTGGCAAACAATTTTTCGCGCCAAGTGGCCATGCCCCCGCCGATCGTGGGGATCACGATGTCGCGCGACAGGAAATAACTGGTCGTCATGGGATCGAGCTTGTAGCCGTCGTCCTCAATCACGGCCAGTGCCGATGGCAAGTCGGGGTTGTCTTTGAAGCCATAGTTGACGATGACTTGCCAGCAGTCATGGCCCAGCGGTGTCACATCCAGACGCTGGTCGGCGTCAATGCGCGGCACCTCGTGGTTGCACACCGTGACAAACAGGTTGCGCTCATGCAAAACCTTGTTGTGCTTGAGGTTGTGCAGCAAGGCGTTGGGCACATTGCCTGATTCAGCCGTCAGAAACACAGCCGTGCCTTGCACCCGTGCTGGCGGCGAAATGAACACCGCCTCCAGAAAATCCGTCAGGCGCAAAGCATCCGCGCGCAAAGACTCATTGAGCAAGCGACGCCCATCGTGCCAGGTGAGCATCAGAGTGAACACCGCCGCGCCGATGAGCAGCGGGAACCAGCCGCCATCCAACAACTTGAGCATGTTGGAGGCCCAAAACGCCAGATCGACCACAAAGAAAAAGCCGGTGGCACCAATGCACAGCGCCAGCGGCAACTTCCACGCGTAGCGGATCACAAAGAAGGTGAGCACGGTGGTGATCAGCATGTCGGTGCACACCGCAATGCCATAGGCCGCCGCCAGGTTGCTCGACGTCTTGAACATGACCACTGCCAAAACGATGGCCACAAACAGACCCCAATTCACAAAAGGCATGTAAATCTGGCCGGTATCGGTCTCACTGGTGTGCAGCACCTGCAAGCGCGGCAGATAGCCCAATTGAATGACCTGTTTGGTCACGCTGAAAGCGCCGGTGATCAGGGCTTGCGAGGCAATGACCGTGGCCATGGTGGCCAGACCCACCAAGGGCACCAAAGCCCAGTCGGGGGCCATCATGAAAAACGGGTTTTTCACGGCCTCGGGCTCGGCCAAGAGCAAGGCGCCTTGACCAAAATAGTTCAAGGTCAGGCAAGGCATGACCACGCTGAACCAGGCCAGGCGAATCGGTTTTTTACCAAAGTGGCCCAAATCGGCGTACAGCGCTTCGCCACCCGTGACGCACAAGACCACAGCCCCCAAAATGATGAAGGTGGTGCCGGGGTTGTGCCACATGAAGCCCAAGGCGTAGTGAGGGCTGATGGCCAACAAAATTTCGGGGTGGTGCACGATGTGGGACACCCCCAGCACCGCGATGGTGGCAAACCAAATCAAGGTGATGGGGCCAAAGAACTTGCCAATGCCCGCTGTGCCCCGCTTTTGCACCCAAAACAAGCCAAACAGAATCACCAGCGTGAGGGGAATGACGGCCTTTTTGAACGCGGGCGAGATGATCTCCAAGCCTTCCACCGCCGACAGCACCGAGATGGCCGGGGTGATGACCCCATCGCCATAAAACAGGCAGGTGCCAAAGATGCCCACGACCAGCAACACCTTGCGCAGCTGAGGTTTGTTTTTGACCGATTGCGAGGCCAAGGCCAGCATGGCCACCAGACCGCCCTCGCCATGGTTGTCGGCCCGCAGCACCAGCAACACATACTTGACCGACACGATGGTGGTCAGGGTCCAAAAGAAGATGGAAAGGATGCCGTACACGTTGTCGTGCGTGAAGGGCACATGGCCGGAGCCAAAGACCTCTTTCATGGCGTACAGCACGCTGGTGCCGATGTCGCCGTAAACCACGCCAATGGCACCCAAGGTCAGGGCGGCGAGTGAGGATTTTGTTGAGGACACAAAAAAAACAGCCTGACAGAAGTCAGGCCAGGTGGCTGAGATGCGTCCCATTTTGCGCCCAAGCCGGGCGATCTGTCATGGCTTGGTTGGTGAAAATGTTGCAGTGCAGCAACTTTTGACGGCTTCAAAAAACAAGCAAGGCCTGAAATCACCCAAATCACCCATTTCAGGCCACCGAAACGCCAAAAACTGTCTCTTCAGTCGTACACCTCGGCCTCGGGGTCGGTGGCTTCCAGCTCGTAACTGGCCGCCAGCATGGCCAGGCGGCCAATCACGCCGTACATGTAAAAGCGGTTGGGCACGCTGGCACCGGGTTTGACACCCGGCTGGGGCAGGTGCGGCGTGTCGGCAAAGGCCAGGGGCACAAAGCTGGCACCCGGCGCGTTCAGGTTTTCGTCAACACCGCGCTCGGCGTGCACCCGGTAAAAACCGCCCACCACATAGCGGTCCATCATGTACACCACCGGCTCGGCCACGGCGTCGTTGATGCGCTCATTGGTCAGCACGCCTTCCTGGATGATCACGTCATTGACGGTCTGACCGTCCTTGATGACGTTCATCTTGTTGCGGGTTTTGCGGTTCAGGACGTCCAAGTCCGCCACATCGCGCACCGTCATGATGCCCATGCCATAGGTGCCGTTGTCGGCTTTGACCACCACAAACGGCTTTTCGTTGATGCCGTATTCCTTGTATTTGCGCTTGATTTTGGTGAGCAAGGCATCCACATTGCTGCGCAGGCAGTCCATGCCGGTGCCTTCGGCAAAGTTCACATCGCCGCACTGGCTGAACATCGGGTTGATCAACCACGGGTCAATGCCCAACAACTTGCCAAAACGCTTGGCCACTTCCTCATAGCTCTGAAAATGCTTGGTCTTGCGGCGCACGCTCCAGCCCGCATGCAGGGGCGGCAGCAAGAATTGCTCGTGCAGCTCTTCCAGAATGCCCGGGGCTCCAGCCGACAGGTCGTTGTTGAGCAAGATGGTGCAGGGGTCAAAGTCTTTCAGGCCCAAGCGGTGCTGAGTGCGCACCACCGGCTCCAGCGTCACACTTTCACCATTGGGCAGCTCAATGACCGTGGCTTCCTTGATTTCAGGGTTGATCGAGCCCAGCCGCACGTTCAGTCCCGCCATATGGAAGATGCGCTGCAGCTGAACCACGTTGGCCAAATAAAAGGTGTTGCGCGTGTGGTTCTCGGGGATGATCAGCAGGTTTTTGGCCTCGGGGCAGATCTTTTCGATGGCCGCTTGGGCAGCCTGCACGGCCAAAGGCAGCATTTCAGGCGTCAAGTTGTTCCAGCCGCCTGGGTAGAGGTTGGTGTCCACTGGGGCCAGCTTGAAGCCGGCGTTGCGGATGTCGACCGAGGTGTAGAACGGAGGCGTGTGTTCCATCCACTCCAGGCGAAACCAGCGTTCAATCGCGGGCATGGAGTCCAGAATGCGTTGCTCCAGCTCATTGATGGGACCGGTCAGGGCGGTGACGAGATGGGGAACCATGGGCATCCTTTATCAGGGAAAAACAGGTCAAAAGAGGAAAATCATATGGGGCCGTTCAGCGCCATTGCAAGCGCATAACGGACATTTTGCTGCCAGGCCAAGTACATGTGCACTTCAGTTGCGGCACTCAACCGCGCACCTCGCCCTCGCCCAGCACCACATATTTGAGCGAGGTCAGGCCTTCAATGCCCACGGGGCCTCTGGCGTGGAACTTGTCGGTGCTGATGCCGATCTCGGCACCCAGCCCGTATTCAAACCCATCGGCAAAGCGGGTGCTGGTGTTGACCATGACGCTGGCCGAGTCGACTTCGCGCAAAAAGCGCTGGGCGTGCATGTGGTCACGGGTCAGGATGGCGTCGGTGTGGTGGCTGCTGTAGTGGTTGATGTGGGCAATCGCCTCGTCCACGCCTTCGACCACCTTGATGCTGATGATGGGGGCGAGGTATTCCTCGAACCAGTCCTGCTCGGTGGCGTCATTGAGTGTGGCTTTGGCGACCAGGCTCAAAATGGCCTTGGCCTTGGGGCAGCAGCGCATCTCCACCCCTTTGTCCGCGTAAATTGCACCGATTTTGGGCAGGAATTGAGCGGCCACGCCCCGCGCCACCAACAGGCTTTCGCTCGCGTTGCAGGGGCTGTACTTTTGGGTTTTGGCGTTGTCGGCCACTTTCACGGCCATGTCGATGTCGCACGGCTCGTCCACATAAATGTGGCAATTGCCATCCAAGTGCTTGATGACGGGCACTTTGGCCTCAGCGCTGATGCGCTCAATCAAACCCTTGCCACCTCGCGGGATGACCACGTCCACAAACTGCGGCATGGTGATGAGCTGGCCCACGGCAGCGCGGTCGGTGGTTTGCACCAGTTGCACGGCGTCCACTGGCAAACCGTTGTCGGTCAGGGCTTGCTGCACCAGCAGCGCCAGCGCCTTGTTCGACTCAATGGCCTCAGAGCCACCGCGCAGGATGCACGCGTTGCCGCTTTTGATCGACAGGCTGGCCGCTTCGATGGTCACGTTGGGGCGGCTTTCGAAAATCATGCCGAACACGCCAATGGGCACGCGCATTTGGCCCACGCGGATGCCGCTGGGCACCTGCTTCATGCCGATGATTTCGCCGATCACATCGGGCATGGCGGCCAATTGCTCGCAGCCTTGGGCGCAGGT
>NZ_JBILQU010000207.1:0-2888 GCF_044373035.1 Limnohabitans sp. | reverse complement strand
CAAGGTGACATAGCCGCGGTCTTTGAACTTGTTGTAAGTGGCCACCAGTTCTGGCATCTCGGCCACACAGGTGGTGCAGCTGGTGGCCCAAAAATTCACCAAAGCGACTTTTCCATGCAATTGCTTTGAAGTGACCTTGGAGCCATCGAGCAAAACAAAGGTGGATTCAGGTGCGCGGTCACCGGAGCAGCCCCAAAGGGCCAAAGTCAGGCCCAGTACCCCACTCCAAAACAACAAACGGCGACCCACAAGTCGCAAATTCAAGGGCATGGCCAGCAGGGTTTTCATGGTCGAAAGTTTAATGCGTTTGCCAACTCAGTCGGTGTGGGTGCCATTGCGGCTGTCCATTGAAGCCGATCATCGCGCAGATGCACGCAAGCAGCAGTTGACTTCAAACCAGACCCAGCAAAAGCGCCAACAGACCTTGCGGGTCACTGACCATGGGGTCATGACCGGTGTGCATCTCCAACACGTGTGAGCCCGGGAGCCAAGCACCATCCCAAAATTTGGGGTCCACCATCCGCAGACGACTGACATCGATGGTGCCCAAAGGCGGGGATGTGCAGTTGATGAAGGTGCGCGGCACGCTGGCGACGCGCTGCGGATCAAAGTCGAGCACTTGGGTGTAAGGCCTGCCCGGGTGTGGGGTTTGACGTCTTTGTACCCAGGCATGGTCGGCATCGCTCAAGCCAAACACCGAAGGGTCGGGCGCGGGGAAGGCGTGCAAGGGATGGCCTTGCGCAGCAGTGATGCGGGCGTTCCGGGTGGCGCTGGCGTGGTTGCTGCTCCAGCTTTCGCCGGGTTTGGGAAGAACAGCGTCCAGATAGACCAGGTGGCGCAAGCGCTCGGGTCTGCGGTCGGCCACGGCGGTGCCCAACATGCCGGCATACGAATGCACCACCAGAACCACCTCGTCCATTTCTTCGGCGTCCATGGCGGCCATCACGTCGGTGATGTGGGTTTCCAGATCGATGCTGGGGTGGAGCAGATGGGCGCGTTCACCCACCCCGGTCAGGGTGACGGCATGGGCGCGGTGACCGGCAGCCATCAGGCCTGGCAGGACCCGCTGCCAACACCATGCGCCGTGCCAAGCACCGTGAACCAGCAAGAGGTTGGCCATCAAATCACGCCTTTGCCGCGCAGAGGTCCCAGTTTTTCAGTGGTCCAGCCCAGCACTTCGGTCAAAACTTCGGCGGTGTGTTGGCCCAACATGGGGGGTGGCAAATCTTGGCGAACAGGGGTGCGGCTCATCTTGATCGGGCTGGCCACCAGCTTCAGGCCGGGTTTGATCGGGTGTTGCCAATCCTGCACCATGCCTCGGGCCTGGATTTGCGGATCCACAAAGACCTCGCTCAGGGTGTTGATCGCCCCACAAGGCACCTTGGCGGCTTCGAGGGCCGCCAGCCAGTTGGCCTTGGTGCGGGTTTTCAGGATGCCCTCCAGCAGTGGCACCAGCGTGTCGCGGTGGCGAACCCGGTCGGCGTTCAGGGCGTAGCGTGCGTCTTGCACCAGTTCGGGGCAGCCCGCCAAGGTGCAGAACTTGGCAAACTGCCCGTCGTTGCCTACCGCCAAAATCAGGTGGTCGCGGCAGCCGGGTGCTGAACCGGTCGGGGCCATGACTTCGAACACTTGGTAGGGCACGATGTTTTGGTGCGCGTTGCCAGCGCGAGCCGGCACTTTGCCACTGACCAAATAATTAGAGCCCAAATTGGCCAGCATGGCGACTTGGGTGTCGAGCAAGGCCATGTCCACTTGCTGGCCTTGGCCGGTGCGTTCGACATGGCGCAGTGCCGCCAAGATCGCTACGGTGGCGTACATGCCGGTGAACAGGTCGGCCACGGCCACACCCACTTTTTGGGGGCCACCGCCCAAGTCATCCCGTTCGCCGGTCACGCTCATGAGGCCGCCGATGCCTTGCACGGCATAGTCATAACCTGCCCGCTCGCGGTAAGGGCCGGTCTGGCCAAAGCCGGTCACGCTGCAATACACCAGCTTGGGGTTCAGGGCGCTCAGGCTGGCGTAGTCCAAGCCGTAACGGGCCATGTCGCCAACCTTGAAATTTTCAACAAAGACGTCGCAATGCTTGACCAGTTCACGGATCAGGGCTTGGCCCTCGGGTTGGGCGATGTCGCAGGTCACCGATCGCTTGTTGCGGTTCGCACCCAAATAATAGGCGGCTTCAGCGGTGTCTTGGCCTTGGGCGTCTTTCAAAAAAGGTGGCCCCCAGGTGCGGGTGTCGTCGCCCGTGCCGGGGCGCTCGATCTTGATGACGTCGGCCCCCAGGTCGGCCAAGGTCTGGGTACACCAGGGGCCCGCCAGAACGCGGGAGAGGTCGAGAACGCGGATGCCGTCGAGTGAGTTCATGGGGCACATTGTCGCCAAAACCCAATGCGGCCGCTGATCAGGATAATCACCCCATGCGAATCTATTCCTCGGCCCTGGTGGCCAGCCTCTTCGGGGCCTTGACTTTGAGCGCTTGCAGCCCTGCCCAGAACTGGCGCGACGTGGCTTTTGAGGGCAGTGCGCTCAAAGTCCAACTGCCCTGCAAACCCGACCGAACCGCCCGCAGCGTACCTTTGGGCGGTGTGCCTGTGGATTTGCAAGTGGTGGGCTGCGAAAGCGGCACGGCCATGGTGGCGGTGATGAGCGCGGCCTTGCCTGCCGGGTCCGACGCCAGCGCGGTGATGGCCGCTTGGCAAAAAGCCACCCTCGACAATGCCCGAGTGCCCCAACCCTTGGCGGCCGGGCAGCAGCAGGCTTGGCATCGCCCTGGCCAGTTGCCCTTGGCGACTTCTTTGCGGGTACAAGCCCCAGGCCTGCGCGCCAATGGTGAGCCGGTGAACATGGACGCTGTGTGGGGAGCTGTGGCAGAGGGCGAGCGGGTGCGG
>NZ_JBILQU010000080.1:0-12821 GCF_044373035.1 Limnohabitans sp. | reverse complement strand
AAACAACGCGCCGGGCGGCTGGACAGGCACCAACATCTGGACGGCTGCGCCCACGCCTTCAGGCAACGCGGTGGTCAGCCTCACCCTGGGCCATGTGCTCGACGAATTGGGCAGCGCCGTTTACCGCATATCGGCGGCGGTGCTGTGAGGCGGGTGGGGCGGGTGGGGCGGGTGGGGCGGGGCCTGCCTGGCCCTTGGGCCACGGCGGCGTGCTCGCTTTCATCAGCAACCCCATCCTGCCATCATGCGCGCCTTTAGAGGTGCCGTGGGGCAAGGGTAATCGGTTACGGGTTACGGGTTACGGGTTACGGGTTACGGGTAATGGGGTCACTGTTGACTTCAAACACCCAATACCTCAGCCAGACGTTTGGTTGTTGTGCGAGTCACGCCAGTTGCGCTGTCTGCGCAGGTGTGGGAATTCCAGATGGGTCAAAGCTCTGCTTCAGACCAGACCTGGTCTGCAGCCAGAACCTGGGCAGGTGACCACACCGCACAGGGCTCCAACACCAGCCGCATGGCCAGCCTGGCCGAAACACTGGCGCTGTATGCGGCCAATTTTGGTGGCTTCGGTAGCGTCAATACGGTGGGTGCGGTGGAGGCCATGAGCAACAGCACGTCAACCACCACCGCTGCTGGCGAAAACAACGCGCCGGGCGGCTGGACAGGCACAGGCACCAACATCTGGACGGCTGCGCCCACGCCTTCAGGCAACGCGGTGGTCAGCCTCACCCTGGGCCATGTGCTCGACGAATTGGGCAGCGCCGTTTACCGCGTATCGGCGGTGCTGTGAGGCGGGTTTCATGGCCCTGTGTCAGTGCAGGCATTGTGCATGCGGTTTGGGGCAGCGTGATCGTGCCTTTGTTGCAAACCGACGTCCACCTCAACACGGGTGGTCAAGACAGTGGACGCCAAGCACTCAGGCCGGCCTGGACCCTGGACTTGCAAGTTGAGTGATGAATTGTTGATTTTCTGATTTTTTACTGCATTTAAGGCCAGCAAAAAAACCATCGAACCACATGACGTTCATGGGTTTTTTCATCACGATGCAATCTGCAGGTAATTGGCCCCAAGTCTGAATTTCGTCGTGGCTCATTGCCGACAAGACCATGATGATCATGTTGTCAAATTGGGGATTTTTACGAAGCATGCGCAATAACTCAAACCCATCAGTGCCAGGCATATCCAGATCAGTGATGAGTAAATCGGGTTGTAAATTGGACATGTCCATCAAGGCTTCCAAGCCTGTGGACATGGATGTGCAATCTATGGGTGGATTGGCTCTTTGGCAATGGCCGCGCAGCATCTCACGACAAATGGTGTCATCTTCAACGATCAAAACGCGCCATCGAGAATGGGTCGGTTCTTCTTGCGAAATGTTGTATATCTTTAAATAACTTCGAATGGATTTCATCGAAATTCGACGATGACCGCCTTGAGTCTTCCATCCTTTCAAGTCATTTTTTTCAACAAGTTTTTGAACTGTACCTACGGATAAACCAAGAAGTTTGGCTGCATAAGAGGTGCCGCAGCAGTCTTCTGGTGAACCGATTTCGGTGCTGTGAAATTTCATTGAATAACAGTAGTGTCCGGTCTGCAATTTGTTTTGATTGACCACTGAGATGCAGGAAGCCATTTCCTTTGTTAGGTGAACGCCTTGGTGCCAGCATGTGTTGCGCAGGTCACCCCACGCGCGTGCCTGCGCTGAAAAAACCCTCAGGTGGCGTCACTTGTGGCGTAAACGATTGGTCATCAACAGTTGCAGCAGCAATGCCCTGAACACAATTCGACTGAGTGCGCTTTCTTTTTGCAAGATTTGTTGCAAGCCTGTTGCGGTCAGTTCCATGCAGACGGTCGGTTCTTTGGCCCGAGCCGTTGCGCTGCGCACGCCCGCTCTGAGCAGGGCCTGCTCACCAAAGGGCTGGCCCGCTTTCAAGGTGACAAACACCTCTCCACTTCGGCTGTCGATCAGTTCGACGCTGCCTTCTTTGATGATGTAGAGTTTGTCGGCGGGTTGGCCAGCCTCAAAAAGGTGTTCGCCTGTGGCAAATGAAATTTCACTGAAGGCGCTCATTTCAGTTTTTCAGGAACGCTGCTGAGGTTGAGTGTGCGCATGATGGTGCTTCGATTGATGCCTCTGAGGCCAATATGACATGAGTTGAGGGTGTTGAAGACTTTGTGCGGAATGATGCTGGCGGTCACAACGGTCAAGGCTTTTGCGCTCATGTTGTGCGGCAGGTTGGCCAAACCCGATGCCAGTCCGAGTACCGCGCCTGGGCCGACTCGGTAAATCAGTCCGTCGGTTCGCAGTTCGATGTCGCCTTGACGAATGATGTAGCCTTGCGTCACGGCTTGTCCAATTTCGAACAGCACTGTCTCTGGTTTGTAAGCGGCCGTGTCCAGCGCCAGATCTTTGATCAGTTGGTGGTAGAGCCGCTCTTCACTGCTCATGCCATGTTCGTTGTAGGCCTGTAATGCTTCCAACCCATCAGGGTGCAAGGAGCCGATGAGCCCGATCTTTTTCAGGTCGATCGCAAAGTCGTAATGGGATTTTTCCATGGGGTTAATCCTGTTGTTTCAATGAGGTCAGTTGTTGTTCGACTTGCACTTGTATGCCCAGGGCTTTGGCGGTTGGGCTCGAAAAATGCGCGTTGTGCAAAAAATCGGCGCGGCCAGCGTTTGTGGCCACCCGGGTGTGGCCCGCAAATTCAGCACATTGCCACTCACGCGCCAGCGCATCACTCAAGCCCGGACCAAATTCAGACGTTGCGCTGACATAAATATCGGCTTCATTGAGCAGGACTTGTGCCCATGGGGCCTCCCACGCAAAGACTTGGTCTGCAATGCGTTGGTGGTTCAAGTGAACGCTCTGTGCGTCGGTGCCAAGGATCCAGCTCTCGATGCGTTGTCGCCAGATTGAAGGCAGTGTTTGTGCAATGTGCTGCACCCCTTGCCAGGAGGCACGCTCTATTTGAAATGCAAATTGGTTCACGCCACCCGGGTGTTTGTAGTCATGCGCTACGGCGGCGGCCAACAAGGCGCTAGACCAGGTGTTGTCTTCGTGTGCTGCATGGGTGGCATGCAGGATGTGCAGCATGGTGGTCAAGACGATCAATACATCGGCCGTGTGCAGGCGGTTGTGATAGGCCGGCTCGGTGGGGCGCGTGTTGCCTGCAAATTGCTGCTCGATGTCGTGGGCGACCCATTGGGCAAATTGGTTCAGCACGATGGTGTCGTCATCGGTTGTCTGCTCAAGCCTCAACGATTGTTGGCAGAGCGTCAAAATGCGGGGCAGGCCCTCCCAGTGGGCCGGCCAATTCATGCGCAGATGACGACAAGCTTGGTGCAGGCCTTCAGACCAGTTGTTGGGGGTCAGGGGCAGTTGGTTCACGGGCGGCAGGGGTTAGGGGACGCGTTGGCCCTGAACAAAGAAAGTCTCCAGAGGGCCTATGCCTTTGATGGTGATGGCTCCGCGCTCTTGCAGGACAAATTTGTTGTCGAGTCTTTCAGCCGTTGCCGGTGAGATGTGAATCTTGCCTACGGCACCGGTTGATTCCATGCGACTGGCAACGTTGACGGTGTTGCCCCACAGGTCGTAGGTGAATTTGTGCATGCCGATAACGCCAGCCACGACCGGGCCGCTGTTGACCCCCACCCGAATTTGCAGCTGCGTGCCGTGCTGATCGTTGATGCTTTGGATGGCTGACAGCATGGCAAATGCCACATTCACAACAGCCTGGGCATGGTCCTCTCGGGGCTCGGGCGCACCCCCCACCAGCATGTAGCTGTCGCCAATGGTTTTGATTTTTTCCACACCCGCTTCGCCCACAATGGCGTCAAAAGAAGAAAATATTTCATCGAGCATGTCGACCAGTTTTGCAGCCGACATGCCTTTGGACAGTTCGGTGAAACCGACCAGGTCGGCAAACAGCACCGTGACATCCTGGTGCGCATCGGCGATGCGCTTTTCACCGCCTTTTAACCGCTGTGTGACCGATGTGGGCAGGATGTTGAGCAGCAGGTTTTCCGTTTTGTTTTGTTCATGCGCCAGTTGTTTGTGCTGAATTTGCAGCTGTTGGCGTTGCATGGTTTCCAGATCGCGCAAGCGTTTTCTCTCAATGGAGGTGGTCAGTCGGGCTTTGAGCAGCACGGGACTGAAGGGTTTGGGCAGGTAGTCTTCTGCCCCCATTTCGATGCAGCGGACGACGTCTTCGATGTCTTGTCCCCCTGAGATCACAATCACCGGAAAGCCGCGCAGTTCGGGCTTTTTTTGCATGTCTGCCAGCACTTCCAAGCCGGTCATTTCGGGCATCTCGATGTCGAGCAGCATCAGGTCAAATGCTTCTTGACTGAGCAGCTGCAGGGCTTCGCGGCCATTGGATGCGAGTTCGATGTGCTCGATGCCCAATTGGCGCAGCGATCGGGTGATGCCCATGCGCATCAGTTTGCTGTCGTCGACCACCAAAAGCCGGGCGCCTTGGAGCATGGTTTGCGTTTTGGCGGTGTGTGTTTGTGCTGCCTGTGCCAGGTGGTCCAAGGCGTTTGTCGTGTTGTTCATGGGTTGATGCGGCTCATGTGGGGAGTTCGGCCAAGGCTTCCAGCAAGGCCTTGGGCATTTGTTCGAGCATGACCAACTTGTCAACCACGCCCAGATTGACGGCAGCACGGGGCATGCCGTAGACGACGCAACTGTCTTCATGTTCGGTCAAGTTGATCCCCCCCACTTGGTGGATGGCGTGCATGCCCAGGGCGCCATCGCTGCCCATGCCGGTGAGCAAGATCGCCAGGGTGTGCGCGCCTGCGGTTTGTGCAGCCGATCTGAACAAAAGATCGACAGCTGGGCGGCAGTGGTGCACTGGCGGGCTTTGGGTGAGACGGGTGCGGTAGCCGTGCGCGTCGGCCACCACCATGAGGTGGTGGTTGCCGGGTGCAATGAGGCATTCGCCGGGCAAGATGGCTTCGTCATTGACGGCTTCGCGCACTTCATAAGGGGTCAGTGTGTTCAGACGCTCAGCCACGGCCTTGGAGAAAAATGCCGGGATGTGCTGCACCACCAAAATGGGCGGCAATCCTTGGGGCAGTGCGGGCAGAAGGCTTCTGAGCGCTTCGACGCCACCGGTGGAGGCACCGATCACGATCAATCGGCGGTCACCAGGTTTGGCATGGCTGGCGGGGTGGCTGACTTGGGCCGGTCTGACCGCTGGTGTGAATGGGGCTTTGGGGTGATGGCGAGTGCGTTGTTTGGCGGCATAAGCTGCTTTGACATGGAATGACAGTTTGGCGGCCAATGCGCCAATTGAGGTGTTGCCGTCGGGTTTGGCCAGAACTTCACTGGCTCCGGCGTCCATGGCCGCGAGCGCGACGCTGGAGCCTTGTGGGGTGAGCGAGCTGATGACCACCACCGCCACTGGCGAGCGTTTTGCGTGCATTTGGCGCAAGTAGGTCAGGCCGTCCATGCGGGGCATTTCCATGTCCAGTGTGATCACATCGGGCTGCAGTCGTTCGACTTTGTCCATGGCGATCAAGGGGTCGTTGGCCATGCCGACCACTTCGATCTCGGGGTCCAGGGCCAGTGTTTCTGTGATGTTTTTTCGGACCAAGGCCGAGTCGTCGATCACCAGGACCTTGATGCGTGGTGTTGTGCCCGTCCACATGGTTTATCGCTTTCGCTGGTAAATGCTGTTGCCAATTCCTTGGAAGGGGTGGGGCGTGCGCAGCAAACTGTCGGAGTGGCCGACGATCAGGTAGCCCCCGGGTTCGAGCACATCGTGCAAGCGTTGAATCAACTCGGCTTGCGATTCGAGATCGAAATAGATCAACGCATTGCGACAAAACACCAGATGCTGTGGCTGGGGAATTCGGTAGTTTTTGTCAAATAAATTCATTCTGTGAAAGTTCACTTTTCTTCGCAGCTCATCTTTGACTTTGCAGCTTTGCGAGAAGGGGCCGCTGCCTTTTTGAAAGTATTTGTGCATCAACGAGGGCTCGGGCAGGCCCAGTCTGTCTATCGGGTACACCGCTTGCCTGGCTTTTTGGATGGCGCGGTTGGAGATGTCGGTTGCGTCAATTTGCCAACGCAGTCCGCTCGGATGTTGCGCAGCATATTCACTCAAAACGATGGCCAGGCTGAAGGCTTCTTCCCCGCTGGAGCTGGCAGCCGACCAGCAGCGCAGAACTTGTCCCGCCGTGGGGCTGTGGCGCAAGAGCTCGTTCAGCAATTGCGAAGAGACTGTCTCAAAGTGCACGATTTCCCTAAAAAAATGGGTGTGATTGGTGGCGATCAGGTCGATCAGGGTGTCCAGTTCTGACTCACGGTGTTTCTGGAGCCAGTGCAGGTAGTCGTCCCAAGAGCTCAGACCCAATTCGCGCAGCCGTTTGCCCAGCCGACTGGACAACAAGACGCGCTTGTTGGGGGTCAGGTGGATTCGGCTGTGTTGGTGGATCAGGCGACACAGGTCTTGGTAGGTCTGGTCGGACATCGGGGGGAGTCGATCCAAGCCCCATTGAGTGATAGCGGCCATGTGAGCGGGTTCAGAAGTCTTTGAAGTGCTGCTCAGACGTTGGCTCGGGTGCATGCAGTTGTGGTTTGTCGCCGTAGGCCAGGTGATTTTGAGCGTGGGCGCGGTGGTGTGTTGCCGCACTGGCGTTGATGCGCTCGCTGCGTTGTTTCAGGGGCGTGATTTTGGGAGTTGGGCGCGTTGAGGGCACGCGGTCTTGTCGACGGATGCTGAAACCCACCACTTGGATGCCTTGCTCGACCAGGTCTTCCACGCTCATGGCTTGGCTGAGTGTTTGTTCTGCAGCATGGGCGATCTGACTGGCACTGTCGGCGGTATCTTGCGCAACTTTGCTCATTTGTTCGATGGCGACGCTGACGTGTTCAATGCCTTGGGCTTGTTCGCGGGCGGCCAAGCTGATTTCGGCGACCAGCGCATCGGTTTTGCCGATCTTGACTTCGATTTGCCCCAAGGATTCGTGGACCCGTTCGAGCGATACGGCGCCCAAGCGGCTGCTGCGGATGGAGGCTTCGATTTTTTCGGCCGATTCGTGGGCGGCCATGGCACTGCGCTGGGCCAGGGAGCGCACCTCGTCGGCGACGACGGCAAAGCCCGCACCTGCTTCGCCTGCGCGAGCCGCTTCCACGGCGGCGTTGAGGGCCAGGATGTTGGTTTGGAAGGCGATTTCGTCAATGCTTTTGACGATTTTGGCGACATCGCTGCTGGAGCGTTCGATGTCGGCCATGGCGGTGGTCATGGCCGCCATGCTGCGCACCCCTTCTTGCGCGCTTTCACGGGTTTGCGTGGCCAGTTGTTTGGCTTGCTCGGCGTTTTGGGCGGTGGAGTGAATCATGCTGGACACCTCTTCCAAAGAGGCGCTGGTTTCTTCGATGGCAGCGGCCTGCTCACTGGCACCTTGGGCCAGTTTTTGGCTGGCCTCGGTGAGTTGGCTGGAGGCCATGCGGCTTTGTTCCGTGCCCTCATAGATGTCTCGGGCCATCCGCATCAAGGGCTTGAGGGAGACTTTGTAGGCCATGAAAAAAATGATCAGAATCAGCACCAGCAAGCCCGCAGAAAACAGGGTCACGCTCCAGATGACTTGGTTCTTGACGGATTCGGCTTTTTCCAAGTTTTTCTCAATGTTTGCGCGGATTTTGGCCAACATGGCCATATTGGCTTCGCGATGGGCGACAAAGGATTCGGTCATCAATTCGAATGTGGCCACGATCTTGGCCGTATCACCCCCGGTCAGAGCAGGCAAAAATTGGGTATTGATCAATTTCAAGTAGCGCTGTACGTGCTTGTCTGTTGTCTCCAGGTCTTTGAGCAGATCAGGTGCAGTCTGTGGGCTGCTGATGTAGCGGTCATAGGCGAGCTTGTACTCCTGCTCAATCCGTGGTGTCTCTGCGATCAGTCGTTTGACGTCTTTGTCGTTGGCGAAGGTGGTCGAGCCCGGGTTTTTGTAGACTTGCACCATGGTTTGCACCACCATGTATTCGGCTTCGATCAAATAAACGTCCGGCGGCATGATCGAGGCCAAAATTTCGTTTTCATGGGCAATGTTTTGGTAAAGGTCCCCGCCGATCTTGATGGGTGCGGTGAAAAAGAAGCTGACCGCTGGAATGCCCACCAAACTGGCCAAAAACAAGATGGCAATGCCTGTGAGTAATTTTTTGAGGTTCAACATGTGCTGGCTCCCGGAGATGTGCGGTGATGAGTGGTTCAAACGGATGGGCAAGGGGTGAGGGTTGGCAGAACCCACGGACCCACAAAATTGAGCAAACGATTCAAATCCAGCAGGGTTTTCACCGTGTCTTTGCTTTTGGCCATGCCGGTGATGAATCGGTTGTCGATGTCGCTGCCAAAATCGGGTGGCAACTCCAGGTCCAGAGGGTGAAAATGCGAGACTTCTTCGACGCTGTCCACCACCATGCCCATCAGCTGTGCTTGGCCTTCTGAAGTGTCAAATTGCACAACGACCACGCAGGCCCGTTCTGTGTTGACCGCTTTGGGTAAGCCAAGCCGTTTTCTCAGATCGATCACGGGCACTATTTTTCCGCGCAAATTGATCACGCCTTGGATGAAGGCGGGCATGCGGGGCACGGGCGTGATGGGACACAGGCGCATGATTTCTCGAACTTTGAGCACGGGCACGCTGTAGTACTCGTTGTGCAAGGCAAAGGTGAGGTATTTGCCCGGATCGGGCACATGGGGGGAGGTCAGTTGGATCATGTTTTGCGGTGGTCTTTTGGGGTTGCGATGCTGGTCAAACCGCTGGGGCGACCATGGAGGGCAGTTGGCCCATGGCGACTGGATCGATGATCAGCGACACACGGCCATCACCGAGGATGGCGGCACCGGACATGCCTTGTTGGTGCCTGAAGGTGTTGCCCAGTGACTTGATGACGACTTCGTGTTTGCCGATCAGACGGTCCACCAAGAGCGCACTTTGCCGGTCGCCCAAATCGACCACGACGACAATGCCGTCGCAGGGGTTGTGGGCCTGGCATGGCACGCCCAGTTTGTCGGACAGGCGGATCAAGGGGATCAGCTTGCCGCGCACGCGGATGACTTCTTCGCTGCCTTGCACGGTGAAGACCATGTCCGGTTGTGGCCGCAGCGATTCGCGAATGGTCAGTGTGGGCACAAGGAAACGTTCGGTACCGACCCCCACCAACATGGCGTCGATGATGGCCAGGGTGAGCGGCAAAAAGATGTTGAACGTGGTGCCTTGGCCTGGCACCGAATCGATGTCCACCCGTCCCCGCAGCTTGTTGATGCTGCCACGCACGACGTCCATGCCCACGCCGCGTCCCGAAATTTTGGTCACCTTGTCGGCGGTAGAAAACCCAGGTAAAAAAATCAGGTTGTAGACGTCTTTTTCACTGGGTTCGCTGCCCAACGGGATGAGGCCGCGTTGATGTGCCGTGTGAAGGATTTTGACGGCGTCCAGACCTTTGCCATCGTCTCGGATGCAGATCAGGATACCGCCGCCTTGGTGTGATGCTTGCAGATGGATGTTGCCTTGGGCCGTTTTGCCAGCGGCCATGCGTTGGGCTGGCGTTTCGATGCCGTGGTCGACGGCATTGAGCATCATGTGGAGCAGGGGGTCAGCCAGTTCTTCGACGATTTTGCGGTCCAATTCGGTGTCTTCGCCGCTCAGGTGCAGTTGGATGCTTTTGTTTTGAGCGGTGGACAGGTCGCGCACCAATCGCCCCATTTTTTGCATGACAGAGCGCAGCGGCACCATGCGCAGCGACATGGCGTTGTGCTGCAAGTCGGTGGTGATGCGTGTGAGCTGGCGCAAATGGCGTTCGAGTTCCCTGTCTTTGGGCGCTTGCACCGATGGGTGCTTCACCACCATGGATTGCGCGATCACCAGTTCACCCATCAGTTCCACCAGCGCATCGAGTTTGCAGG
This sequence comes from Limnohabitans sp., assembly GCF_044373035.1. Lineage (GTDB taxonomy): Bacteria > Pseudomonadota > Gammaproteobacteria > Burkholderiales > Burkholderiaceae_C > Limnohabitans_A. The sequence continues at coordinate 2,907 of NZ_JBILQU010000080.1, read as the reverse complement.
TGTCGAGCTTGACGAAAGCGGCCAGGGGATCGGGACGCCGACTGCTTTTGTCGGGCAAGGGGGCCGTCTGTCCTGTGTCCTTGGCCTCATGCCCGGATGGGGGCGGTGCGCTGGGGGAGGGGACAGGTTCGGGTGCATGGGCGGTGCTGACGGGCGGCACCTGTGGGACTTGCGGCGTTTGTGGTGCTTGCGGATCGCCATTGAGGCAAGCTTGTGCTCGGACCAACAAGGCGGCCGTGGGCACCACAATGGCTTGGCCACGGCCTTCACCTTTGATCTGCCGATCAATGGCATTGACGTAATGCTGCAGCGCGTCGCTACCGGCCAAAATGATGTCGATGACTTCGCGGTTGATGCGCAATTTGTCTTGTCGCGCAGCGTCCAGCAACGACTCCAGCTCGTGCGCCAGGCGCTGGATGGGGGCTATGCCCATAAAGCCTGCGCCGCCTTTGAAGGTGTGAAACGCCCTGAAGACTTGGTTCAAGGTGTCTTTGCGCTGGGGATTTTCTTCAAGCGCCAACACACCTTGCTCGATCTGTTGAAGGAGATCACGCCCCTCGTTGCAAAACTCGTTGAGGAAATCCAAGTCGTCATTCGCTCCCAGTGTGAAACTGGCCTCCTCAGACAGCGGTGTGGACAGCATGACCACGGTCTCTGGTGTCGGTGATGCCTCAGATGGGCCCATGTACAAGGCGTTGCTCAGTCGCTCAAATTTGCTTTGTAAGTCGTTGATTTCGGAAGGACTCAAACCGCTGTGCTGTGAGAGCGCTTGCCGGCACAGGTTCAGCGACCAGTCCAAGTCGCTGCGCGCTTGGGGCAGGGCTTGGGCTGCACCGTCTTGCGCCAAAAGGGATAGCAGGTCTGTCAATGGTTTCAAGTGCTGCGATTGCCCAGGGGTCAGAAATGCCATTTCTGTGGCTATTTCTTGCAGCAATGATTCTTTTTGAGGTTTAATCATGATTTACTCAATAATCTTAAAAAATCACTTTAAAAATGATGAAAATTACAAATTAATGGGAAGAGATATCCGCTATTTGCCGCTGGGCTGACGGCTTTTTTTGCGTTCTGCGATGGAGGTGGGTCGGTCACCTTGAGCCCTTACCGGGTCGTGACCGTGAGTCCAGCACATCTGGGATGTCTGCCCAAAGGTGGCTCCATGGCGTCCTGGCGGGATCCAAGAGGGGGTGATCGTGGAAAATCGGGGGGAAATGCGACGGTGACGAATGTTTCGTCTGTGCTTGAGTGATGAGAAAATTCAATGAAAACAACACCTTGGCGGCTGAGCGTCGCGCCGATGATGGACTGGACAGACCGCCACTGCCGGTTTTTCCACCGCCTGCTGACCCGCCACACCTTGCTTTACACCGAGATGGTGACCACCGGCGCCTTGCGCCACGGCAGCGTGCAGCGGCACCTGCGCTTGAATGCCGAAGAACATCCCGTGGCCCTGCAACTGGGCGGCAGCGATGCGGCTGATTTGGCCCACGCGGCCAAACTGGGCCAAGACTGGGGCTACGACGAGATCAACCTCAACTGCGGCTGCCCCTCAGACCGTGTGCAGCGCGGCGCGTTTGGCGCTTGCCTGATGAACGAGCCGCGCACCGTGGCCGACGGCGTCAAAGCCATGCTCGACGTGGTGGACGTGCCGGTGACGGTGAAGCACCGCATTGGCATTGACCGCATTGAGAGCTACGACTTTGTGCGCGACTTTGTGGGCACGGTGAGCGAAGCCGGTTGCAAGGTGTTCATCGTGCATGCCCGCAATGCTTGGCTGGATGGCTTGTCGCCGAAAGAAAACCGCGAAATACCGCCGCTGCGTTACGAGCTGGCGTATCAGCTCAAAAATGACTTTCCGGGGCTGTTGATCGCGGTGAACGGCGGCATCAAGACCAACGAAGAGATCGCGCAGCATCTGCAGCACGCCGACGGCGTGATGGTCGGGCGTGAGGCGTATTACAACCCTTGGCTCTTGGGCACTTGGGACGCCACTTTTTTTGGCGACACGCATGAAGTGCCCAGCCGCGAAGCGGTGGAAGAGGCCATGGTGACCTACATGGAACGCGCCTTTGCCGAAGACGGCTGCCCCTGGTATGCGATCGCGCGGCACATGCTGGGCCTGTACCACGGCCAGCGCGGTGGGCGTTTGTGGCGGCAAGTGTGGAGCGACCACAAACTCAAGTCCTTGCCCCCGCGTGAAGTCTGGCAGCTGGCCCGGGCGGCGTTGGCGCGGGGCGCGGTGGTGGCCGACTGAGCGTGCGACTCGGGTCGCAAGGCCATGCCCCATGCTTGACGTCGCGTTGCCAAAAGACAAGCATGCCCAGCCCGAGGATACGCAGCAGCATTTCGACCGTCTTGTCCATTGAAAAGCGGTTCATGACGGTTTGTATGCGGGGAGTTTCTTGGGCCTTGAGCGGCGCAGGTTCCCGATGCAGGCGTGCGCTCAGGGGGGCGTTCTCAAGCGAGGGGGCGGGTCAAAATTTTGACCACTTTGGTGGCCAGATCGCGCGGCGTCAAGCGCATGCTTTGCGCCATGGCCCAGTTCATGAAGCCCGGTATATAGACCCGTTGGCCGCGCTGCATGGCGCGGTAACCCAAGGCGGCCACCTCGTTGGAAGTTGGCAGTGTCTTGCCTTTGATCAGGGCCGAGTTGCCCAGTTGGGCTTTGTCCTGAAAGCCCGAGGCGCTTTGTCGGGTGGTCCCGCCCAAAAGCGCGCCTGAGTCTAGAGACCGCTTACTGCGCGGCCTGCAGGCCGTTCGTGAAGTGCGCGGACATGCGCTTGGCCGCAAGTTCGGGCTGGCGCTGGGTCAGGGCCTGCACGATGGCCCGGTGCTCGGCCAGGGATTGCTCAATCCGGCCTTCCTTGAACAAGGAGCTGTGGCGGTTGAGCTTCATCACCTTGCGCAGGT
>NZ_JBILQU010000206.1:0-2897 GCF_044373035.1 Limnohabitans sp. | reverse complement strand
GCCATGCAGCCTCACCACCTCGAACTCCTCGCCCCCGCCCGCACCTTCGAGATTGGCATCGAAGCCATCAACCATGGCGCCGATGCGGTCTATATTGGCGGCCCGTCTTTTGGAGCGCGCTCCACGGCGGACAACTCGGTGCAAGACATTGCCAAACTGGTGCAATACGCCCACCGCTTTCACAGCCGCATCTTTGTCACACTCAACACCATCTTGCGCGACGATGAAATCGAAGGGGCGCGCAAACTGGCCTGGCAGCTTTACGACGCGGGGGTGGACGCGCTGATCGTGCAAGACATGGGACTGCTTGAGATCGACATGCCGCCGATCCAACTGCACGCCAGCACGCAAACCGACATCCGCACCCCCGAAAAAGCCAAGTTCTTGCAAGACGCGGGTTTGAGCCAGATCGTGCTGGCGCGTGAGCTGACGCTGCCGCAAATTGCCGCCATCCGTGACGTGATCGACACCGAGCGCACCGTGATTGAATTTTTTGTGCACGGTGCTTTGTGCGTGGCCTACAGCGGCCAGTGCTTCATCAGCCATGCCCATACCGGGCGCAGCGCCAACCGGGGTGACTGCTCCCAAGCCTGCCGCCTGCCCTATGAGGTCAAAGACGCACAAGGCCGCATCGTGGCGCACGACAAGCATGTGCTGAGCATGAAGGACAACAACCAGAGCGAGAACTTGCGCGATTTGGTGGATGCAGGCATTCGCAGCTTCAAGATCGAAGGCCGCTACAAGGACATGGCCTATGTGAAAAACATCACGGCCCATTACCGCAAGTTGTTTGACGAAGTGCTCAACGAACGTCCTGAGCTGGCTGCAGCCTCGCACGGCCGCAGCACCTTCAGCTTCGAGCCCGACCCGAACCAGAACTTCAACCGCGAGTTCACCGACTACTTTGTGCAGGGCCGCAAGGAAGACATTGGCGCGTTTGACACCCCCAAAAACCCCGGCCAGCCGATTGGCTGGGTCAGCCAGGTCACGCCCGCGCACGTCGAGATCACCACCGACGACCCGGCCACCGAACTGCACAACGGCGATGGCCTGTGTTACTACGACCTGCAAAAAGAATTAGTGGGCTTGCAGATCAACCGCGCCGAGGCCGCCAAAGCCAAGGGGGTGTGGAAGCTTTTCCCCAAAGACCCCATGGGCGGCTTCAAGGACCTGCGCCAAGGCGTGCAGGTCAACCGCAACCGCGACATGAGCTGGGTGCGCAAGCTGGACAAAAAGTCTGCGCAACGGCGCATGGGCGTTTGGATGCAGTTGGCTGAAACCGCCGGCGGTCTGCAACTGACCCTGACCGACGAAGTGGGCCACACCGGCACGGCCGATCTGGCCATGGCCTGGCAAGCACCCAAAGACCCAACGCAGGCCGTGGACAAACTCAAAACCGCTTTGGGCAAACTGGGCGACACCCTGTTCGAGCCGCTGGATGTGCAAGTCGCCCTGCCCCGCCCCTGGTTTGTGCCGCCTTCACTGCTCAATGCTTTTCGCCGAGATGCCGTGCAGGCGCTCGAAAACGCTCGCAACCAAGGCCTGCATCGCCTGCCGCGTGCGGTGCCAGTGGAGCCGCCTGTCGCTTACCCTGAAGACACGCTGACCTATCTGGCCAATGTGTTCAACCAAAAAGCGCGCGATTTTTACGCCAAACACGGCGTGAAAGTGATTGATGCAGCCTATGAAAGCCAAGAAGAATTGGGCGAAGTCAGCCTGATGATCACCAAGCACTGCGTGCGTTTCAGCTTGAGCCTGTGCCCCAAACAAGCCAAAGGCGTGACCGGTGTGCAAGGCACAGTGAAAGCCGAGCCCATGCAGCTGATCAACGGCAAGGAAAAACTGACCCTGCGCTTTGACTGCAAGCCCTGCGAAATGCATGTGGTGGGCAAGATCAAAAAATCGGTGTTGAACGCCGTTCCCGAAAGCCCGGTGCAGTTTTACAAGACGCGGCCGGTGGTGGGCTTGCACTGAAGCGGCCATACTGATTTTTTAAAAACTCCTGAACATTTGCCGACCATGGGCGCTTGCCTTGGCGGCTGCAGGGGACGGATAAATCGTTCAAAATTTAACCAAAATCCCCTACGCCCGCCAAATTCTCTATTGCCTGCATGGCCGCCCATTACATCCAAAGCCTTTTCATTTTTTACGCCATCTTCTCTCTTTTGGGCGGTTTGGCAGCTTCGGTGTATTTTTCACGTTTGGACAGCTCGGCCCGATATTGGGTAGTGGGCGCCTTGTTGGCAGGCTTGTCAGCATTGGCCACCGTTTTTCGCAACGATCTGCCACTGCTGTGGTCCTACAGCATTCCGATTGGCTTGACCGCCATGAGCCACATGCTGATGGGATTGGGGATTGCCCGTTTGTACAACAAAGGCCCCCAACATTGGCGGCTGCTGGGCCTCACCCTGGGCACGCTGGTCTTTATTGCAGCCATGGAATGGAGTCGCCTGCATGCAGGTCCCGAGCTGACTTTGCTTTTATCTGGGGGCTGTTTTGGTGTCACCTCTTTGTGGGGGGCTTATTTCGCGCATGTCCATTACCAACAGACTGCCAACCGTTTTTCCATGCACATGTGCTGGGTCATGTCCGTCATGGGCCTGATCCATTTGATGCGCACGCAAGGCTTTGTCACGGGCTGGGGCTTGAACACCTTTGGCCAAGAGGCGTGGAACTATGGCATCTGGACGAGCGCCTTCTTGGCAGGAACGCTGCGTTACTTTGTCTACTTCGGCATACGCGTCCAGGAGCAAGCCGACGAAAGACTGAAAGTGATGACCGCATTGGTCCGCGAAGAAGAGGGGCATCGTGTGGTGAACCGATTGGCGCAACAGGACCGCCAGCACAGTCTTGGGGTGATGTCCGCCTCGTTTGCCCATGAGTTGAACCAGCCCTTG
>NZ_JBILQU010000205.1:0-2909 GCF_044373035.1 Limnohabitans sp. | reverse complement strand
CAGGATCTGCGTGGATGGGGCGGGGAGTGGGACTGGCGCGTCGGTGCGACCTGGGCCGAACACACCTTTGTGTCTTACCGTGTGAGCGACAAAGTGGGTGCCATCGAAGACTATTCAGGCAAAGACATGCCGCAGGCCCCCAACCACACCATCACGGCCCAAGTCGGCTGGAAATTCACACCGACTTCGCGCGTGGCCTTGGGACTGGTCAAGCAAGGCAGCTACTGGATGAACAACGCCAACACCGTGCGTTACGCGGGTCACACGCTGCTCAACCTGACGGCCACCCACAAGTTGGGCGATGGCTGGGAGGTTTGGGGCCAAGTGCGCAACCTGACCAACAAGCTGTATTCGGACAACGCGTCCAGCAACTACAAAAGCGGCGCTTACACACCCAACACACAAAACACCTATGCCGCCGGTGCGCCGCGCAGCGTGATGGTGGGTTTGAACAAGTCCTTTGGCCAACGCTGACAGCTGTCCAGGCTTGCGGTGCACCGTTGAATGTGACATCGCAAGTCTGATTTGCAAACCGCTCTCTTTTGTGAGAACCCCATGAACATCTTGAACCGTTGGTGCGCCTTGTCAATTTTGGCCGTGGCCAGCTTGTGCGCGTTACCCTCCACTGGTGCTCAAAACACCGTCAAAGAAGCCGCCAAACCTGCTGCATCTTCACAGCATGCCCGCCACCAGCGTCCGCAACTGGCCACAGGCGCAGCCATTGCACCCGATGGTCGCTTGTGGGTGGTAGGTTTGAATGCGCAAGCGCAACTCTTTGTGCAAAGCACGCCCTTGGGCGCTTCTTTGCAGTGGAGCGAAGCACGCATCTTGAACACCGGAGCCGACCCGATTGCGGCCGATGGCGAGAGCCGTCCAAAAATAGCGTTTGGCCCCCAAGGCTGGGCGGTCATCAGCTACACCATGCCGCTGGCCAAGCCTTACACGGGGTTCATCCGCATGCTGCGCAGCAGCGATGGCGGGCAAACTTTCAGCATGCCATTCACGGTGCACCAGGACCGGCAGGAAATCACCCACCGCTTTGATTCGGTGGCCTTCGATGGACAAGGGGTGTTGCACACGCTGTGGGTGGACAAGCGCGACCAGCCGCCCAAAGGCTCGGCGCAAAAGTACGCGGGTGCTGCCATTTACCGCAACGAGTCCAAGGACGGCGGTCAGACTTTTGGCCCCGACACCAAAGTGGCCGACCACTCGTGCGAGTGCTGCCGTATTGGCCTGGCCCGCAATCCGCAAGGCCAGCTGCAAGCGACCTGGCGGCATGTGTTTGACATCAGCACGCGAGACCATGCGTTTGCCAGCGTAGGTGCCCCGGCCAATCGCATTACCCGCAGTACGCACGACGACTGGCAGATCAATGCCTGCCCGCACCACGGTCCCGGTTTGGCACTCAACGCAGGTACTTCGGGTTACCACACGGTTTGGTTTGGCATTCGAACAGTGAATGGGCAAGACCAGCCCGCCGTGCGTTACGCACGCCTGAATGCGCAAGGCGAACCTTTGCCCGAGACCCTGCGCGTGTTGCCCGATCCGCGTGCAGAACACGCCGATGTGATGGCCGATGGCCAAAACGTGGCCGTGGTCTGGCGCAGCAGCGAAGGGGCGCAGACCACACTCAAGGCCTGGCTGTCGACCGATGGCGGTCAGAACTTCACCCTCAAAACCCTGGGCCAAGCCACGGGTTACAACGACCACCCGCGCCTGGCCCAAAGTGGCGCGCGCATGGTGGTGGTTTGGCGCAACACACAGGAGACGCAAGTTCATGACATCCGTTTTTAAAAACACAGCTCTGGCCATCTGCTCTGCCGTGCTCGGCCTGAGTGCTCCGGCGGCTTGGGCGCAAGCTCACCATCACGCTCAGCAGCATGCACACCCCCAGGGGCAAGCCACGGCCTCAACTCCCGCTCAGCGCACAGTGCTGCCTTTCGATGAAACCCGCTGGGCGCATGCCTTGCAACACGGACCGCGCCCTGCGGCCTATTTGTTCACCACCTCGTATTGCAGCACCTGCCCTGCCGCTTTTGCGGTGTTGCATGACGCGGTCAAAAACCGGGCGGCCAAACCTCCCTTGAACGCGGTCATGATGGATATCTCGGGGCCGCAGGCGCTGCGCCATGCCTGGCACTTCAAAGGCATGACGCAGATGTACGCCTTTGATGGTTTTGAGCCGGCCATCCGCCAAGCGGTGGACCCGGCCTGGCCCAACGTTACCCCTTATGTGGTGCTGGTGGATGCAAAAGGCCAGACGCAGCGGGTGATCGGGCCCCCTCCCCCCGCGATGCTCAAGCGCTGGTTATCGCCTGTTTGACGCGCTCTGGCATGATCTACAAATGTCTACTTCGCCGCATTTACAAAGGGCCTACCAAAGCTTTTTGGTCGAACCCTACACCCCCAATGTCGGGGCCACGCTCCATGGTTTGGACTTGTCGCAGCCATTGAGCGAGTTGGCTCAAACTGAGCTGAGAGCGGCCTTGGCTCAGTTTGAGGTGATCTTTTTTCGGGACCAAACACTCACGCCTGCACAGCAGGTGGCGTTCACTCGCACTTTTGGCCAAGTCAATGAGGTCAAGGCTTTTTTCCCCCGGGTGGAAAGCCAACCCGAGGTAGAGGTTGTGGAAAGCACAGCCGAGCGCCCCGCAGCCAACAACAACTGGCACGCCGACATCACTTGGCAGGCGAATCCACCCATAGGCACCAGCTTGTATGCGCAGGTCATTCCGGCCAGCGGCGGCGACACGCTTTGGGCCAGCATGACCACGGCCTATGCCGCCTTGCCCAAAGACTTCCAGGTCTATTTGGAAACGCTCAGTGCCATGCACACTTGGGAGGTCACCGGCTGGACCGAATACCTGCTGCGCCAAGACGCCAGCGGCGAACAACTGCAAGCCGCTCGC
>NZ_JBILQU010000204.1:0-2919 GCF_044373035.1 Limnohabitans sp. | reverse complement strand
GCCGTGGACACTGCGGCCAAAACGGGGGCCGCTTCGGTTTATGTCGAAATATTGAGCAAGCACGGCACGCGGGTGCTCAAGGCGCAGGAGCCAGATGCTCAGGACCAGCCGCAAACACCCAGCGACGGCAGCGGCTACTGAAGGCGTACAACAAAAGGATTTGCCTGCACTGCAGACAAGGTCAAGGCACGATGGCGGTGAAGAGATAGACCGCGAAGATGACCAAATGCAGGGTTCCCTGCATGACCGTTGTGCGTCCCGTGCCCAGCGACAGGGTCGCCACAATGAGTGACAGCACCAGCAAGACGGTGGACTTTTCGTCGATGCCTAGTGAGAGCGTCATGCCCGTTACCAATGACACCACGGCCACTGCGGGGATGGTCAATCCGATGCTGGCCAATGCCGAGCCCAAGGCCAGGTTCAGACTGGTCTGCAGGCGATTGGCCCGGGCGGCCTGGTACGCGGCAATGCTCTCAGGCAACAACACCACCGCAGCAATGATGATGCCCACCAGCGCTTTGGGCGCGTCCATCTTGTCGACCGCCGCCTCCAACGCTGGCGTAAGCGCTTTGGCCAAAAGCACCACACTGACCAAACAGCCCAATAAAAGGGCCGTGCTCAACATGGCTAATTTTCTGGAGGGCGGTGCGGCATGTATTTGGGGATCACCTGCAGCCACCGCCGGCAGAAAATAGTCCCGATGACGCACAGTCTGGACCAGCACAAACGTGCCATACAACACCACAGAAACAATGGCGATGAAGGTCAGTTGGCTGCTGCTGTAAACCGGCCCCATGGTGGTCGTGGTGTAGTTCGGCAACACCAAGGTCAGCACCGAAATTGCTGCCAGGGTGGCCAAGGCGGCAGACACCCCAAGCTGGCTGAAGCTTTGTTCGCCATGGCGTTGGCCACCCGCCAGCAGGCAAATGCCCACCATACCGTTGAGAATGATCATGATCGAAGCAAACACGGTGTCACGCGCCAGCCCGGTCGCCGCCTCTCCGGCGGACATCATCATGGAGACGATCAGCGCCACCTCAATGGCAGTGACTGAAATGGCCAGCACCAGCGTTCCATAGGGCTCACCGACACGGTGCGCCACCACCTCCGCATGGAACACCGCCGCCAAAATGCCCGTTATCAGTCCTGCCACCAACATCACATCCAACACCCACCCTCCCGCAAAAGCGGGACCAACCCATGAAAAAACCAGGGCCACCCCGGCCAGAACAGGGCCCATGACCGCCCAAATGGGTAATTGAGAAGACAGTTTCATGGTCAGAGTCTAGCCAACTTCGACGGCGCGCACGCTCCGACTTGAGTCAATGTCCTTCACTTGAAACGCCACAAGAGATGGCACAGGAAACCGCCTGCCGATGCCGATCCATCACAAGCCCAAGGTCTTTGCGGCTCCTCAGGCCCGCGCAAACAGCTGCTCAATCACCCTGCGCATCCACTGCTGGTCAAGGTCTTTTTCGGTGCTGCTGTGCCATACCAGATTCACTTCGTAAGTGGGGGCGTCCTCGAGGGTCCACATTTGCAGGGCCATGCGCTGACCCAGATCGCGGGCGTACATCTCGGGCACGATGCACAGCAGGTCGGTGTTTTGCGCCAGTTCGGCAATCGCGCCAAAGTGCCGGGGGCGCATCAGGATGCGGTCTTGCAATTTCATGCCCGTCAGCATTTTCTCCACGCTGCCGTGGAAGGTGGCGGTGGGCGAGACCACCACAAAGTGCGCCTGCGCCAATTGCGCATGGCTGAGCGTGCTGCTGCGCCCGCCGGGGGTGGGTGTCCAGTTTTTGGATGAAATGGCCATGTAGCGTTCTTTGAACAACAACTGGCTGCGCACGCCTGCGTGTTGGGGTTTCAAAATACCAATCGCCATGTCAATGTCGCGCGACTCTAGGGCTTGCGCCACCTGAGACGCGTCCACCGAGATGTTGGACAAGCTGGCCAGGGGCGCTTGGCTGCGCAGTGCCGAGGCCAGGCGCGGCAAAAACAAAATTTCACCCAAGTCAGACAAGGACAAACGCCAATGGCGGTGACTGCTTTGGGCGCTGAAAGGCTGGTGGTTGAGCACCAGACTTTCCATGGCCAACAGTTGCGACTGCATGGCCGGTGCCAGTTGCTCGCACAAGCGCGTGGGCTGCAAACCTGCGGGCGAGCGCACAAACAAGTCATCGCCAAAAAACGCCCGCAAACGCGCCAGCGCATTGCTGGTGGCGGGTTGTGACAAGGCCAGCGCCTTGCCTGCGGCCGTGACAGATCGGGTGCGGTGGATCGCCACCAGCACACGCAAAAGGTTCAGGTCGAGTTGTCGGAAATTCATGTTGATCCCATGGCTCAAACGAATAAGGGTTGCTACTAATTATTCACGCAGTCAATGTACAACATTGGAAGAATCCATTTGCTTGGCCCCCACAGCTGACCTACATTGAAATCAATTCAATGGGTTATTCAGGAGCTGAACGCTCCGCGAAAGGTTCTGGACATGGCTGAACGCTCATTTGTGCAAGAGGTGCAAAAACTTCGCCTGGGTGATGGCGACGAGTTCCACGGCGAGGGCATTCTGGCCGTCACCAAGGCCTTGCTGCAGTCGGGCGTGTCGTATGTGGCGGGCTACCAAGGCGCGCCGATCTCGCACTTGATGGACGTGCTGACCGACGCCAACGACATCCTGCAAGAACTGGGCGTGCATTTCGAGCACAGCGCCTCAGAGGCCACGGCGGCCGCCACTTTGGCCGCCTCGGTCAATTACCCGTTGCGCGGTGCGGTCACGTTCAAATCCACAGTGGGCACCAATGTGGCGTCTGACGCGCTGGCCAACCTGGCTTCGGGCGGCGTCACCGGCGGCGCCATGCTGATCGTGGGCGAGGACTACGGCGAAGGTTCGAGCATCATGCAAGAGCGCTCGCACGC
>NZ_JBILQU010000078.1:0-13080 GCF_044373035.1 Limnohabitans sp. | reverse complement strand
TTTTGCTGTCATAAGGCATGTTGGGCATCAGGCTTTGGTTGACGCCATGGGTGTCGAACACCACCGCAAAGGTGTAGCCATCTGCGGGGGCGCTGAGCACGCTGGAGGTGCCGATCACGCCCGATGCGCCACCCTTGTTTTCGACCACCACGCTTTGGCCCAGTTGCTGAGACAAGGGGCCCGACAAAATGCGCGCCACTTGGTCCACCGATCCGCCGGGCGGGAACACGGCCACCAATTTGATGGGCTGTTTGCTGGGCCATGCTTGCGCCCAAGCGCTCAGGGGCAGGCCAGCGGCCAACACCGCGCCAGCGAGGCAAAGGGTGCGCTTTATCCAGGAGGCTGTCATGAGGGGGGTCCTTGTCGATTGATGTTGATCAGGAAAGTATCTGCTGGATGTGTGCTTTTTCCCTTCAGCGTATTCCCTTAAGCTAAAAGCGCGGTTTTTGCGGGTGCTCATTTGGTCGCAGGGATGTTTTTGCGCGTGGCCGTGGTTTTTCTTGTCAGTTGTCCAGGGTGTCGGGCTTGTTCAGTGATTTTTTGTCTTCAGACTGCAAGCGCCGCTCGACTTTTTTCACGTCTTCTTCCGGTGGCAGGCTTTCAGGGCGAATACCTCGCTCCAGCAGCGTGTTGCGCACCGCTTGGTTGTTGGTGATGTGCTCTTGGGAGATTTGTCCCTCACGGTCCATCTGGTGTTGGCGGGCGTTGAAGATGGTGATTTCGGTGGCGAAGTCTTTGGCCTTGAGCAAAATCGTGGGCGCAAAGTCGGCCAGTGGGCGGCTGTCGGGTACTTTCCACTGGGCTTTCATGGCCTGGGTGCTTTTGCCAAACAGTGCATGGTCTCCCTTGCTACGGATCAGCGCAAAGTCCTGGTTGCCGCCAGTCTGTTCGTAGATGACTTGTGAGAGTTCTTTTTCTGTTTCGGTGAGTTTTTTGCGTGCGTGGATGCGCTCGGCATCCAGCATGCGTTGCTCGATGAGCTCGGCCTTGCGGGTTTGCACTGCAAAGTAGGTTTGGGCAAAAGCAATCTCGGGTTTGCGTGGGTCGCCGTTTTGTGCAATCAAGTAACACGCGTAGCGGGTGAGCATGATGTCGTTGATTTCGCGCTGGCTGCCGGAGCCCAAGTCGACCATTTTGTTGACGTCAACAAAATGGTCTGTGATCCGCTGGCCACTCACTTCGCAGGCGGTTTTCGCTTTGCTGATCACGAGTCCAAAGTTACGCCATTCCGCGTAGCCCAGCAGATGCTGGATGTCGCGTGCCAGCCAATACTCAACGCCAGTTTCTGTTTGTTGCGCATGCCCCTCAAAGTTGTCGGTGAGGGTTTGGACTACTTCTTTCTTCATGCTGCGTCTCCTGTTTTGACGTTGTTCAGTATGGCGGTGAATTGCACCTGCACTTTATCGCCAATTTTTTTGTATGGCGTGCACGTCGGTGAATTCGACAAAGTTCCTTGTGCCCGTATTGTTTGGCTTTGCATTTTTTGGATTTGCTTCTTCAGCATGGCGAAATCGTATGACGTGTTTACCCCCAAACCCCGTGCCCAAAGGTGTGGATAAGTCCTTGCACAACTGCGTCAAGCCGCATCCTGATTGGCTTGGCGGCTGGTGCTTAAAAATTGGGCAATGCAGGACTCTTGCCATGAGCCTGGTGGCGGGCACGATTGCGGCTATTCTTGTCCTTTCGTTCCCATGTCTGCACTTGTTCACCGCATGCCTGCCTCCACCATTTCTCCCGGTTTCATTGCCCTGCACAGCCACCGCTCCGAGCGGTTGGCCGACACCCTGACGGGTTGGTTGCGTGCGCACCCACTGGATCCGCTAGAGAGTGAAGTGGTGCTGGTGCAAAGCAACGGCATGGCCGAGTGGATCAAGATCGAGTTGGCGCGCCAGAGCGGTGTGTGCGCGGCCACGCGGGTGGAGTTGCCTTCGCGGTTTTTGTGGCGCACTTACCGGCAGGTGCTGGGCGCGCACAACGTGCCGCTCGACTCGCCGCTCGACAAACTGCCCATGACCTGGCGGCTGATGGCTTTGCTGCCCACTTGCCTGAAAGATCCTGTGTTCCAGCCTGTGGCCGGTTTCTTGAAAGGCGACGAGCCTGACCGCCTGCTGCAACTGGCCAGCCGCCTGGCCGACCTGTTTGACCAATACCAAATCTACCGCCCCGACTGGCTGCAAGACTGGGCCGCTGGACGCCATGTGTTGCGCAAGGCCGCAGGTTCGGACGAACTGGCCCAAGACCAACTCTGGCAGGCCCAGTTGTGGCGCAGCGTGTTGGCCACATTGGATGACAAGCAGCGCCAGGCCACCCGGCCGGCGTTGCATGCCCGGGCGCTGGCGCACCTGCAGTCGGGCCAGCCCCTGGCCAGCGCCGTGGCGCGGCGGGTGTCGGTGTTTGGCATGAGCCACATGCCGGGGCAATTACTGGACATGCTGGCCGCGCTGGCCGCGCACAGCCAGGTGTTGCTGGCCGTGCCCAACCCGTGCCAGTACCACTGGGGCGACATCATTGACGGGCGCGAATGGCTGCAGGCAGAGCGGCGTCGCCATGCTTATCGGGGCGAGGCCTTGGCCAGTTTGCCTCTGGCGCAGATGCACCTGCACGCGCCCACGCTGCTGGCCGCTTGGGGGCGACAGGGGCGCGACTTCATTCGCCAGCTCGACGGCTTTGACGACCTGCAAGCGGCCCAGCAACAGACGCAGTGGCCCCGCCTGGACTTTTTTGAGGACGTGCCAGGCGAAGACGGCAAGCGCATGTTGGTGCAGTTGCAGCGGCGTATTCGTGACCTTGAGCCGTCGAGCGGCGGTCTTGTCCCTGAACCACTGGCAAAGGGCGATCAGTCGGTCGTATTCAAAATCGCCCACAGCCCGGTGCGCGAGCTGGAGGTGCTGCACGACCAACTGCTGCTGTGGTTCCACAACCCGCCAGGCGATCAGCCTGTGTCACCCCGCGACGTGGTGGTCATGGTGCCCAACATCGAAACCATGGCCCCCGCGATCCGCGCTGTGTTTGGCCAGCACAAGCGCGCCGATGCGCGGTTCATCCCCTATGACATTGCCGACTTGGGCGCGCAGGCCATCAGCCCGCTCATCCATGCGGTCGAATGGTTGCTGGCCTTGCCGCAGCAGCGCAGCCGCATGAGCGAGCTGGTCGAGCTGCTCGAAGTGCCTGCCCTGGCCGCCCGCTTTGGCCTGAGCGAGGTGGGCTTGCCCACGCTGACGCGCTGGATGGCGGGCTCGGGCATCCGCTGGGGCTTGTCTGCCGAGCACCGCGCGGGCTTGGGGCTGGGCATGTGCGGCGAGGACAACTCAGCGCTGTTTGGGGTGCAGCGCATGCTCATGGGTTATGCCTGCGGGGCCGATCCGGTGACCGCCGATGCGCCCGGGGCCACGCCTTACCCCGAAGTGGGCGGGCTCGATGCCGAGCTGGCCGGGTCGCTTGCACACCTGTTGCAGGCCTTGATCGACTGGTGGCAAACCGCCACGCAAGACGCCACGCCCGCGCAATGGGCCGAGCGCGGCCGTGCCTTGCTGACCGCGATGTTCAAGCCGCGAGACGACAACGACCGCAACGCACTGTCTGCTTTGGATCAGGCGCTGACCGACTGGTTGCGGGCTTGCGCTGAGGCGGGTTTTACCCAGGCGGTGCCGCTGGCTGTGGCCCGTTCGGCCTGGCTCGAGGCGCTCAAAACGCCGCGACTTGAGCAGCGCTTTCGGGCCGGGGGCGTGACCTTTTGCACGCTCATGCCGATGCGCGCGATCCCGTTCAAGGTGGTGTGCCTGCTGGGCATGAACGACGGCGACTACCCGCGCCGCAGCCCGCGCGCCGACTTCGACCTGATGGGCCTGAAAGGCATGAGCCGCCCCGGCGACCGCTCGCGCCGTGACGATGACCGCCAGCTCATGCTCGAAGCCCTGCTGTCGGCGCGCCAAGTGCTTTATGTCAGTTGGAGCGGCCGCAGTGTGCGCGACAACAGCGAACAACCGCCTTCGGTGCTGGTGTCACAACTGCGCGACGAGATCGACCTGCTGTGGGGCAAAGGCTCGGCCCAAGAACTGACCACGGTGCACCCGCTGCAAGCCTTCAGCCGCACTTATTTTGAAGAGGGCAGTGGTTTGCAAACCTATGCCAAAGAGTGGCGTGCAGCGCAGGACTCGGCGGCGGTAGGAGCGGTCGCAGGCCGCGAAGCCCTGGCCGAAAAACCATCGCGGTCGGAGACCGCTCCTGCAAAGACATTGATCGACTGGCTGCCCCCGATGGAATCTGCGCAGGGCGTGCCTGTCCTCACGCTCACCCAACTCGCCCGCTTTTTGCGCAAGCCCGTGGGCGCGTTTTTTCGGGAACGCCTGCAGGTGCACCTGGAGGATGAGCGCAGCGAACTGCGCGACGAAGAGTTGTTTGGTCTGGCTGGCCTGGACCTGTACCAGTTGATCGACCACGAGCTGCAGCATGTGCCCACCGAGCTGAGTGCCGACTCCTTGCCCGCGCATGTGCAGCAGGTGGTGCAGCGCTTGCGCCAGGCCGGGGCCTTGCCGCTGGCGGGCGTGGGCACGCTCGCTGCAGAGCATCTCCAGGCCCGCCTTCAGGCCATGCTGGGCGCAGCGCTGCGCGAGCGGCAGGCTTACCCCGATGCGGCCGAGCGCCTGCTGTTGGATTGGGCGCACCCCCAGGTCGCCATGCAGGACGCGCTGGGCGATGTGCTGGCAGGCACAGGTGTGAGTGAAGGGGGGCTGATGTCCTTGCACCTGCGCGCCAGCGATCTGGCCAACCTGAAAAACAAAACACCGCAGGCCCACCCCGACAAACTGATCGATATTTGGCTGCTGTCGCTGGCCGCTGCCGCCATGGACCAGCCCATGAGGTGTGTGGTGGTGGGCCGCAACGCCGTGCTGCGCATGGCCGAGCAAGTGCCAGAGGCCGCCCGCGCCCAGTTGACTGCGCTGTTGGGCGTTTGGGCCGAGGGCATGCGTTGGCCGCTGCCACTGCCGCCGGGTGTGGCCCTGCAGTGGCTCAAAGACCCGGAGAACCCCAACGCGCTGGCCGATGCCTACGAGGGCAGTGACTTCAAGCGCGCCGAAAAAGACAAAGACCCGGCGCTGGCCCGCACCTACCCCACGGTCGAGGATCTGTTGGCCACGGGCGCGTTCGAGCGCCTGGCCCAAACCGTTTACGCGCCTTTGAAGGCCTGGGCCGAGCAAGCCGAGATCGAGGCCTTGCCCGATGCGCCCCACGACAGCGAAGAGGCAGAGCAGGCATGAGCACCACGCACGCACCCAATGCCGACGCCCCCCAGGCCCACGCCCAAAATGCCCACACCCTCAATGCGCACACCTTCCCCCTGCGCGGCAGCCACCTGATCGAGGCCAGTGCTGGCACCGGCAAGACCTGGACCATTGCCGCGCTGTATGTGCGCCTGGTGCTGGGCCACGGCCACGAGGGCACCGCACCGGTGCGCCCCATGCTGCCGCAAGACGTGCTGGTGATGACCTTCACCCGCGCCGCCACGCGCGAGTTGTCGGACCGCATCCGCGCCCGCTTGACCGAGGCGGCGCAGGTGTTTCGGGGCCTGGCTGAAACCGACGATGACTTCCTGCAACAACTGCAGCACGAGTACCCCGAAGGCGAGCTGCGCGAGCAAGCCGCTCACCGTCTGGCGTTGGCGGCGCAGGCCATGGACGACGCGGCCGTGTACACCATCGACGCCTGGTGCCAACGCATGCTGCGCGAACACGCGTTCGACAGTGGCAGCCTGTTTGAAGAAAACCTGGTGGGCGACGAAGCCGCGCTGCGCCTCGAAGCGGTGCAGGACTACTGGCGTCAGCAGCTCTACCCCATGGACGCGGCCCTGGTGACCCAGGTGCTGGGCGTTTGGCGCGATGTGCCAGCGCTCGAACAAGACATGCGCGCCCTGATGGCCGTGCCCCTGGCCGACGCTGCCCTTGGCACGCTGGCGCAGGTGTTGGTGGCGACGCTGGCCGAGCGCGACGCACAACTGCAGGCACTCAAACGGGGCTGGATTGAAAAGGCCAACAACTTGCTGGGCTGGATCGAGGCGCAGCTGGAGCATCACAAGTCGAGCTGGGATGGCCGCAAGCTGACGTACAAAAAATGCGCCGAGTGGCTGGCCGTGCTCAAAGATTGGGCGCAAGGGCCTGAAGACGGCAAGTGCCTGGAAAAAGCCATGAAAACCGGCTGGGCACGGTTCACACCCCAAGGCCTGCTCGAATGCCGCAAGCCTGGCGAAGCCCCCGTGGAATTGCCGCCCGAATCGCCAGCCTATGCCGACCTGCAAGCCGCCTTGCAAGCTTTGCCCGATCCCACCCAAGTCGCCCGCCTGCACGCCCGCACCCATGTGCTGCTGCGCTTTGCCGTGCTCAAGCGGCGCAACGGCTTGTTTGGCTTTGCCGACATGCTGCAGCGCCTCGATGTCGCGCTGGCCGCCCCTGAATCGGGCGAGCGCTTGGCGCAGCGCCTGCGTGAGCAGTTCCCGGTGGCGATGATCGACGAGTTTCAGGACACCTCGCCGCTGCAGTTTCGCATCTTCGACCGCATCTACCGCACGGCCGAGAACCTGCCCGACACCGCGTTGCTGCTGATTGGCGACCCCAAGCAATCGATCTACGGTTTTCGGGGTGCGGACATCCACAGCTATTTGGCCGCACGGCGCGCCACCGCCGGCCGCCACCATGTGCTGGGCACCAACTTCAGGTCTACCCAGGCGGTGGTGGCGGTGGTCAACCGCTGGTTTGACATGGCGCCAGACGCCTTTGGTTACCAGCAAGGCGATGAAGACCCGCTGCCGTTCCAACCCGTGGGCGCGAAGGGTCGCGATGAAGTGTTCAGAACAAGCGCTGGCGATGTGCAAGCCATGACCGTGGTGCACGACGCCACTTTGCGCAGCACACGCGATGCACAGACGCACCTGTCGGCCTTGTGCGCCGAGCAAATCGTGGCCTGGCTGAGCGACCCGCAAGCGCGTTTTTCCGATGCGCAAAAGGGCGACAAACCCTTGCAGCCCAAAGACATTGCCGTGCTGGTGCGCACCGGCAAAGAGGCTGCGGCCGTGCGCGACGCGCTGCGGGTGCGAGGTGTGGCCTCGGTGTATTTGTCAGACCGTGACTCGGTGTTTGCCAGCGACGAAGCGCAAGACCTGTGCCTGTGGCTGCGCGGTGTGGCCGAGCCACAAGACATGCGCCGCGTGCGCGCCGCATTGGGCACGCGCACGGTGGGCCTGTCGCTGGCCGAGCTGTACGACCTGGCCACACAAGACGAACTGCTGGACACCCGCGCCGAGCAGATGCGCGAACTGCACCAGACCTGGCAAAGCCAAGGCGTGCTGGCCATGCTGCGCCAGTCGTTGCATGTGCTGAAGTTGGCCGGGCGCTGGCGCGGCCAGAGCGATGGCGAACGCCGCCTGACCAATGTGCTGCACTTGGCCGAATTGCTGCAAGCGGCCAGCAGCCAGATCGATGGCGAGCAGGCCCTGATCCGCTGGCTGACCCAGCAGATCGACGAAGCGCAGTCGGGCAACACCAGCGGTGGCGAAGAGCAAACCGTGCGGCTTGAAAGCGACGAGGACCTGGTCAAAGTCATCACCATTCACGCCAGCAAGGGCCTGGAGTACCCGGTGGTGTGCCTGCCCTTTGCGCACAGCCACCGCGTGGTCACGGCCGACAAAGCCGCTGTGCTGCAGTTGGAGGGGGGGGAGGGCGAGGGCAACCGCCACTGGACGCTGGACTTTGACAAGGAAGACTCCAAGCTCGCGGACCACGACCGCCTGCGTGAAGACCTGCGCCTGTGGTACGTGGCGCTCACGCGGGCGCGCCACGCGCTGTGGGTGGGCTGGAGCGCGGTCAAGCGCGGCAACGGCAAAGCCTGCGTGAACCACGGCAGTGCGGCCGGGCATTTGCTGGGCAGAGGTCAAGAATCAGAGGCCGCCGATTGGCTGAGCAAGCTGCAAGCCCTGCAGACGGATGCGCAAGGCCAGGCCTTGTCGGTGCAGATGCATCTCGCCCCTGCCGAGGTGCCGCTGACGCTGTGGAAAAAACCTGCGCACACCACCGAATTGCGCGAGGCGCTGAGCTGCACCGCCCGCATCGACAAGTCGTGGACAATCGCGAGTTTTTCGCGCCTGACGCGCGACCTGTCTTCGCAGGCCCTGGCGCCCTTGGTCTTGCACCTGAACCCGCCGCGCCCCGCCGACGACGAACCGCCAGAGGATGCGGCCATGCCCATGGCCTCGGTGGCCAACCCCGGTGCATTGGCCCCGTGGCATGGCTTTGCCAAAGGCCCCACGGCAGGCAATTTTTTGCACGACCAGCTCGAATGGCTGGCCGCCGACAACTTCACGTTGGACGCGGCCAAGGCCGAGCGCCTGAAGTACCGCTGCGAGAACGCAGGCTACACAGCCCAGGCCGACGACGTGCTGCAGTGGCTCAGCCGTGTGGTGACCCAGCCTTTGCGCGGGCCCGACGCGCCGCTGAACGCGCTGGGTGACTTGCTGCCCGAGATGGAATTTTGGTTGCCCGCCGAGCGCTTGCATGCCCGCCAGGTCGATGCCCTGTGCCAGCAGCACCTGTTGCCTGGCGTGAGCCGGCCGCAGTTGCCCGACGCGCAACTGCACGGCATGCTGATGGGCTTTGCCGACCTGGTGTTCGAGCACGAAGGCCGCTACTGGGTGCTCGATTACAAATCGAATCACCTCGGGGCCGATGACGCGGCCTACACCGCACAGGCCCTGGATGCGGTCATGGCCCAGCATCGCTATGAAGTGCAGGCTGCGCTCTACATGCTGGCGCTGCACCGCTTGTTGCGCGCCCGTTTAGGAAGTGCCTACGACCCGGCCCAGCAGCTGGGCGGTGCGGTCTACCTGTTCTTGCGCGGCATCGACGGGCCTGCGGGTGGCTGCTGCACTTTGCCTGCGCCTTTGGCGCTGCTCGATGGCCTGGGCGCCATGCTGAACGAAGAGGTGGCGTGATGAACTTGAAAAAAACCTCACGCATGACGAATGTGCCCGCCGCGCAAATGGACTGGCTCATGGACCTGCCCGCCCAAGGCCTGACCGCTGCGCAAACGGTGCAATGGCTGAGCCTGTGGACCGGCCAAGGCCTGCTGCGCCACATCGACAGCGCCTTCGCCGCGCAAGTGCTGCGCCTGGATGCCGGGGCTGCTGCGCCTTTGTTGGTGGCTGCGGCCGTGCTCGCCCACATGGAAGGGCGTGGCCACACCTGCCTGGCCGTGGCCGAGCTGTGCCAGCCGCCGGTGGCGCTGCTGGGCTGGCCTGCGGCGGCGGTGGACGGTGCGCAGGGCCTGAAGGCCTTGTGGGCGCACCTGCCCGCCACTTTGGCAGACTGGCAAGCCGCTTTGCAAGGCCACTCGCCCAGCGTGGGTGTGCGCCTGGCCGATGCCCCTGACCAAGGCCAGCCGCTGGTGTTGGGTGGCCCTGCCGATGCACCGCTTTTGTACCTGCGCCGTTATGCGGGCTACGAGCAGCGCGTGGGCCAAAGCCTGTTGCAGCGCGCCAGCGCGCCACTGGCCGTGCCCGAAGCGGCGGCACGCGAATGGCTGGACCGTTTCTTTGTGCCCAACCCTCAAGCGCCCAACCCCCAAGCGCACAACTTCACCGATTGGCAGAAAGTGGCTTGCGCTGTGGCGCTGCGAGCGCGGCTGTCGGTCATCACCGGTGGGCCTGGCACCGGCAAGACCTACACCGCCGCCCGTTTGTTGGCGCTGCTGTTGGCGCTGCACCCCAATGGCCCGCCGCTGCGTGTGGCGCTGGCCGCGCCCACCGGCAAGGCGGCGGCGCGCTTGAAGCAATCGATCGACGATGCCCTGACCCGCTTGCCCGTGCCTGCCGATGCGGGCTTGGATTTGAGCGCGCTGATCGCCCGCATGGGGCCGGCTCGCACTTTGCATTCGCTGCTGGGGGCGCGGCCCGACACACGCCAGTTTCGCCACCACGCGGCCAACCCGCTCGATGTGGATGTGCTGATCGTGGACGAGGCCTCGATGGTGCACCTGGAAATGATGGATGCGCTGCTGCAGGCCTTGCCGCCCACGGCGCGCTTGGTGCTGTTGGGCGACAAGGACCAGCTGGCCTCGGTCGAAGCGGGTGCGGTGCTGGGCGACTTGTGCCTAGACGCGGCAGCGGGCCGCTACAGTGCGGCCACGGCGCAGTTTGTGCAAGCTGTGACAGGGCAGACCCTGGCATCTGAATTTGTGCTGCCCGATCCGGCCCCCGTGCTGGCCCAGCAAACCGTGATGCTGCGCCAAAGTCGCCGCTTCCAAGGCGTCATTGGCCAGCTGGCGCTGGCCGTGAACCGGGGCGATGCGGCGGCGGCCCGCGCCGTGTTGGTGGGCGTGGCTGCTGGCCGTGATGGCCTTGCTGCAGACTTGTCGCGGTCGCAGACCGCGCCCACGGGGCAACTTTCTCCTCTGCTGGCCCTGCAACCGGCCACCCCCCAAGCGGTCTGCGATTTGGCCTTGGGTGCGCAAGGCAAACCGTCCTACGCCGACTATTTGGGACGCATGCAGCAAGGGCCCGCAGGGCAAGACCCCGAAACCCACGCCGCCTGGGTGCGCAGCGTGCTCAAGGCCTTCGAGCGGTTTCGCATTTTGTGCGCGGTGCACCAAGGCGACTGGGGCACGCAAGCGCTGAATGCGGCGGTGCAAAAAGCCCTGGCCGATGCGGGCCTGCTGCACATCCAGGGCGAGTGGTACGAAGGGCGGCCCGTGATGGTCACGCGCAACGACGCGCAGCTGGGCGTCTTCAATGGCGACGTGGGCGTGGTGTTGCCGGGCACCGAAGGCAAGCCCAAGGTCTGGTTTTTGGACGGTGAAGCCCTGCGTTCGGTCAGCGCCATGCGCTTGGGCCAGGTCGAAACCGCGTTTGTGATGACGGTGCACAAGAGCCAGGGCTCGGAGTTCGAGCACACCGCGCTGGTGCTGCCTGCGGGGGGTACCGAGGTGCTCAGCCGCGAGTTGGCCTACACCGGCATCACCCGGGCCCGCGAGCAGTTCACCTTGGTCGAGGCCGAAGCCGGTTGGCTCGAAGCGGCCATCGACCGCCCCAGCGTGCGCGCCAGTGGCTTGGCGCAGAGGTGGGCACAGCCGCTTGTGAAGCCCGGGGCCTGAGGCATCACTCAGCTGGCGTAGCCCTCGCAGGCCCCGGCATTGGGTCGGCCCCGGCATTCCCGAATCAGGCGTTTGTCGCGCTCGGGCTTGCTTTCTGCCGAGCCTTTGTCGGTGGGCGGTTTGGGGGCTTTGGCCTGTTTGGGTTTTTTGGCGGGTTTGTCGGCGGCGGTCACGGCGGTGAAGTTGTCCGTAGCCCCGCTGGCGGGCATAGCCGCCAGCCATCCCAGTCCCAAACCCACGCTGGCCAGCGTCGATGCCCAATGCCGAATTTTCATGGCGGTCTCCCTGTCTTTTGTTGTGATGTGCATCATAGGCAAGCCGGGCGCAACTGCAAGCACCGAGTGCAGCGGTTAGCCAACACTGTGCAAGAGGTGACGCGTTCGAAGTGCGTCAAGCATTAGGATGCGGACATGAACCCCAACACCGCCCCTTTCATGCGCCAGGCCGTCATGGACCTGGAAGAGTCCCGCATCCGTGAAGTCGCCAACGCGGGCATGGGCCGCCCCGATGTGCTGGCCTTTTGGTTTGGTGAATCTGACGAAGTGACGCCCGACATCGTGCGCCAAGCCGCCATCGATTCGCTGCAAAAGGGCGAGACCTTTTATTCGCACAACCTGGGCCTGCCCGAATTGCGCGAGGCGGTGGCTGATTACATGTCGGCCCTGCATGGCCAAACCCAAGTGATCGGTGTGGACCGGCTGGCCATCACCTCGGGTGGCGTGAATGCGCTCATGCTGGCCGCGCAAGCCCTGATTGACGCGGGCGACGAAGTGCTTGCCGTGACGCCCGTGTGGCCCAACCTGACGGCGCAGGCCTTGGTGATGGGCGCAAATTTGAAGTGCGTGTCGCTGCGCCCGGTGGACGGCCAGTGGCAGCTCGACATGGCGGCGCTCAAAGCCGCCATCACGCCCGCCACTCGTGTGTTGATCGTCAACTCGCCCAACAACCCCACGGGCTGGACACTCAGCCGCGCCGATCAGGCCGACCTTCTGGCGCACTGCCGCAGCACCGGCACCTGGGTGCTGGCCGACGAGGTGTACGAGCGCCTGTATTACGAAACCGACACGGCCAACGGCTGCGCCCCGTCTTTTCTGGATGTGGCTGAGCCCGAGGATCGTCTGGTTGTGGTGCACAGCTTTTCCAAGAGCTTTTTGATGACCGGCTGGCGTTTGGGCTGGCTGGTCATGCCCGCCGCCATGACGCCGCACATGGGCAAACTGATCGAGTTCAACACCTCGTGCGCTTCGGTGTTCACCCAAAAGGCGGGGGTGGTGGCTTTGCAAAACACCGCCGACATCACGCCGAGAGTGGTAGCGCACCTCAAAGCCTGCCGCGACACTTTGCTGCCGCTGCTGCAAGCCGTGCCGGGCGTGCAGGTGGCGCCGGCCAAAGGCGGCATGTACGCGTTTTTCAAGATCGACGGGCACCCCGATTCGGTGCTGACGGCCAAGCGTCTGGTGGCCGAGGCCGGGTTGGGCTTGGCCCCAGGAGAGGCCTTTGCCCCAGAGGCGGCGGGCTGGCTGCGCTGGTGCTTTGCGTCCAAAGACCTGGCACGGCTGGCGCAAGGTGTAGAGCGCCTCAGGGCTTGGCTGCTCGCCAATGGGGCAGGGGGCTGATGTATGGGCAGAAGGGTGGGCGAAAGATTGACGGTGGATCAGCCGCTTCACCTTTAAATACTTCCAGAGCGGCACGTTGAGGCGGTCTGGGTGGGTGAGCCCAGCGACCGTCAAATGGAACGGTTGCGCGCCAGCGGTGGGTTGCGCGAAAAATACTGCAGGATGCCGCGCAGCAGGGCGTCAGTCAGTTGCTTTTGGTACGCCTCGCTGCGCAGTTTTTCTTCTTCTTCCGGGTTGCTGATGAAGGCGGTCTCGACCAGCACGCTGGGGATGTCGGGGGCTTTGAGCACGGCAAAACCGGCTTGCTCGACACGGGGTTTGTGCAACTTGC
>NZ_JBILQU010000202.1:0-2951 GCF_044373035.1 Limnohabitans sp. | reverse complement strand
CTGTTCGCCGCCGCAGTTCCACTCGGCCCCATTCGGCAGCCTGTGTACGAACAGTTGCGCGACGAGTTGCTGGACGACTTGCGCGCCGCGCTGCCGGTACAGGCCGTGATGCTGATGCTTCACGGCGCGATGACAGCCGAGGATTGCCTGGACTGCGAGGGTGACTTGCTCGAGCGTGCACGCAGCATCGTGGGCCCTGAGGTGCCCATTGGCGTCGAGTTGGACCTGCATGGGCACGTCACGCGCAGCATGGTTCGGCATGCCACGTTGATGGTGGCTTACAAGGCCTACCCACACACCGACATTGACGAGCGCGCAGCTGAAGTGGCGCGACTGACCATCGACACCGCAGAGCGCCGCATCCGCCCTGTCACCGCGGTCTGGGATTGCCGCATGGCTGGCAGTTGGCCCACCACGCGCGAGCCTCTGAAAAGCTTTGTCGGGGAACTGCAGGCCCTCGAAGGACACAACGGCGTACTGTCGGTCTCGCACGCCCACGGGTTCGCGTTTGGCGACGTGCCAGAGGCGGGTGCACGTCTTTGGGTGGTCACAGACGGTGACGAAGCCCTGGCCACCCGCCTGGCGAAAGAGCTTGGCCAGCGCCTGTGGACATTGCGTCACGCTTTGCACCAGCCGCCGCTCGGCATGGAGGCCGGCATGCGACGTGTGGCCGAGTTGCCGTCACTGCCCGGGGCGGGGCCGATCGTCGTAGCCGATATGGCCGACAACCCGGGCGGCGGCGCCCGTGGCGACAGCAGCTTCGCGCTGCAGGCGGTCCTCTCAATCGGCATCCCGAATGTGGCCCTCGGTGGCCTGTGGGACCCGGGCGCCGTGCAGCTGTGCTTCGAGGCGGGCCTGGGGTCGACGCTGGCCCTGCGCGTGGCGGGCAAGTCCGGACCCACCTCGGGTTCTCCCGTGGACTTGCGCGTCACCGTGCGGGCGCTGGCCGAAAACCACGAACAAACCGCCTTCGGTGCCAAAAGCCCCCTGGGTGCTTCGGCCTGGGTGAGTACGGCCGAAGGCATCGATTTGGTGCTGATTTCGCGCTGCCAGCAGGTTATTGGCACCGATCTGTTCACCGGATTGGGCGTTGACTTGAGTAGTAAGCACGCGGTGGTGGTGAAGTCCATGCAGCACTTCCATGCCGCCTTTGCACCGCTCGCTCGCGAAGTGCTGTACGTCGATTCACCGGGGTTACTGACTGCCGACATCGCCGCGCTGCCCTTCCATCACCGCGACCCCCACTTCTGGCCCCGCGTGGCCGATCCCTGGTCGGGTATGGCGTCCTGAGGCCCTGCCCGTCAACTTCAAAGCGTGAGCCAGTGCCCACGCACCAACACTTTGTAAAGGAATTGCATGTCTGCTATCGATGACCGCCTTGCCCAACTGGGCCTTGTTTTGCCTGAGCCGCTGAAGATGCCCCCGGGCACCACTTTGCCCTTTCCCTGGGTCCGCGTGATTGGACAGCGGGCTATTTTTTCAGGACATGGCCCCACGTTGGGCGACGGCAGCATGGCACAGCCATTGGGCAAGGTGGGCGCTCAAGTGACCATGGAGCAGGGCTACACGGCCGCCCGACTCACGGCGCTGGCGATCTTGGGCAGCCTCAAGCGCGAGCTGGGCAGTCTGGACCGTATCGAGGCTTGGGCGCACATCCTCGGCATGGTCAACTCGGCACCCGGCTTCGATCGCCAGCCCGCCGTCATCAATGGCTTCACCGACTTGATCCTTGATGTGTTTGGCCCGCAGGTCGGCGCTCATGCTCGCAGCGCCGTTGGCATGGCTGAACTGCCATTTGGCATCCCGGTAGAAATTGAGGGCGAGGTGCTGTTGCGGCTGGACTGAGACACCGCGAGCGAGGCGGACAACTTCGCGACACTGCACCCTATGGCCTGGCGAATGTCAGGCTTAAAGCCACGTCATGTTGACCATCGGATTCATGTCTGCAATACCTTTGAATCGGTTGCTGGAGAGGTGCACAAGCAGCAAGTCATATGGCTGGAAGTGGCCTTGGATTCAACCGATAGATGCGCCTGCAAGGCCGCCAGCTCTTGCGGGCTGAGGCCAATCGCACCGTGCAGGTACTCGGGCATGCCGCCGTGCTGCTGGTCCACGGCCTCAAAGGCTGCATACAAAATTCGGGCTGCACTTGCCACAGCACTTTCATCACATGCGGGTGCCCGTTGCCCTCCATGCGCGGGTCGCGTCGGTACAGCTGGTTGGTCAACAGGTAGTCGTGTTCGATCGTTTCGCGATCAGCGCCCAAGGCTGACAGCAGCAAGGCCGCCGCAAAACCGGTGCGGTCTTTGCCTGTGGTGCAATGAAACACTTGGGGTGTGGGCTGCTCCAGCAGATGCTTCATGAACCACCCAAATGTGCCTGCGTTGTGGTTGACAAAGTCGCGGTAGGTCTCGCGCATAAAGTCCACGGTCTCGTCGGTGGTGGGCACCACGCCTTGGGCCACCAACGCCTGCAGACGGGCGATCAACGATGCGACCAAAGGTCTTCTCGGGTGCAAAGTCCATGACGCATGGCAGGGTGGGGTCAAAGTGTCTTTGGCTTCTGCGAAAATGAGCGCATGACCGAACTGAATACCGCTGAACACATGCAGGCCCTGGGCCAGCAGGCCAAAAAAGCGTCTGCGCTGATGGCCAAGGCCTCTGCGGCCACCAAGAACGCGGCTTTGCGCCGTTTGGCCGCTTTGCTGCGCGAGAACACCGATGCCCTGCAAATGGACAACGCCAAAGACCTGGACCGCGCCCGCGCTGCTGGCTTGGCCGACCCCCTGGTGGACCGCCTGAAACTCAGCCCCAAGGTGCTCGAGACCTGCGCCCAAGGCTGCGAGCAATTGGCCGCCATGCCCGATGTGATCGGCGAAATCATCGGCATGAAGCAGGTGCCCAGCGGCATCCGCGTGGGCCAAATGCGCGTGCCCATTGGCGTGTTCGGCA
>NZ_JBILQU010000077.1:0-13122 GCF_044373035.1 Limnohabitans sp. | reverse complement strand
CTCAAAACCGCCCCAGCGCCTGCATCTTCCACGCCAGCCACAGCTTGCGCAGCGGCGTCAGCGCAATGCGCTGGTGCAGCACCTGATAGCCCGAGGCCTCGATCTCGCGCAGCAAGGTGCGGTAGATGCTGGCCATCATGAGGCCGGGTTTTTGGGCGCGGCGGTCGGCGGCGGGCAGCAGGGCCAGGGCCTCGTCGTACAGGGCGTGGGCGCGTGCGGTCTGGAACTGCATCAGCGCGCTGAAGCGGTCTGAGTAGTCGCGCTGCAGCAGTTCGTTGGCTTTGACGCCAAAGCGTTGCTGCTCGTCGAGCGGCAGGTAGATGCGCCCGCGCATGGCGTCTTCGCCCACGTCGCGGATGATGTTGGTCATTTGAAAGGCCAGGCCCAGTTTGTGCGCGTAGGCCGTGGTGGCTTCGTCGGTCTGACCAAAGATGCGGGCGGCGACTTCGCCCACCACACCCGCCACCAAGTGGCAATATTTTGTGAGGCCTGCAAAGTCCAGATACCGGGTTTGGTTCAGGTCCATCTGGCAGCCTTCGATCACGGCCATCAGGTGGCGGCTTTCGATGCCGAAGTTGGGGGCCAGGGGCATGAGGGCGTGCATGACCGGGTGGCTGGGCTGTCCGGCGTAGGCTTGCAGCACTTCTTTTTGCCACCAGGCGAGTTTGGTCGCGGCCACGCCGGGGTCTTTGATTTCGTCGACCACATCGTCCACTTCGCGGCAGAAGGCATAAAAAGCGGTGATGGCCGCACGGCGCTCCGGCGGGAGGAACAGGAAGGCGTAATAAAAGCTGCTGCCCGAGGCGGCGGCTTTTTGCTGGACGTAGTCTTGCGGGCTCATGGGCTGGGATTCTCGCATTCAAAGCGCAGGATCAAGGCGGCGGCTGGCCGGACAATCGGAGAAATTCTTTTTGCACAACAGCAGCAGACCCGAGGCCCAAGGCGATGCGCCAGAGCATGGCACGCACTTCGTGGCGCGGCATTTTGATGCGCTGGTTCAGGGCCGCTGGTCCGGCCTGGCGCAGCAGTGCCAAGGTGCGTGCACCAATCAGGGCGGGCAGGGCGCTGGCCAGGCGCAGGCGCAGTGGCTTGAGCGCCAGGGCGTAGCGCATGCCGTCGGCCAGTTGCGCTTGGGTGTGGTCCAGCCACTGGGTGTAGAGCGGGGTCAGGGCTTGCAGGGGGTCAGCGTCAGGGTTGACAGCGGCTTGAGCCAAAAGTTCAGGGCTCAGGCCCGCTTGCCTGAGCGTCTCCTCCGGCCAGTAGCAGCGCCCAGCAACCAGGTCCGCTGCGGCATCTCGAACGATGTTCAGGCGCTGCAATCCCATGCCGTATTCGCGCCCGATGCGCAGCATCTCGGCCTGGGGCAGCAGGCTGTAGCCGGGCAGGTGGCGTCCGCACAGCTCGGTCCAGAACTCGCCCACGCAACCGGCCACCAGCCAGGTGTATTCGCTCAGTTCGGCTTCGGTTTGCAATGCCTGAAGACCTGGGCCAAAGCGGTTCATGTCCAGCTGTTGGCCCTGGGTGATGTGGCGCAGCACTTGGCGCACGCTGGTTTGGTCGGCCTCTGACAAAGTGTGCAAAAGCCCCAGGCATTGGGGCAAGTCCAGCATCAGGGCGCGCTCATGCGGGTCGGTTTGTTGAGCGGCAAAGGCCTGGGTCAGGCGGGACAGCTCGCAGCTTTCTTCAGCCGAAGTGGCCTGGGCGGCAATCGTTTGTGCCATGAGGTCCAGCAAGACCTGGCGCTCCGTCAAGGGCAGGGCGGTGGTGTCGGCCACCGTGTCGGTAGCGCGGGCCAGCAGGTAGCCGATGGCCACCGGGGCTTGCAGTGCGCCCGGCAAAAGGCGGATGGACAGGTCGAACGAGCGCGAAACGTGCTGCAGCAATTGGTGCTGGGAGGCGCTCAGGCCCCGGCGCGGGCGACCTGACGCGCCGAGCTGTGGCGGCTGGAATGAGGGGGGCTTGAGCATGGTCAAACCGTATTGTCGCTTGACAGCTGGACCTGCTTTGAATAAATTACTGACCAGTCATTCATTACCATTCCTTGAGAATTTCATGTCCTCTTTTTTATTACCCGCCACGCGACGAGCTGTCCATTGGTGCGCACTTGCGGCGCTTTTGACCACATTGTTGGCCTGCTCCAAATCTGAAGCGCCACCAGC
Organism: Limnohabitans sp.; assembly: GCF_044373035.1. Lineage (GTDB taxonomy): Bacteria > Pseudomonadota > Gammaproteobacteria > Burkholderiales > Burkholderiaceae_C > Limnohabitans_A. Next base: position 10,963 of record NZ_JBILQU010000077.1, on the reverse strand, counting down.
GCCTTTGCGCGCGGTCAAGTTGATCACGGTGTCCGGCACCGATCTGGTTGTGGGCGGTGAGTTTTCGGCCGAAGTGCGGGCGCGCGTGGAGTCTCGGCTGGGTTTTCGGGTGGGCGGCAAATTGGTGCAGCGGCCTGTCGAGGTGGGGCAACGGGTGGCCGCTGGGCAGTTGCTGGCCTTGATTGACGCACAAGACTTTCAATTGGCCGCTCAGGCCGCCCAGGCGCAGGTGAGTGCTGCGCAAAGTCAGCGCGATTTGGCTGCGGCAGAATTCAAGCGCTTTGAGGCCCTGAAGGTGCAAAACTTCATCAGCGGCGCCGAGTTGGAGCGGCGCGAAGCCGGCCTGAAGTCGGCCGAGGCGGCTTTGAACCAGGCCAAAGCCCAAGCGCAGGCGCAAGGCAATCAGGCTGGTTATGCGCGTTTGACCGCCAGCCATGCCGGCGTGATCACCGCCATCGAAGCCGAAGCGGGGCAGGTGGTCTCAGCGGGGCAACCCATCGTGCGTCTGGCCCACGATGGCCCGCGTGACGCCGTGTTTGCCGTGTCTGAGCAATTGGCTTTGGGCTTGAAAATCGGTCAAAGCATGACGGCCACATTGCTCAGCACGGGTCAGCCTTTGAAAGGAAAAATTCGGGAATTGGGCGCCAGCGCCGATCCGGTGACGCGCACCTACACCGTCAAGCTGGCGCTGCAGGCCGGGGAGCGTTTGCCTTTGGGGGCCACTTTGAATGTGCGCGCACCCGGGCTGTCCGGTGCAGCGGTCTCGGCCATCAAACTGCCCACCAGCGCTTTGCGTCAGGAGGGTCAGGGCACGGCAGTCTGGGTATTGGATGAGGCGACCATGACGGTCAACAGCCAGGCGGTTCAGCTGGGCCCGGTCGACGGTAACGAGGTGGTGGTCAGCTCGGGACTCCAGCCCGGTCAAAGGGTGGTCAGTGCCGGGGCGCATGTCTTGTCACCCGGTGAGAAGGTGACGGTGTACGGCGCTGCGCCTGTGTCGGCACCAGCGTCCGTGCCTGCTGCTTCGGCTGCTGCATCGGTCCCTGCTGCAGCCAGCCCGAGGTGATTGCATGAGCAGCCCAGACAACACCCGATTCAACCTCTCGCGCTGGGCGCTGGAGCACCCGGCCCTGACGCGCTACCTGATGGTGGTGCTGATGGTGCTGGGCATGGCGTCTTATTTCCAGCTGGGGCAGGACGAAGACCCGCCTTTTACCTTCCGCGCCATGGTGGTGCAGGCTTATTGGCCCGGCGCTACGGCCGAGCAAGTGGCTGAGCAGGTGACCGACAAGATCGAGCGCACATTGCAAGAGGTGCCTTTTGCCGACAAGATCCGCAGCTATTCCAAGCCGGGCGAGGCGCAGATCATTTTTCAGATCAAGGACAACTCGGACCCCGGGGCGGTGCCGCACATTTGGTACACCGTGCGCAAAAAGATCGGTGACATGCGCGGCAGCTTGCCGCCGGGTGTGATCGGGCCGTTTTTCAACGACGAGTTTGGCGATGTGTTCGGCGTGATTTACGCCTTGGGCGGCGAGGGTTTCACGCCCGCCGAAATCAAGGCCCAGGCCGACAGCTTGCGCCAGCTGCTGCTGCGCGTGCCCGATGTGGCCAAGGTTGAGCTGTTTGGCGTGCAGGCCGAGAAGGTGTTTGTGGAGGTTTCGCAAAAGAAACTGGCGCAGATGGGTTTGGACATGGGTGCTGTGGTGGCACAGTTGAACCAGCAAAACGCGGTGGAATCGGCCGGCAGCATCCAGTCGCCAGTTGATGTGGTGCAGGTGCGGGTGGGCGGCCAGTTCCAGAGTTTGGACGATTTGAAGTCCTTGCCGATTCGCGGCGCTTCGGGGGCGCAAATTCGCCTGTCTGACATCGCCACGGTGCGCCGCGGCTATGCCGATCCGGCCAGTGTGAAGGTGCGCCATGAGGGGCAAGAGGTCATTGCGCTGGGCGTGTCCATGGCCAAAGGCGGCGACATCATCGCACTGGGCAAGTCCTTGCGCTTGGCGATCGCGTCCACACAGGCCAGCTTGCCAGCGGGCATGAGCCTGACCCAGGTGCAGGACCAGCCCAGCGCGGTGGCCAGTTCGGTCAACGAATTCATCAAGGTGCTGATCGAGGCCGTGGTCATTGTGCTGGCGGTGAGCTTTTTGGCGCTGGGACTGCACAAGCGGCCTGGCCACAACCCCCTGTGGCGGCGCTGGACTTTGGACATTCGCCCCGGTTTGGTGGTGGGCATCACGATTCCTCTGGTGCTGGCGGTGACGTTTTTGGCGATGTATTACATGGGCGTCGGCCTGCACAAAATTTCGCTGGGCTCGCTCATCATCGCTTTGGGCTTGCTGGTGGACGACGCCATCATCGCGGTGGAGATGATGGTGCGCAAAATGGAGGAGGGCTACGACAAGGTACGAGCGGCCACCTTCACTTACGAGCTCACAGCCATGCCCATGCTCACGGGCACCTTGATCACGGCGGCGGGTTTCTTGCCGATTGGCATGGCCAAGTCCACAACGGGCGAGTACACGTTCGCGATTTTTGCGGTCACGGTGGTGGCGCTTTTGGTCAGCTGGGTGGCTTCGGTTTACTTTGTGCCTTATCTGGGCACTTTGCTGCTCAAACCCCCGGCGCATCCGGTGGCGGCCGAGCAATTGGACTCCCCACAGATGTACGACACGCCGTTTTACCGGCACTTTCGCGCCTGGGTGACGTGGTGCGTCACCCACCGCTGGAAGACGATTGGCATCACCATCGCTTTGTTTGCGCTGGGCATGGTGGGCATGGGCAAGGTGCAGCAGCAGTTCTTCCCCGATTCTTCACGCCCGGAAATCATGATGGACTTGTGGTTGCCCGAAGGCTCGCCGGTCAAGGCCAGTGAAGACATCACGCGGCGCGTGGAGCAGCGCCTGGCGCAAGAAGAAGGTGTGAAGTCGGTCACAGCCTGGGTCGGCTCGGGCGTGCCGCGTTTTTACCTGCCGCTGAATCAAGTCTTTCCGCAGACCAACGTGTCGCAGCTGATCGTGCAGCCCACCGACTTGAAAACCCGCGAAGTGCTGCGCGCCAAATTGCCCACCTTGCTGGCGCAAGAGTTTCCCGAAGTGCGCGGGCGTGTGCAACTGCTGCCCAGCGGCCCGCCCGTGCCATACCCGGTGCAGTTCCGGGTGGTGGGGCCGGACCCCAAGGTCTTGCGCCTGAAGGCCGACGAGATCAAGACCCAGATGCGCCAAAACCCCAACACGCGCGACGTGAACGACAACTGGAACGAGTCGGTCAAGTCGGTGCGCTTGGTGGTTGACCAAGCCAAGGCGCGCGCATTGGGCGTGAGCAGCCAGTCCATCGCGCAAGCGACGCGCACCTTGCTGACGGGCAGCGCGGTGGGGCAGTACCGCGACGGTGACAAGCTGATCGAGATCGTGCTGCGTCAGCCATTGGCCGAGCGCGATGCTTTGTCCGACCTGGGTCAGGCTTATGTGCCCACGGCCTCAGGCCGGTTCATCCCTTTGCTGCACATTGCCACGCCGGTGTTGGCTTGGGAGCCAGGTGTGATGTGGCGCGAAGGGCGTCAGTTTGCGATCACCGTGCAGTCAGACATCGCTGAGGGCTTGCAGGGCGCCACGGTGACGGCGCAGTTGCTGCCCGAGCTGAAAATGACCGAGGCCACCTGGCAAGTACAAGGTTTGAGTGGCTACCGCATTGAGGTGGCGGGCGCAGTGGAAGAAAGCGCCAAAGGTTCGGTGTCCATCGCGGCGGGTGTGCCGGTCATGCTGTTCATCACTTTTACTTTGCTCATGCTGCAGTTGCAAAGCTTCAGCCGCGCGATGCTGGTGTTTTTGACCGGGCCCTTGGGCATGGCGGGTGTGGCCGGTGCTTTGTTGGTGCTGGACCGACCGTTTGGCTTTGTGGCCTTGCTGGGCGTGATCGCGCTCATGGGCATGATTCAGCGCAACTCGGTCATCTTGATTGACCAAATTGAGCAAGATCGGGCTGCGGGCATGGCCCCTTGGCAATCGATTGTGGAGTCGGCTGTGCGTCGTTTGCGCCCGATTGTGTTGACCGCTGCAGCAGCGGTGCTGGCCATGATTCCCTTGTCGCGTAGCATTTTCTGGGGGCCGATGGCGGTGGCCATCATGGGCGGCTTGATCGTGGCCACGGCTTTGACGCTGCTGGCGCTGCCAGCCATGTACGCGGCCTGGTTCAAAATTGAGCGCCCCAATCAAACCCGTGCCTGAATCTGACCCACTGAAGCGGCTAAAATAGAAAGTTGACCGATTTCAACTGGGCGGTCAGGTGCGTCAGGTGGCCTTAGGGCCGTGAGATGGACCTGTCGCCCTTTTTGTTTGGACTGCGCGGGTGGCGAAATTGGTAGACGCACCAGGTTTAGGTCCTGACGGTGGCAACACTGTGCGGGTTCGAGTCCCGCCCCGCGCACCAACTGACTTCTGGCCTATGGGTTAACCTGCGGCCTGAGAGACATTCAATTAACCGAGAACGACGATGACTGTGACTGTTGAAACCCTTGAAAAGCTGGAACGCAAGATCACCCTGACTGTGCCCGTGACGGCCATTCAGTCCGAAGTGGATGCACGCCTGAAGAAAATGGCCCGCACGGTCAAGATGGACGGTTTCCGTCCCGGCAAAGTGCCCATGAATGTGGTCGCCCAGCGCTATGGTTACTCGGTTCAATACGAAGTGATGAACGACAAAGTGGGTGAGGCCTTTTCGGTGGCCGCCAACGAAGCGCAAGTGCGCGTCGCAGGTCAACCCCGCATTTCCGAAAAAGAAGGCGCGCCTGAAGGCGAGCTTCACTTTGAAGCCATTTTCGAGGTGTACCCCGAAGTCAAGCTCGGCAACCTGGCCGACTCTGAAGTCGAAAAATTGACCGCCGAAGTGTCTGATGCCGCCATCGACAAGACCGTGGACATCCTGCGCAAGCAGCGCCGCACCTTCGCCCAGCGCTCTCAAGACACGGCTGCCCAAGACGGCGACCGCGCCACCATCGATTTCGAAGGCAAGATCGACGGCGAAGTGTTTTCTGGCGGTAAAGCCGAAGACTTCCAGTTCATCCTGGGCGACGGGCAGATGCTCAAGGAATTTGAAGAGGCCGTGCGCGGCATGAAGTCCGGCGAAAGCAAGACTTTCCCGTTGGCTTTTCCTGCCGACTACCACGGCCAAGATGTGGCGGGCAAAACCGCCGATTTTCTGGTCACTGTCAAGAAAATCGAAGCCGCCAATTTGCCGGAAATCAACGAAGCCTTGGCCAAGTCCTTGGGCATTGCTGACGCCTCGGTGGATGGCCTGCGCACGGACATCCGTAAAAACCTCGAGCGCGAAGTGAAGTTCCGCTTGCTGGCCCGCAACAAGCAAGCGGCCATGGACGCTTTGGTGTCCAAGGCCGAGCTGGACCTGCCTCAGTCCATCGTGCAAAACGAGATCGAACGCCTGAAAGACGGCGCCCGTGCTGACCTGAAGCAACGCGGCATCAAGGACGCCGACAAAGCCCCCATCCCTGACGACATTTTCCGTCCCCAAGCCGAGCAGCGCGTGCGCTTGGGGCTCGTGGTGGCTGAAGTCGTGCGTGGCAACACCTTGCACGCCAAGCCCGAGCAGATCCAGGCCCACATTCAGGAGCTGGCCTCCAGCTACGAGCGCCCAGACGACGTGGTGCGTTGGTACAACAGCGACAACCAGCGCATGGCCGAAGTCGAGGCTGTGGTGATCGAGAGCAATGTGTCCGAATTTGTGTTGGGCCAGGCCAAAGTGGTTGAAAAAGCCATCTCGTTTGAAGAACTGATGGGTCAGCAGGCCTGATCGGTTTTGATTCCCTCGAAAAATGGGGCTTGTGCCGAACTTGTGGTTCGGCTGACAAGCCCCATCTCATTGGGGACTTGGTCACTCAGGTTAAAGTCCTATTCATATTTTTGGAGAATTGATGAGCACACTGGACATCACAAGCTTGGGCATGGTCCCCATGGTCATCGAGCAGTCGGGCCGCGGCGAACGCGCTTACGACATTTATTCGCGTTTGCTCAAAGAGCGCGTGATCTTTTTGGTCGGCGAGGTCAATGACCAAACGGCCAACGTGATCGTTGCGCAGCTGCTGTTCCTGGAAAGCGAAAACCCTGAAAAGGACATTTCGCTGTACATCAACTCGCCCGGCGGTTCGGTCAGTGCGGGCATGGCGATTTACGACACCATGAACTTCATCAAGCCCGATGTGTCCACGCTGTGCAACGGCATGGCCGCCAGCATGGGCGCGTTTTTGTTGTCTTCAGGGGCCAAGGGCAAGAGGTTTTCGCTGCCCAACTCCAAGGTCATGATCCACCAGCCATTGGGCGGTGCACGCGGTCAGGCCACCGAGATCGAGATCGCTGCACGCGAAATCGTCAAAACCCGAGCTCAGCTCAACCGCATCCTGTCCGAGAACACCGGTCAGCCGCTGGAGAAAATTGAGTTCGATACTGAACGCGACTATTACCTCTCGGCCACCGAGTCCAAAGACTACGGTTTGATCGACGAAGTCATCTCCAAACGCGCTTGAGGGTGGCCGGGCTTGCCGGCGCTCTGGCTGGCGGCGTTGACCTCAAAAGGTGAGCGCCGTTTTTCTTTCGTTATCATTGACGAATTCCGGATTCCGAGGCGACATTTATGGCCGATAAAAAAGGCTCGAGTACTGAGAAAAACCTGTTCTGCTCCTTTTGCGGCAAAAGCCAGCACGAGGTCAAAAAGCTGATCGCAGGGCCGTCGGTATTCATTTGCGACGAATGCATTGATTTGTGCAACGACATCGTGCGCGATGAGCTGGCCTCCACCACCACCGTGGGTGAGGGTGCCAAAGAGGGCTTGCCCACACCTCTGGACATCAAGACCAACTTGGACAATTATGTGATTGGTCAGGAGAAAGCCAAACGCAGCCTGGCGGTGGCGGTGTACAACCACTACAAGCGACTGAAACACAAAGAGGGTGCCAAAAAAGACGATGTTGAGCTGGCCAAGAGCAACATCTTGCTGATCGGTCCCACAGGGTCTGGCAAGACTTTGCTGGCCCAAACCATGGCCCGCATGCTGGACGTGCCCTTTGTCATGGCCGACGCCACCACTTTGACCGAAGCCGGTTATGTGGGTGAGGACGTTGAAAACATCGTCGCCAAGCTTCTGCAGACCTGCAATTACGATGTCGAGCGTGCCCAGCGCGGCATTGTTTACATCGACGAGATCGACAAGATCACCCGCAAGTCGGACAACCCATCGATTACCCGTGACGTGTCGGGCGAGGGCGTGCAACAAGCCTTGCTGAAATTGGTCGAAGGCACCATGGCCAGTGTGCCCCCGCAAGGCGGGCGCAAGCACCCCAACCAAGACTTTTTGCAGATCGACACGACCAACATCCTGTTCATTTGCGGCGGTGCGTTTGCGGGCCTGGAAAAAGTCATTGAAAACCGCACCGAATCTGGCGGCATCGGCTTTGGCGCAACCGTCAAGAGCAAAAAGCAGCGCTCGCTCACCGACGTGTTCAACGAGGTCGAGCCGGAAGACCTGATCAAGTTCGGCTTGATCCCCGAGCTGGTGGGTCGCTTGCCGGTGGTGGCCACCTTGGCCGAGCTCAGCGAAGATGCCTTGGTGCAAATTCTGACCGAGCCAAAAAACGCAGTGGTCAAACAGTTCACCAAACTGCTGGCCATGGAAGGCGTCGAACTGGAAGTGCGACCCAACGCCCTCACGGCCATGGCCCGCAAGGCGCTGGCCCGAAAAACCGGTGCCCGAGGCCTGCGCTCCATCATGGAGCAAGCCCTGATTGACACGATGTTTGAGTTACCCAACCAGGCGAACGTTGAAAAAGTGGTGGTGGACGAGTCGGTCATCGACGACAACAAGCCGCCGCTGCTGGTTTACCGCGAGTCGGCCAAACAGGCCTAACCCACATGTGTTGCACCGATCTTTCACCCTTTGCTGTTGCAGGGTTGAAATCGCGGGCGCAGCAACCATGTGCTTTGAATTGACCCGAGGGACACACCATGTCTGGACACACACCTTTGCCGCCCACCCTGATTGAACTGCCCATGTTGCCGCTGCGCGACGTGGTGGTGTTCCCTCACATGGTGATTCCGCTGTTTGTTGGCCGCCCCAAAAGCATCAAGGCGCTGGAGTCGGCCATGGCCGCCGAGCGCCGTATCATGCTGGTGGCCCAAAAGACAGCCGCCAAGGACGAACCGGGCGTTGAAGACATGTTCGACGTGGGCTGTGTCTCCACCATCTTGCAGATGCTCAAACTGCCCGATGGGACCGTGAAGGTGCTGGTTGAAGGTCAGCAACGCGCCTTGGTCAAGTCCATTGTGGACGGCGAAGCCCATTTCGTGGCCGCCGTCACCCCGGTGGACCCGGTTTCTGAGCAGTCCGATGACAGCAGCGAGATCGAGGCCCTGCGCCGCGCCGTGATGCAGCAGTTTGACCAGTACGTCAAACTCAACAAGAAAATCCCACCGGAAATCCTGACCTCGATTTCTAGCATCGATGATCCTGGACGCCTGGCCGACACGATCGCAGCTCACTTGCCGCTCAAGTTGGAAAACAAGCAACAGGTGCTGGACTTGGCCAACATCAAGTCGCGTTTGGAAAACCTGTTTGCTCAGTTGGAGCATGAGGTTGACATTCTGAATGTGGACAAGCGCATCCGTGGCCGCGTCAAGCGCCAAATGGAAAAAAACCAGCGCGACTTCTACCTGAACGAGCAGGTCAAGGCCATCCAGAAAGAGCTGGGCGATGGCGAAGAGGGCGCGGACATCGAGGAAATCGAAAAGAAGATCAAGGCCGCCAAAATGTCGGCCGAGGCCCGCAAAAAGGCCGATGGTGAACTGAAAAAACTCAAGCTCATGTCGCCCATGTCGGCTGAAGCCTCTGTGGTGCGCAACTACCTGGACGTGCTGATTGGCTTGCCTTGGGGCAAAAAAACCAAGCTCAAGCACGATCTGGCCAACGCCGAAGAGGTGCTTAATCAGGACCACTTCGGCCTGGACAAGGTCAAAGACCGCATCTTGGAATACCTTGCGGTGCAGCAGCGCGTGGACAAGGTCAAAGCCCCCATTTTGTGCTTGGTGGGGCCACCTGGCGTGGGCAAGACCTCGCTGGGCCAATCCATTGCCAAGGCCACGGGGCGCAAATACGTGCGCATGGCCTTGGGCGGCATGCGTGACGAGGCCGAAATTCGCGGCCACCGCCGCACCTACATCGGCGCTTTGCCTGGCAAGGTGCTGCAAAACCTGAACAAGGTCGGCACCAAGAACCCGCTGTTCCTGCTCGACGAGATCGACAAGCTGGGCACGGATTTTCGGGGTGACCCATCCAGTGCTTTGCTGGAAGTGCTGGACCCTGAGCAAAACCACACCTTCGGTGACCATTACGTCGAGGTCGACTTTGACCTGAGCGATGTGATGTTTGTGGCCACCTCCAATTCGATGAACATCCCTTCGGCCCTGTTGGACCGGATGGAAGTGATCCGTTTGTCGGGTTACACCGAAGACGAAAAAACCAGCATCGCCATGAAGTATTTGCTGCCCAAGCAATTGACCAACAACGGCGTGAAAGACTCAGAGCTGCTGGTGACCGAAGAGGCCGTGCGCGATGTGGTGCGTTACTACACCCGCGAAGCCGGTGTGCGGTCGCTGGAGCGCGAGCTGGGCAAGATTTGCCGCAAAGTCGTCAAGGCTTTGCTGCTCAAGCAAATGACGCCTCAGGTGGTGGTGAATGAAGACAACTTGAATGACTTTTTGGGTGTGCGCAAGTACACCTATGGCCGCGCCGAGCAAAAGAACCAGGTGGGCCAGGTCGTCGGTTTGGCCTGGACCGAGGTGGGCGGCGATTTGCTGACCATCGAAGCGGCCCTGATGCCTGGCAAAGGCGTGATCACCCGCACCGGTTCTTTGGGCGATGTGATGAAAGAGTCTGTGGAGGCTGCGCGCACCGTGGTGCGCAGCCGCTCGCGCCTCTTGGGCATCAAGGACGAGGTCTTTGAGAAGAAAGACCTCCACATCCACGTGCCCGATGGCGCCACGCCCAAGGATGGCCCGAGTGCAGGCGCTGCCATGACCACGGCCATGGTGTCGGCCATGACGGGTATTCCGGTGCGTGCCGATGTGGCCATGACCGGTGAAATCACCTTGCGCGGCGAAGTCACGGCCATTGGTGGTCTGAAAGAGAAATTGCTGGCGGCATTGCGCGGTGGCATCAAGACCGTGTTGATCCCCGAAGACAACGTCAAGGACTTGCAGGACATTCCTGAGAATGTCAAAAACGGTCTGGAAATCGTGCCCGTCAAGTGGATCGACCAAGTGCTGGAGGTGGCTTTGGAAGCCAAGCCCACGCCCTTGAGCGACGAAGAGGTGGCGGCAGCCGCCTTGACTGCGGTGCCTGCAACGGCCAAAGCAGAGGCCGTGAAACATTGATGCAAAATTTTCAGGCCGGCCTCCAAGTCGGCCAGAAATTGAATTACAATTTGGCCATTGCAGCGGACAAGGCCAACCATGTCAAGTTCTCTGAAATATGCGGGAATAGCTCAGTTGGTAGAGCGCAACCTTGCCAAGGTTGAGGTCGCGAGTTCGAATCTCGTTTCCCGCTCCAAATATCCGAAAGAAGTACCAACATCTTTCATCTGATTTCTCAATGTGCGGGAATAGCTCAGTTGGTAGAGCGCAACCTTGCCAAGGTTGAGGTCGCGAGTTCGAATCTCGTTTCCCGCTCCATTCAAAGTTTAGATGCCCGTTAAATTTTGACCCATTGATTCATCATTCATTAGTTTTTGTCAGTCTTGACTGACCATGGCGCGATAGCAAAGCGGTTATGCAACGGATTGCAAATCCGTCGAGCCCAGTTCGACTCTGGGTCGCGCCTCCATATTTTTGTTTCGGTACGCATTCAATAGCCCCTTCCAGGGCTATTTTTTTGCACTAATAAGGCTACAACATAGGTAGATAGT
>NZ_JBILQU010000201.1:0-2965 GCF_044373035.1 Limnohabitans sp. | reverse complement strand
CGCTGCGATCAGCGAAGCCTTGAATTATGACACAGTTTTTAAGGCCACGTCAAGTATTTGAAAAATTTTTCGATCCTTGTGATCTTCTCAAAAACCTCTTCGCTGCCTGCTTTGGCTTTCTTGCGAAAACTGCTTTGTGCGCAGCGAAGCCCTCCATTGTGACACAGCTTTTGGGCCCTTAACCATCTTTTTGAATTTTTCGGCTAATTTTTGCATCCGCCCCCGGGATAATGCGCCCATGGCATTACTCACACTCATGAACGCGTCTCTGGCTTTTGGTCACGTCGCCCTCCTCGATCACGCCGACTTCTCTTTGGAGACGACTGAGCGCATCGGCTTGATTGGTCGCAACGGCACCGGCAAATCGTCCTTACTCAAGATTCTGGCGGGCATGGAGCGCCCAGACGACGGTAACTTGCATGTACAGCAAGGCGTTCGCATCGCCTACGTGGCTCAGGAGCCCATCCTGGTCGCTGAGCACACCATTTTTGAGTCTGTGCGTGAAGGCTTGGCCGAAGTGGTGCAATGGATCGACGATTACACCCACAGCCGGGGCGACCTGGACACTTTGCAAGGGCTCATCGAATCGCGCGATGGGTGGGGCTGGGAGCAGCGGCTGGACGAAACCCTGCAACGCTTGCAACTGGACCCCCGTGCGGTGGTGCAATCGTTGTCCGGGGGGATGCGCAAGCGCGTGGCCCTCGCGCAAGCTTTGGTGACCCGCCCAGACGTTCTCTTATTGGACGAGCCCACCAACCACCTGGACCTGAACGCCATCACCTGGCTGGAAGATCTGTTGATCGACTTCAAGGGCAGCGTGATCGCCATCACGCACGACCGGGCATTCTTGGACCGCATCGCCACCCGCATTGTGGAGTTGGACCGCGGCAAGCTGCGCCCTTACCCGGGCAACTACGCCGCCTACCAGATACAAAAAGAAGAGCAACTCGCTCAAGAAGCCGTGATTCAGGCCAAGGCTGACAAATTGCTGGCCCAAGAAGAGATCTGGATCCGCAAAGGCGTAGAAGCGCGCCGCACCCGCAGTCAAAGCCGCATCACTCGGCTGCAAAACCTGCGCGGCGAACGTGCAGCACGACGTGAAAAAGTGGGCAACGTGAAGATGGAAGTCGCCTCGGGTGTGCCAAGCGGCAAGCTGGTGGCCGAACTGACCGACGTGAGCAAAAGCTTCACCCAACCCGACGGCTCGGTGCGCACTGTGATCCAGAAATTCACCGGCACATTGCTGCGTGGCGACAAGATCGGCTTATTGGGCCCCAACGGTGCCGGCAAAACCACCTTGCTCAAACTGATTTTGGGCGAGCTTGAAGCCGACAGCGGTGAAGTGCGCCGTGGCACCAAGCTCGAAGTGGCCTATTTTGACCAAATGCGCGATGCGCTGGACCTGGACGCCACGCTGGAAGACTTCATCAGCCCCGGCAGCGAATGGATCGAGATTGGCAACAAACGCCAGCACGTCAAGAGCTACCTGGGTGACTTTTTGTTCTCGCCCGCACGCGGCACTTCGCCGGTGCGCTCACTGTCGGGCGGTGAACGCAACCGTCTTCTGTTGGCCCGCTTGTTTGCGCGACCAGCCAACGTGCTGGTGCTGGACGAACCGACCAACGACCTGGACATCGAAACCCTTGAATTGCTCGAAGAGCTGCTGCAAACCTACGAAGGCACGGTGTTCCTGGTCAGCCACGACCGCGCCTTCATGGACAACGTGGTCACGGGCATCATTGCCTGCGAAAGCGCCCCAGACCAACCTGGTTTTTGGCGCGAGTACGAGGGCTCGGTGCAGGACTGGCTGGTCCAATCCAAACGTGCTCAGGCCATTCGGGCTCAAACGGCGCAGCGCAGCGGCACCCCAATTCAGGCAGCCCCAGCCGCAAGCCCCATCCCAGCGTCATCAGCCCCCGCAGCAAGCACCCCAACACGCAGCAAGCTCAGCTACAAAGAACAACGCGAGCTGGCCGAGCTGCCAACAAAAATAGAGAACTTGGAAAAGGAGCAAACCAACGTGCGTGCGCAACTGTCCGACGGCAGCGTTTACCAGCGCGACCCCGGGCAGGCGCAACAACTGTTCCGCCGCGATACGGAAATCGATGACCAGCTGCTGGCCGCCATGGAACGCTGGGAAATTTTGTCGACACGTTGAGCACCCGCCAAGGGTGTGAAGACTCAAAGAACATCAAGCCCCGGGGGAAAACTACAGCAAAGCCTGCCGCGTCTTGGCCAAGGCGCGCCAAAACTTGTCATCTTGCGTGCTGGCAAAGTTCACCCGCATCAACGAGCCGGGCCTGCGATCGGCATGGAACAAGGAGCCAGGTGCCAGCAGATAACCGGCATCGTGCATGCGCAGCGCCAGCAGATCGGTGTCAACCCCCACATCCACCCAGCCAAACAGGCCTTGAGGCGCTGCCACGAACTGGCAACCGTGCGCCAGCGCCAGCTTCACACTGCGGCTGCGGGCGACATCCAGCAATTGCGACAAGCGCTCGGTGTGCCGCCGGATCGCGCCTTGCTCCAGGCACAAGGCCAGCGCCTTTTCGAACAGCACCGGGGTGGTGAGTGTGGACAAAAGCTTGGTGTCCAAAAACGCATCTTTCAAATCGGCCGGAGCCGCCAGGTAACCCACGCGCCAACTGGGCGCGAGGATCTTGGCATAGCCGCTGACGTAGATGGTTTTTTGCAAGCCATCGAGCACCGACAAGCGCACCGCATGCGCCGGGGCCATGTGCCCGTAGGTGTCGTCTTCGACCACATGAAAGTTGTAGCGGTGCGCCAGATTCACCAACTGGTGCGCACAAGGCAAGGACAAGCCATAACCTGTGGGGTTGTGCAAGACCGACACACTGACCATCATCTTGGGTGCATGCAACTGCGCATAACGTTCCACCACATCCAGGTCCGGCCCAATCTCCAATCGTGGCACAGGCAAGATGCGCACACCCAGGTTTTGCAA
>NZ_JBILQU010000200.1:0-3045 GCF_044373035.1 Limnohabitans sp. | reverse complement strand
GCTTGGACAGACAAGACGTGCTGGCCGCCAAGCCCGAATTTGGCCGCGCCAACGTCGGTTGGCGTCATGACCTGGACTTCAGCCAATGGCCCCCCGGCATCCACCGCATCGACTTGGGCCTGAGCCTGGGCGACGACAGCCTTTACCACCTGTCCACGCGCCATGTGGCCATTGGGGACCGAAAGCAGTCGCCCCTGCAAGCAGTCCCCTCGGTGCCCGCACCCGCCATGGCCCCGCTGCCCGCCAGCATCCAAAACTACACCGATGAACCGCGTGACCTGGCCTCTTATTACTACAACCCCTTGGCGCGTGAATGGCTTCAATTCAGACAAAGCCAGGTTCAGGGCTATTTACAACACTTCAACCAGTTGTTTGATTCGGGCTGCCTAGCCCAGACACCGCGTTACACCCACCAGATCGTGCCCAACTTCAACCCCGGCTGGGATGCCGATAAATTCGCGGTCCACACCTCACTGCAGCCACAAAGCCAACTGCAGCTGGGTGTCAGCCTTTATGGGGAAACCAGCTATGGCCCCTCATTTCGCGGTTGGCTACAGCAAGAAAAACACCGCCAGTACGGCATCACAGAATTTCATCCGCTGCGGGGCATGACCGCACCCGAGCTGACCACCGTGCTGCGGCAACACCATGCCGCCGGTGCCCAATTCCTGTCCTTTTTCATGGACACCCCAGCACACGAACAAAACGGTGAAGGCCTGAATCTTTTTTCGTTCAGCCCGCGCAACACCCAACACGCATCCCACGTCTTGTTTGAAAGCCTGCGGCAAACCCTGCAGACTCTGCCATCAGCGCCGCGTGGCAACGGTACTGCCCAGCCTGCCAACTGACCAGGCCGACTGCCACCACAGGTGGCAAAAAATTGCCACTTCATACTGGCCCGCATATTGCTTGCCTACGTCTACTTCCATCACGGTCCAACCCGATACCCCAGGACAGACACCATGATCACCATCAATGGCATTTACCGACCCATTTCGGCCGCGATCAGCGCGAGCCCCAGTACCCCAGCCCCCGTTGAAGACACCGAGAAAAGCGTTTTTGGCGCTCAGTTGAAACAAGTCGCCGATTCGCTGGCGACTCCTGCACCTGTCCAAACCGAACAGAGCAGCATGGTTGAAACCCCGGCGGTCTCTCAGGAAAGCAACGCAAGCACAACGCCTGTCACGGTCACCGCCCAAACTAGCGGCATTTCGTCCGCCGTCAAAAACTTCATGGAATGGCAAAGCGCGCAGCCCAACCCTTTTGGCCAAGGCACCATTGCCGATGTGTGGGCCAAGCAAGGCATCACCGACCCCTTCAACAACCCCGTTTTGCTGGGCCAAGCGCAAAACATGCTCGACCGTGCCAGCCTGCGCGCCGCCATGAACCCCAACTATGTGGCCGAATGGAGCGGCGACTGGAAAACCCAAATGGCACAAGCCCAAACGGCAGAATCGGCTCGGCAAGCCATCATGCTGGCTGGCGATATCGCAGGCAAGGTGACGGTCGGCGGTGGTCTGGCGACCGCCTGAGGCCATCAGGGCACGGGAAATTCAGGCCGCATCCGGGCGAACCAACGGGACAGGCCCCGTTCGGCGGGCCACCCAGTGCTTCTCCATCAGGTGCCAGGACGAGGCGGCCAGCGCCAGCGTGCCCAGCATCACCGCCCACAACAAACTGCTACCCCGCAAGGGCGTCATCTGAAGCAAAGACAACAGCACCAAAAAGTGCCACAGATAGATGCCATAGCTGATCTCACCCAAATAGTGCCAGGGTCGCATCCAACCCCCGCTGGTCAAAGGGCACGTCAGCGCAGCCGCCAAAGCGGCGGCAAAGCCCATGGCGAGCAAAGTTCGCCAAAACACCACCATGCCGGTGTGCGCCCAATAGGTTTGCCTGAGCAGCAGCATGGCCGCCGCACTGAGCAAAACCACCGCCACCACACACCAGGCCAGGCTGTTCACCGCCTGTGGGCGCAACCACGCCGGCAATGCGCCCTTGGCCTGGTGCACATACAACGCCAGCGCCATGCCCATGCCAAAAGCATCCAACGTGCCCGGCAGCTGGGTGGTGTAGACCACCTGCAAATGCGGCACGGCCACACCCGGCACCCAGAAAAAAGTGGTGCCATAGCGCCAAGCCCAGGCCAAGCCCACCAAAACCAACACAGTGCGAACCGCCCCCAAACGCAACCAAAACCCCACCGTGAACACCAAGGCCAGGTAAAACTGCATCTCCAATGCCAGGGACCATGTCACCCCATTGATCACCCCATGGGTGTGGTGGCTCAAGTTTTGCAAAAATAAAGCATGGCTCAGCAACACGGGCAGCAACTGGTTCAGCGGGCGCAACAACACTTCGGGACGCACCAGAAACAAGAAAATCAGGCAAGTCAGCAGATACAACGGCAACAAACGCCTGAGCCTGCGCTGCATGAAAGGCCATTTGAAATCTTTCGGCGTCCGATCATGGGCTTGCGCCGCGCTGAGCATGATCACAAAACCGCTGATCACCAAAAACAGATCCACGCCGACCCAGCCGTAGCGAAAAGGCAAGGTCCAAAACACATCACCGCGCAACGCCAGGCTGCCCAGCGCATCCAGGTGGTAAACCACCACCAGCAAAGCGGCCAGGGCGCGTAAAAGATCGACATGGGGGAAAACTCTCACCCGTTCACTCCTGTTCAAGCCAGCAACCCCAACATGGCGTTGACACAAAGCCTGTGCATCTTGGCATTTTAGAACCCTCTCAGCAGTCTTTTTTAGCCGAACAACCGCCTGTTCTGGCAAGACTGATTTGGCTTTAGACTCGTGGATTGTCTTTTGCCTTGAAAAAATGCCATGAGCAGCTCCACCCTCCGCGCCCAAGAGTTCACCAGCCAACTCCAATACGTCGAAAAACTCATCGGTGAAAAACGCCTGACCGATGCGGCCCGCATGCTCAACACCCTGGCCAAAACCGCCCCCAACGACCCCCGACTCTTCTTGCTCGGCTCCTTGATGGCCGAAGCCGCCAATAACCAGAACGGCATGCTCACCGCCGCCC
>NZ_JBILQU010000199.1:0-3062 GCF_044373035.1 Limnohabitans sp. | reverse complement strand
ACCCTTTTTTCTCACACCACCCCAAGGTACCCGAGGTGATGCCAGCCCATATGTTTTACCTTGCAGCTAGGACTTTGAGGGGTTTAACCCCCTCATCACCCTAACCCAGCCTATCGGCCAACTGTTGCAAGGCTCACCGGATTAAGCGGCGAGTGCGAAACGTTCGTCGTTTGCAGTTAGTTTTTTTTCCGAAGATTAACGAGGATCAGAACCTCGACATGCCCTGCCACGCGTCCGAACCCATGTCGAAACCAGTGCAGCCCCTGAGGTGCCTATTTTAGGCGCTCTTGAGGAATTTCAAGAGGTCCATCGGTGAATCAATGTGCAAATGGGCATTCCAGCGAGAAATATCGGTCTGTTGCCCCAAATAACCGTAGGTCGCGGCCACCGTGCCCATGCCTGCAGCCAGGCCTGCAACGATGTCGCGTTCATCGTCACCCACGTACACACAGCGCGCCGGGTCAATCGACAAACGCCGCGCGGCCTCAAACAAAGGCTCGGGGTGGGGTTTGGCGTGCGGCGTGGTGTTGCCGCTGACGATGGCGCCGGCTGTGGCAAACAAAGGCATGGCTGCGGTCAGCGGATCGGTGAATCGGCTGGATTTGTTGGTCACCACGCCCCACGGCAGGCCCAGGGCCACCAAGCGTTCGACCATGTCCACCACGCCGTCGAAGATGCGGGTGCGTTCGGTCATGCAGTTTTCGTAGGTGACGAAAAACTCTTCTTTCATGGCCTCGAAGTCGGGGTGCTCGGGTGTCATGCCAAAGGCGATGCCCAGCATGCCCCGGGCACCAGCGCCGGCCATATGGCGGTAATGCTCCAGAGGCAGAGAGGGCATGCCACGGTCGACCCGCATTTTGTCCGCAGCTGCACCCAAATCCGGGGCGCTGTCGATCAAGGTGCCATCGAGGTCAAACAAGACGGCTTGTGCGTGTTGAAACATGTTCAGGCTTTCCGACAGGCGAGCAAATAGTTCACGCTGGTGTTCTGGCTCAGCCAATACCGCTTGGTGAAAGGGTTGTATTCCATGCCCTTGAAGCCTTGAGCGTCCAGCCCGGCTTCGCGCGCCCAGGCCGTCAGTTCGCTGGGCTTGATCAGGCGGGCAAATTCGTGCGTGCCTTTGGGCAAAAGGTTCAGAATGTATTCGGCCCCAACGATTGCAAAAAGGAATGACTTGGGGTTGCGGTTGAGCGTTGAAAAGAAGACCCAGCCGCCCGGTTTGACCATTTGGGCACAGGCTTTGACCACCGAGGCGGGGTCGGGCACATGCTCCAGCATTTCCATGCAGGTGACCACATCAAACTGCGCGGGCTGCTCAGCGGCCAGGGTTTCGGCGCTGACTTCGCGGTATTGAACGCCTTGGGTCCCGGCCTCCAGAGCGTGCAGCTGGGCTACTTTGAGGGATTTGGTGGCCAAGTCAATACCGAGCACCTGGGCGCCTTTGCGCGCCATGGCGTCGGCCAAGATGCCACCGCCACAACCCACATCGACCACGCTCAAGCCCGTCAGCGGGACCAAGCCATGAATCCACTCCAGACGCAAAGGGTTGATCTGGTGCAGGGGGCGGAATTCGCTTTCAGGATCCCACCAGCGGTGGGCCAGGTCGGAAAACTTGGCCAGTTCGGCCGGGTCGACATTGGTGGTGCTTGTAGTCATGGGTGCTGATTGTCGGTGAACAGACCAAAAGCCATGAACGACAGACGAAAAAAAGCCCCATTGCTGGGGCTTTTCGTGATCTTGGCAACAGATCAGTTAGGGCGTGTACCGACCACTTCGATTTCCACGCGGCGGTTCTTGGAACGGCCAGCGGATGTCTTGTTGTCAGCCACGGGCTGCTTCTCGCCTTTGCCTTCGGTGTAAACGCGGTTCTTTTCGATGCCCTTGGTCACCAAATAGGCCTTGACAGCGTCGGAACGCTTGACCGACAACTTCTGGTTGTAAGCGTCAGAACCCACGGAGTCGGTGTGACCCACGGCAATGATGACTTCCAGGTTAATGCCCTTGACTTTGCCAACCAGGTCGTCCAGCTTGGCTTTGCCTTCGGCCTTCAGGACCGACTTGTCGAAGTCAAAGAACGCGTCAGCGGCGTAAGTGACTTTGGTTGCGGCGGCTGGTGGGGGCGCAGCTGGACGTGGTGCAGCAGCGGCGGGAGCAGGTGCAGCAGCAGTTGGGGCTGGTGGAGCGGCAGGACGAGCTGCTGGAGCTGGAGCTGGAGCTGGAGCTGGAGCTGGCGCTGCAGCGGCTGGCTTGGCCACGATGGCACCGTCGCAACCGGCAGCGGCTGTGGCAGGTGTCCAGTTGGCATCACGCCAGCACAGTTCGTTGGTGCCGTTTTTCCAGACCAAGTCGCCTGTGCCGTTGCGCCAGTTGTCGATGGTTTGAGCACCAGCAGCGGATGCGAGCGCTGCTGACGCCAACAGCATCGCTACTTTGTTCAGTTTTTTCATGGTCTTCCTCTTAAAGGGTAAAGCCGCAGACGCGCTGCGAAAAAAAGACGCTGCAGATGACCGTCACCCGCTGCGTTGCTTTTTATTGTGCCATAGACAGCGGAGGGCCTGTCCAATTGCCTTGCCGACAGCCCAAGGCGAACACAATTGCATGCCAAATGTTGCATGGACGCGACAGCCGCTTGCACCTAAAATGGACGTTTTTACCGCGCCACTTTTGCTTTTCTCATATATGACCCAGTTTGCCAAAGAAACACTGCCCATCAGTCTGGAAGAGGAAATGCGGCGCAGCTACCTCGATTACGCCATGAGCGTGATTGTCGGGCGTGCCCTGCCCGATGCCCGGGACGGCCTGAAACCCGTGCACCGCAGGGTCTTGTTCGCGATGCACGAGCTGAACAACGACTGGAACCGCCCCTACAAAAAGTCGGCCCGAATCGTGGGTGACGTGATCGGCAAATACCACCCGCACGGCGACCAGTCGGTCTACGACACCATCGTGCGCATGGCGCAAGATTTTTCCATGCGCCACATGCTGGTCGACGGCCAGGGCAACTTTGGCTCGGTGGACGGCGACAACGCGGCCGCCATGCGTTACACCGAAATCCGCTTGGC
>NZ_JBILQU010000198.1:0-3084 GCF_044373035.1 Limnohabitans sp. | reverse complement strand
CGGAGCGTGGTTGTATTTGGGGCCGAACTCGACTTGTTTGTCGGAGCTGAAGACCTTGGCGTCGCGGTACACGGCCACCAGATCGGCGTGGCGCGTCAGGAAATACGAGCCATCGGGCATGCGCTTAAAGGGCTCGGTCTCGCGCAGCGCGGCGTAGACCGGGTAGGGGTTGTCCAGAAAGTCGCGTGGCAAAGCCCGCAGGTCCAGCGATTGGGCGATTTGCTGGGCCCTCTCGGCCGACAAGGGCGGCGTGATGTGGGCAGTCAGTGTGTTCATGTTGTAGCAACGCACCCTTGTGCGCGAATGGCCGTCCAGCTCATGGTTTCAAAAAATCCTTGAGCGCCTGCAACACGCCTTCGGGTGCTTCGGTCATGAGCGAATGGCCTGCGGGCAGCTTGACCACTTTGGCTTGTCCGCACAAGTCGATCAGGCTTTGCGCGGCCTTGGGTGGCGTCATCTGGTCGGCGCTGCCCAGCACAAACAAGGCAGGGCAAGTGACTTGGGGCATGGCAGCCTCGGCACCACGGTAGTCGTCACAAGCCTTGAAGCCGGTGTGAAACAGGTTCACTTGTGTGTTGCTGGCCAGCACGCGGCGCATGAGCGCTTTGCTGCCGCCATACAGCCAGGTGCCGGGGCCCAAGGCCGAAGGCGGTGGGGCTAGTGTGGAATGCGAAAAGCTGTTGACCATGTCAATCGCCTTGAAGGGTGCGCTGACCGACTGATCGAGCAGGGCTGGCGACACGCGCATGGGGTAGGCCGTGCCGACCATGACCAGGTGGCTGATGCGCCCCGGATGCAATGCCGCGTCGCGGGCGGTGGCTTCGAGCGCGATGAGCGAGCCAAAACTGTGGCCGATCAGCGCGGCTTTTTCGATCTTCAGTGCATCGAGCAAGGCAATGACGGTGTCGGCCGCTTCTTCCACGCTTTGGGGTGGTGTGCCTTGGCTTTTGCAGTGCCCCGGCAGGTCAATGGCCAGCACGTTCCAGCCGTGGTGCGCCATGTAACGGGTTTGCAAAATCCAGACGCTGTGGTCGTTGAGCACGCCGTGGATGAACACGGCGGTGGGCTGCGCGGGGTTGAAGGGCTTGCCGCCGGTGTAGGCGTACAGCGGGTGTGTGGGCAGTTGGATGTGCATGGTGTGGGGGTGTTCAATGGTCCGGGATCAGGCGTTTGCCCATGCTGACGACCTGGTCGTCGCGGTAACCCAGCGATTCGTAAAAAGCCAGCACTTGGGCGTTGCTGGCGCGCACTTGCAAATTGATTTTGGGACAGCCCGAGGCCAGCAGCAGGGCTTCGCCGTGCTGCATCATGGCCTTGGCGTGGCCTTGTCGTTGGTGGTCTGGCGAGATGGCCAGGTAGTTGACCCAGCCGCGATGGCCTTCGTAGCCAAACATGGCGCTGGCCATCAAGCGGCCTTGCACTTCACCCACCAAAAAAAGGTCGGGCCGCACTTGCAGCTTGCGCGCAATGTCTTTGTAGGGATCGTTCCAGGGGCGGGTCAGATCACAGGCTTGCCACAAAGCCACCACAGCGGCTTCGTCAGGTTTTTGGTAGGCGCGTATTTGCATGGGTTTCAAGTTTTTTCTGCAGCTTTGAGTGCTTTTTTAAGGTCGTCGATCAAATCGGCGGGGTCTTCCAAGCCAATCGACAGCCTGATCGTGCCCGGGCCAATGCCGCTGGCGGCCAAGGCCTCATCGCTCATGCGGAAATGCGTGGTGCTGGCCGGGTGGATCACCAGGCTGCGGCAGTCTCCCACGTTGGCCAAGTGGCTGAAGACCTTGAGGGTTTCGATGAACTTTTGGCCTTGGGCACGAGAGCCCTTGATGTCGAAGCTGAACACCGAGCCGGCACCGCGTGGCAAGAGTTTTTGCGCCAACGCATGACTGGGGTGGCTTTCCAGCATCGGGTGGCCGACGCGGCTGACCAGCGGGTGCGCGGCCAAAAATTCGACCACTTTGGCGGTGTTTTCCATGTGGCGGGCCATGCGCAGGGGCAGGGTTTCAATGCCTTGCAAAATCAGCCAAGCGGTGTGCGGGCTCATGCAGGCACCAAAGTCACGCAGACCTTCGCGCCGGGCCCGCAGCAAAAAGGCGCCCACGGTGCTTTCTTCGCTGAACACCATGTTGTGAAAGCCTTCGTAGGCTTGGCTCAGTTCGGCGAACTTGCCCGACTTGTCCCAGTCAAAACTGCCGCCATCGACCACCACGCCGCCCACCACCGTGCCATGGCCCGACAAAAATTTGGTGGCCGAGTGGTAAACCAGATCAGCCCCGTGGTCGAAAGGTTTGATGAGCCAGGGCGAGGTGAGGGTGGAATCGACCAGCAGCGGCACGCCCGCCTTGTGGGCGATGGCGCTCACCGCTTCGATGTCCAGCACGTCCATGCCGGGGTTGCCCACCGTCTCGCCAAAAAAGAGTTTGGTGTCGGGCTGCACGGCGGCGCGCCAGGCGTCCAGGTCGCCGGGTTTCACAAACGTGGTGCGGATACCAAACCGGCTCAGGGTGTAGTGCAGCAGATTGTGTGAGCCGCCATACAAAGCCGAAGAGGCCACGATGTGCGAGCCTGCGCCCATGAGCGTGGCAATGGCCAGGTGCAAAGCCGCTTGGCCGCTGGCGGTGGTGATGGCACCAATGCCGCCCTCCAAAGCCGAGATGCGCTGCTCCAACACCGCGTTGGTGGGGTTGCTGATGCGGCTGTAGACGTGGCCTGGGCGCTCCAGGTTGAAGAGGGCTGCGGCCTGGTCGCTCGACTCGAACACAAACGAAGTGGTCAAATGGATGGGCACTGCCCGAGCGCCCGTGGTCGGGTCAGGGGCCGCCCCCGCATGCAAAGCCAAAGTGTCAAAACCGGGATCACTGTAACCAGCCATGGGTTGTCTCCGAAAAAAGAAAAAGGCCTGCGTGGACGAAAGGCTGTGCAGGCCACACATTGTGGGCTATATTGAATCTTCGTCAGTCACACACAAACCACAGGAGAGATGCCATGAAAGTCAATGATATTTTGCGCGTCAAGGGCAGCACCTTGTTCACGGTCAAGCCCGATGAACTGTTGGCCTCCGCTCTCAATGCCATGGCCGAAAAAGAC
>NZ_JBILQU010000197.1:0-3099 GCF_044373035.1 Limnohabitans sp. | reverse complement strand
TGATCAGCCCCAACAACACCATCAACGTCAACCCCGGCACCAACGCGCTGGTGATCACCGACTACAGCGACAACCTGCAGCGCCTGGGCCGCATCATTGCGGCGCTCGACGTGTCCAACGCCACAGGCGTCGAGGTGCTGCGCCTGCGCCACGCCATCGCGGGCGACCTGGCCCCCATGGTGCAGCGCCTGATCGAATCGGGTGCTGCCGCTGCCCCTGCCGCTCAAGGCCAATCGGACAACTCGTTCAAGACCACCGTCATCCCCGAGGTGCGCACCAACTCGCTCATCGTGCGAGCCGCCAACCCGGCGCGTCTGGCACTGGTGCGCAGCTTGGTCGACCAACTCGACCAGCCCAGCGCCACCGGCGCGGGCGCGGCCAGCGGCAACATCCATGTGGTGTACCTGAAGAACGCCGATGCCACCAAACTGGCCGCCACCTTGCGCGCTGCCATCGCGGGTGAAGCGCGCAGCGGTGGGGTGACCAGCGGGCTGGGTGCCAACCCAGCTGCAGCGGGTGCGGCGGCGGGCAGCGCCAGCCCCTCGGCCCAGCCGTCCACCGGCGGCCAAATCCAGGCCGATACGGCCACCAACGCGCTCATCATCACCGCGCCCGAGCCGCAGTACCGCCAGTTGCGCAGCGTGATCGACATGCTCGACCAGCGCCGCGCCCAAGTGTTTGTCGAGAGCCTGATCGCCGAGGTCAGCGCCGACAAGGCCGCCGAGTTTGGTGTGCAGTGGATGAGCGGAACCGGCACCAACGGAAGCCTTGTGGGATTGTTGGGCACCAATTTTGCAGTGGGCGGTACCAACTTGCTGACCCTGGCTGCAAGGGCCGCTTCGGGCAATTACACGGCATCGACAGGCTTGAACGTGGCTATTGGCGCACAACGCAACGGTGCCTTGGCCCTCGGGGCTTTGGCGCGTTTTTTGCAGTCAAACGGCGATGCCAACGTGCTGTCCACGCCCAACTTGCTCACGCTGGACAACGAAGAAGCCAAGATCGTGATTGGCCAAAACGTACCCTTTGTGACCGGCTCCTTCGCAGGAGCTTCAGTGGGCACGACCAACCCCTTCACCACGATTGAGCGCAAAGATGTCGGCCTGACACTGCGCGTCAGGCCGCAGATCAGCGAAAACGGCACGATCAAGATGCAGGTCTACCAAGAAGTCAGCAACGTCGACGCCAAATCCGTTGGCTCCAAAGATGGCCTCATCACCAACAAACGATCCATTGAGACCAACGTGCTGGTGGAAGATGGCTCCATCGTGGTGCTGGGCGGCTTGCTGCAAGACGACACCAGCACCAGCCAGGAAAAAGTACCTGGCCTGGGCGACCTCCCTTTCTTTGGCAATTTGTTCAAGTCGGAAGCCCGCAGCCGCAAAAAGACCAACTTGATGGTATTCCTGCGCCCGGTGGTGGTGCGCGATGGCGCAGCGGCCGATGCCCTGTCGATGGGCCGCTACGAGCAAATGCGCTTGCAGCAACAGGGTTTCCAGCCACTGCCCACCGGGCCGCTGCCTGTGGCGGGCTCGGCCGTGATGCCGCCTGTGGACACGTCGCCCACCGTGACGCCGATCCCCCCCGCTGGCGCGACGCCAGCGACGCCATCCACGTTCACGCGCCAGCCCTGAGCCCGCCATGCACCACCCCCTGCCCTACACCTTTGCCCGCACCAGCAAACTGCTGTTGGAGGGGGATGGCGACCGCCTGACCCTGAGCTGGTGTGACGCCAGTGACCGTTCGGCCTTGTCCGAGGTAGCGCGCAAATTTGCAGGTCCCAGCCTTCAGATGCGAATCGTGGCGGCCGCCGAGCTGAGCCAACGCATCCACGAGGCGTATTCGGGTGGCCAGGCGCATGGCGCGTCCACCGCCGCTGCCGTGGTCAACGAGGTCGAATCTGAAGCCGACCTCTCGCGCATGATGCAAGACCTGCCCGCCGTGGAAGACCTGCTCGAAGCCAGCGACGACGCGCCCATCATCCGCATGCTCAATGCCTTGCTCACGCAGGCCACACGCGACGGGGCCAGCGACATCCACATCGAGCCCTACGAACGCCACTCGAGTGTGCGTTTCCGCATAGACGGCACCTTGCGCGAAGTTGTACAACCGAACCGGGCGCTGCATGCCGCACTGATTTCGCGCCTGAAAATCATGGCCGAACTCGACATCGCAGAAAAACGACTCCCGCAAGACGGCCGCATCAGCCTGCGCTTGGGCGCTCGCGCAGTCGACGTGCGAGTCTCCACCCTGCCCAGTGCACATGGCGAACGCGCCGTGCTTCGTTTGCTCGACAAGAGCGAAGCGCGCCTGACCCTGGAGGCCGTGGGCATGCAAGGCACGGTATTGCAACAGGTGGACCAACTCATCAGCCAACCGCATGGCATTTTGCTGGTGACTGGGCCCACCGGCTCGGGCAAAACCACCAGTTTGTACGCCGCGCTGCAGCGCCTGGACGCCACACGCCACAACATCATGACGGTGGAAGACCCCATCGAATACGAACTGCCGGGGGTGGGCCAAACTCAGGTGAACGCCAAGATCGATCTGACCTTTGCCAAGGCCCTGCGCGCCATCCTGCGGCAAGACCCGGACGTGATCATGATTGGCGAGATCCGCGACTTTGAAACCGCGCAGATCGCCATCCAGGCCTCGCTCACCGGCCACCTGGTCCTGGCCACGCTGCACACCAACGACGCAGCCAGCGCCGTCAACCGCCTGATCGACATGGGCGTGGAGCCGTTTTTGCTCAGCTCATCGCTTTTGGGTGTGCTGGCCCAGCGCCTGGTGCGAAAGCGCTGCACCGCCTGCCACGGTGCGGGTTGCGCGGCCTGCGGCCAAACCGGCTATGCCGGGCGCACCGGCATTTTTGAGCTGCTGGTGGCCACCGACGAGGTCCGCGCCCAGATCCACCACCGCGCCGCCGAAGCCGAGCTGCGCGCCACGGCCCTGGCCCAAGGCATGGTGCTGATGCGCAACGATGGCCAGCGCCTGGTGGATGCAGGCATCACCAGCGCCGAAGAGCTGCTGCGCGTCACGCGGGACTGATGCCGCATGCTGCACCCCTGTTCTCCTGTCATCCGCACTGTGCTGAAGGTC
>NZ_JBILQU010000196.1:0-3107 GCF_044373035.1 Limnohabitans sp. | reverse complement strand
CAGACATGGTCATGGTCAAGCCCGGCATGCCGTATTTGGACATCGTGCGCCGCGTCAAAGACGAATTCAAGGTGCCGACCTTCGCTTATCAGGTGTCGGGCGAATACGCCATGCTCAAAGCGGCCGCACAAAACGGCTGGCTCGACCATGACTTGGTGATGATGGAAAGCCTGCTGGCCTTCAAGCGGGCCGGTGCCGATGGCGTGCTGACTTACTTTGCCCGCGACGCCGCACGCTGGATTGCGGCCCATTGAATGATGCCCACAGCCCTTCGGGCGTGCCCGGGATGCGTGTATTCAGCATCACCGGCACCAGGTGCAGGCTTGGCCTGAGCTCAGCGCTGAAACCCCGCAGCCCCAGGCCATGCCCGAGGAAGGCTTCCTCTGGCTGGCTTTTTCTCGCTCGCATTTCGAGCAGCATTTACCCGCCATCCAAGACAGCCTGCAGCAACTGACGGGGCAAAGTCTGGTGGACCTGCATGTCGCGGACTTGCTCAACGGCCAGCTGCCCTCGCGCTACGACTTCACCTCGCACTACGACTTGTTGGTGTTTCGCCGATTGGCGCAGCAAACGATCGCCGCGCCCCGGCACGGAGAAACCAAGGCCGCACAAGCCCCGGGCAAACGGACCGGCCCACCCATCTTGCAGCGCATCGACACCAGTCCCGTGGGTTTTGCGGTGTTTGAGCGGGTGCTGCTGAGCGTGCACCCAGACGACTGCGCCGTGCGCGAAGCCTACGCGAGTCGCCTTTTGAACACAACGGGCGACAAGACCTTGGCACACGACCCACGCTCTGCCGGGGCACGAGGCATCCCCTTAAGCCCTGCCGACATGATGCTGCGCATCGTCAGCCAAATGGTGGACGCTTACCTCGACTTGCGCCGCGAACTGAGCCGCCAGCTCGACCACTGGCAAGCCGAGCTGATCCACCCCGGTGCGCGCTTTCGGCGTTGGGACGCCTTGCTGCAAGCCCGGCTGGCCCTGCACCAGTTGGAAGACCTGTGCAACGACCAGCACACGGCCATGCTCAACTGGAACGAAACCCTGGACGACTGGGTGGTGAGCGATGACCCAACCGCGCTGCGCGAGCACGAGTTGTTGAAAGTACGCTGCCGGGACGTGCTGGAACACATCGACCGGGTCGTTCACCACGTACGCCGCTTGGAACACAACACCGAAACCGCCGTGCAAATGCACTTCAACGCCCAAGGCAACCGCACCAACGACATTATGCGCACCCTGACAGCGCTGACCGCAATCTTCTTGCCCCTGAACCTGATCGCTGCGGTGTTCGGCATGAACTTTGAATTCATGCCCTGGCTGCACAAGGCCAGCGCCTTTTGGTGGACGCTGAGCGGCATGGCGGCCATTGCCACCACCCTGGGCCTGGTGTTCTGGCGCAAGCGCTACTTGGCGCGCACAGGCGATTGATCGGTCAAGTCAGCCCAAATGCTGCTTGAAAAACGCCAGCGTGCGCTCACGCGCCAGCTGGGCCGAAGGCGCATGCCATGAAGCGCGCTGGTCGCAGTTGAAGCCGTGGTGCGCGGCATAGGTGAACACCTGCACTTGCGGATGTGCGTTTTTGAAAGCCGCGACCGAATCCAACGGGATCCATTTGTCTTCTTCCGCAAAATGCGCCATGACAGGCACGCGAGGCTGGCGGGCGGTTTCGGCTTCTGTGGTCACGCCGCCGCCGTAATACGGTGCCGCCGCACTCAGGCCGGACAAAGTGCAGGCCGCACGCCAAGTCAGCAAACCGCCCCAGCAATAACCCACGATGCCCACCTTGCCCCCTGAAGCCTGGGCCCCATGGTCAATGGCCGCCTGAATGTCTTGCAGCACGCCGGGCGCGGGCAAAGCCTCCACCGCCGTTTTGTAGCCAAAGCCTTCGCCCATGTCGGCATCGGTGTACCCCAGCTCCACCCCCAGCTTGACGCGGTGGAAGGCGGCCGGGGCCACAGCCAGGTAACCCTCTGCCGCATAGCCATCGGCCACTTGGCGGATGTGGCTATTGACGCCAAAAATTTCCTGAATCACCACCACAGCCCCCTTGGGTGTGCCTGCAGGGCGTGCTTCGTAGGCGGGCACCAACGTGCCGTCGGCCGACTTCAGTTCGATCATCGTTCCCATGTGTCTTCCTTTCAGTGAAAAATGCGTGTCAGCGTGCCAGTGCGCGCTCGACAAAGTCGAGGCGGTCCTGGCCCCAGAACAACTCGCCATCGACGACATAGCTGGGCGCGCCAAACACGCCCGCGTCTATCGCCGCCTGGGTATAGGTCTCGTAACGCACCTGCACCGCCTGGCTGCGTGACTGCGTCATCAAGCTGACTGGCAAGTTCTGCTCTTGCAGCAGTTCGGCCAGCACCTTGTCGTCGGCCATGTTGCGCTCTTGCGCCCAGCAAGCCGCCAAAATCGCGCCCGCGATCTGCATGGCCGCCTGCGGGCCTTGGGCCAGATCGGCGGCAATGATCAAACGGGCCGAGTCGTCGCCACCGACAGGGAAATACTTGGGCTTGATGTTCAGGGGCACATTCAGGTGCTGGCTGAAGCGCTGCAACTCCAACAGCCGATACGCCTGGCGCTGCGGGGCACGCTGGCCCAAAGGCAAGCCGCCCGAAATCGGGAACACCTTGCCCCCCAAATCGATCGGCATCACCCGCACCGTGGTTCCGTGGCGCTGCACCATGTCGGCCAGGCGCTGGTGGCCCAAATAAGCCCAGGGGCTTTGCGGGGCGAAGTAATAGTCCACTGTGCGACCCATGCTGTCTCCTTGTGTGTTGTGTAATCTTTGAACGGGACAAGGGTTTTAACCGTTCTCACAAACTTTTGCAGGAGACATGCCATGGACAAAGTCTTGTTGGTGACCGGCGGCAGCCGGGGCATTGGGGCGGCCACCGCCTTGTTGGCGGCACACAGCGGCTGGGCTGTGGCGGTGAACTACACCGCCAACTCGCTGGCGGCCGACGAAGTGGTGCGCCAGATCCGCGCCTCGGGCGGGCAAGCCATGTCGGTGCAAGCCGACGTGGCCGACGAAGCGCAGGTGCTGCGCATGTTCGAGCACATCGACGCCAAATTCGGCCGCCTGACCGGGCTGGTCAACAACGCAG
>NZ_JBILQU010000195.1:0-3109 GCF_044373035.1 Limnohabitans sp. | reverse complement strand
CCCGGTGCGTCGGGCAGCAGCAGCGTGTGCGCGTCGGGCGCCTTGACGAAACCCGGCTCGCCCCCGCGCGGCGACGCGTCCATGTGTCCGTCTGCGTCGCTGCTGGCCAGCACCACAAAAGGCGACAGCCCAACGAACTGCACCGCATGCGCGTCCAGCGTCGGGATTTCTTTTTTGAGCGCGCGCTCTCGGGCGGGGCCGTACAGCTCGCGCAGGGCGGTGAGGGTGGTGATGTGTGGGGCAGCCATAGGTGGGTTGCTTCTGTGTGGCGATGTACCCAAATTGGGTTGGTTCATACCCATTTTGGGTATTTGGCAAGGGCGAGCTATGGATATTTAGGCCACCACGGTTGGGTACGCGCTTATTTGTCCTGTATCAGTTCCAGCTGGACTTTGAGTGTGGGCAGGGCTGTTTGCAACGTGCCCCAAACCACGGCAAGGTCGATGTCGAAATAACCGTGTGCAATGCGGTTGCGCATGCCGCGCATGCTTCGCCATGGAATTTCCGCATGCTCTGCGGCAAATTCAGGGTGCTGGTCCATGACCTTTGTGGCCGCTTCACCCAACACAATCAGGCTCATCACCACCGCCTGCTGGGTGCGCTTGTCCTGCTCGAAATCGGGTTGCGCCATACCTTCTGTGAACGCCTGTGCGTCAGCGATCGCTTGGCGCATGTGACCCAAATAATCGGGCAAACGGTTGATCGTCATAGCGGGCGGGCTTCTTGCACTACAGCATCCCGAAACTTGGCGGGCAAGTCTTTGGGCGTGAGCACATCCACGGACACGCCCAACAAGGTTTGCAACTCGTCTTGCAAGCCACCGAGGTCAAAAAGCGTGGTGCCGGGCAGAGGGTCGACCAACAAATCCAAGTCACTGCCCTCAATGTCATGACCATGCAAAGCCGAACCAAACACGCGCGGGTTGGTCACGCGGTAGCGTGCTGCGGCTTGGCAGACGGCGTCGCGATGTTGGCTGAGTGCTTGGGAGGGGCGCATGGGCGGTAGTTTAAAGCGATTGACCGCCGCTGCCCACTCAGGGTGGCTCGTCTAAAACCCCGACCCCGGCTCACTCAAAAACGCCAGCTCCTCAGGCGTGGACTCGCGGCCCAGGATGGCGTTGCGGTGGGGGTAGCGGCCAAAGCGCTCGATGATGGCTTGGTGGCGCTGCTCGAAGCGCAGGGTGTCTCCCATGCCCAGCTGATCAAACAGGACCACCGCTTGCGCATGCACCAGGGCGGACTCGCTGTGCATGTAGGGCATGTACGCAAAGCTGCGCTGCGCCAAGGGCAGGCTGCGGTCTTGCCCGCTGGCCACCAGCTCTTGTGCCAGCGCCAAGGCCAGCGCGTCTTGCGCAAAGGCGCGTGGCGTGTCGCGGTACACATTACGCGAGAACTGGTCGAGCACCAAGACCTCGGCCAAGCGCCCCTCGGGTGTGGCGCGCCAGGCAAACAACTCACACCGCGCCGCAGCATCCAGCGTGGCACCGAAGCGGGTGCGGATGGCTTCATCCAATGCGGCGTCTTTGGCGAAGTGGTGCTTGGGGGTGAGTTCGGTGAACCAGAAGTGGAGGATGGGGTGGGGTTGCATGACTCAGTTCACCCGACCTTGCCAATTTGAAGGAGGCGCACGCTCATACCGTTTTGACTTGGTATTTGGAAATGACCTCGTTCAAGGGAATGGCTTGAACCTCACCCTGGCGGTAAGCCGCCAACCGGGACTCTGCCTCTTGCGCCCATTGAGCATCCAGAGACTCGTCCCGCTCATCTAGGGTGTCCAGGATCTGATCGACCAAAGCCATGCGCTCGTCGGGGGGCAGTTGTGATGCTTGATCGCAGAGTTGTTTGGCGGTGGGCATGTGGGACTCCAAAGGGCAGGGACAAGTCAGTTTAGCTAAGTTCAGCACACAAGGAAATTCAAGCCGCCCGCTTCTTCAAAGACAGCTTGACGGTGTAACCCAATTTCGCCGCCACGTTGACGAGTGCGTCAAGCGTGAATTTATGGGTGCGGCCCTTCACCAGATCGTTCATGCGCGGTTGGCTGATGCCAGCGCGAGAGGCCTGTGGCGTGCTTCCGACCATAACCCTCCATCCCCCAAACAAGGCAAAAATGAACCCAAAGGCAATCTATTTGCATGATGCTTTTGTCTTTTATGAGTGCTGTATGCTTCGTTGCGTGAATGGGCTTCCACCGTCCAAATTCAGTTTTCAGGTTGGTCACGTATTCGCTTTAAAATGCGCAGAATTCTGCAATGTCCAAGGAGACAGTCATGGGTTTTTCTGCCAGCGATGTCGTGCCATTCACGCAAGCACGTTCCCATCTG
This sequence comes from Limnohabitans sp., assembly GCF_044373035.1. GTDB lineage: Bacteria > Pseudomonadota > Gammaproteobacteria > Burkholderiales > Burkholderiaceae_C > Limnohabitans_A. The sequence continues at coordinate 789 of NZ_JBILQU010000195.1, read as the reverse complement.
TCCGAACTGGCCGACCAGGCCAAGGCTGGCGCAGAAAAGATCATCACCAAAAACGGCGAGAGCTACGTCGCATTGATCGATTCGGACCGACTGGACTACTACCACCGGCTGGAGCGCGAACGCATCCACCTGCTGTTGATCGACGACGCCAAGCGCGGGCTGGCCGACATCGCAGCGGGTCGCACATTTGAAGCAGACGCGGCCCTGGCCCAGCTGCAACAGCAGCGCAAGACCGCCACCAAACGCCCCGCCAAGCAACGTGGCTGATCAGCTTTACCGGGTCGAGCTGACCGCCAGTTTCTTGGAACGCTTGGACGCCATTGAGGCGTTCTTGGTGGAAGCGGATGCTGGCTTTGCGTTCGATGACTTGCTGGCCGAGATTCGCGCCACTGTCATCCCCAACCTGCGGCGCTTTCCGCGCATGGGGCGGCGCTACCTAGCCAACCCACCGCAGTCAGCCGAGGCACTGGCGCTGCTGGCGGCCATGCCTGCGGGCGCTCCCCATGCCCTGCGCGAATACCTGCACGGCGACTACCTGATGCTGTATCTGGTGGAGGATGCAAGCCCCAATGCAGAAGCCACTGTGTACCTGCTGACCATTTGGCACCACCGCCAACTCTCGTTTGACTTTGCACGGCTGTGGCCGTCTGCTCCATCGCCGAATGACTGAACAGCTCTAAACCACAGTGGCCAAAATTCAATCTGAGGAGCAACCCGCATGAGCAGCAAAAAAAACCTCCCCACCATTCGCTCATCTGCAGCCGAATACCTCACCTTTGTGGCCGCCAG
>NZ_JBILQU010000194.1:0-3112 GCF_044373035.1 Limnohabitans sp. | reverse complement strand
GGCGGTGTGGCGGGGCCGATGATGAGCGCCATGTCCACCACCGTGAGGCCATAGGCCAGCACCGCCAGCAGCGGCCAGCGCAGGCGCGGGGCCAGTTGCGGCCAAATGATGTGCGCAAACGCTTGTGCGGGCGTGCGGCCCAGGGTTTGGGCCAGTGCGTATTCGGCTTGCCAGCGGCGGCGCAGGTCTTCGCGCTGCATTTGGGTGGCGGCCACCCACAGCAAAAACGGCACCTCTTTGAGCCACAACGCCAGGATCAGCCCCAGGCCCCACGGGTCTTGTGTGGTGAACCAGGGCGGCGGTGCGTCAAAGCCCGTCAGGCCCGGCGACACCAGCCGCAGCGCCCAACCGCTGGGCGAGAGCCACAGCACCAAGCCGATGGCCATGGCCGCGTGCGGCGTGGCCAGCAAGGCAGGCAAATGTGCCAGCCAGCGCCCCAGTTGTTGGCGGATGAAGCCGCTGGCCAGCACATGCGCCACCGTGATCCACGCCAAGGCGGTCGAGGCCAACCCGGTCCACAGCGTCATGCCCCAGGCGCGCCATGTTTGCGGGTCGGCCCACAGGGCTTGCCAAGCGGTAGCATGGAGCATTTGCGCGCCCACCGCCCACAGCGCCGCGCCAATGGGCACGGCCGCCAGCAGTGCCAGCAGCAAAGGCCCCATCACCTTCAAGTTGGGCATGTCACACGCCGTAACGGCGTGTCCATTCTTTTTCGAGCGCGTCGACCCACGAGGCGTGGGGCTCGGGCAGCGCGGGGGCGCTTTGGGCCAGCTGCCCGGGGCGCACAGCCGATGCAAAACGGGCGCGTTCGGCCGCAGGCAGGCGCGCCACATCCAGCACCGTCGGGTCACCCCATACGTCGATGTCGGCCTTGCGCGCTTGCGCGGCGGCTGACAGCAAAAAGTTGGCCACGACTTGTGCGCCCGCTTTGCTGGGCGCGTTGTAGGGGATGGCCACAAAGTGCGTGTTGCCGATCGTGCCCTTGGCAAATTGCCAGCTTTGCACCGTGGCGCTCAGGCGCTTGGCAGCGATCTCGTTGGCCGCTTCGTTGGGGTTGAAGGTCAGCGCCAGCAGCAACTCGCCATCGGCCATCATCTGGCGCAGGGCAGCGGAGTTTTGCGGGAACTGTTTGCCACCGCGCCACAGGTGCGGGTGCAGCGCATCCAAAAAGCGCCACAGCGGCGCGGCCTGCGCCTCCAGTGCGGCGGCCGTCACGGGCTGGGCCAGCGCTTTCACATCGGGCGCGTGCTCGATCAGGGCCTGCTTGATGAAGGTGGTGCCATGGAAGTTGGGCGGGCGCGGGTAGGTGATGCGCCCGGGCTGAGTGCGGGCCAGGGCCAGCAGCTCATTCATGCTTTGCGGCAGTTGGGGCAGGCGCTGGCGATCTGCAAAAAACGTGAGCTGCGCCATGCCCCAGGGCGATTCCAGCCCGTCGGTGGGCACAGAAAAATCCACCAGTGTGGTGGGCTTGCCCACGGTGTCCACCCACTGGAAGTTGGGCAGGGTTTGAGCAAAGGGCGCAGACAACAAGCCATCACGTTTCATGGCGGCAAAGTTTTCGCCGTTGATCCAGATCAGGTCCACCGTGCCTTCGGTGTCTTTGCGCCCGGCTTGTTTTTCGGCGCGCACCCGCTTGACCACATCGGCTGCGTCGCTGATCTTGACGTGCTGCAACTTGACGCCAAAGTCACGCTGCAATTCGCCCGCCACCCATTGCAAGTAAGCGTTGATGCGTTCGCTGCCCGCCCAGGCGTTGAAGTAAACGGTTTGGCCGCGTGCGGCGCGCAAGGTGTCGGGCCAGGCAGTGGCAGCAGTCGTGGTGGTCTGTGCCCATGTGGGCGTGACACTGGGCACCAGCACAGCGGCCCCCAAGAGCGTGAGAGATTGGCGACGGTTGAACAGGTTCATGAAGTCATCCGGGTCAGTGGCCCAAAAGGCCTGATTCTCGCTGACCCGAAGACTTCACGGGGCTCACTCAGGCCACAGCCCCCGATCCATAACGGCCATGCAGCAATTGCCCTGTTCTGAAGCGCTCCAGCGCATAAGGCGCCAAGGGTACATCGGTGGGCAGCCCCAAGGCTTGTTGGGCCAACACGCGGCCCACGGCCGGGGACAGTTTGAAGCCGTGCCCCGAAAACCCAAAGCCCACCACCAGACCCGGTACATCGGGCACCGCCCCCAGCACCGGGTTCCAGTCAGGGGTCACGTCGTACACCCCCGTCCAGGAAGACGCCAGCCCGGCTTCGGCAAAAGAGGGAAAGCGCTCTGCCACCTGTTCGCCCACATGCATCACATCGTCCATGGACACATCGCCTTGGGTGTTGTCCGGCCCGCTCAGGGCCTCGCCTGCCGTGCCTTCGCTCACCAGCATTTGTTGCCCGCCATAGCTGCGGCAATACAGCATGCCCGCTGAGCCCAAGTCTTTGTAGACGGGCATGGCGTAGGTGTAGGCCTCGGGGCCTTGCAGCGCCATCACTTTATGCCGCTCGGGCGTCAAAGGCACCTGAATGCCCGTCCATTGGGCCAACTCTTGCGCCCAAATGTTTTGCGTGCTGATGACCACCGGGGCATGGAACACACCACGGGTCGTCTCCACGCCGGTCACGGTTTGCTGCGCCAGCAACAGCCGTGTCACGCACTCGCCTTCCATGAATTTCACGCCCAGCCTGCGGGCGGCGCGGGCGTAGCTGCTGGCCACCAAGTAGGCATCGGCAAAACCGGCCTCGGGCTCAAAGCCAATCAGGGCCGCATCGTCAAAGCGGCAAATGGGCAATCGTTCGCTGGCTTCTTGCGCGCTCAGGCGATGCACCTCAATGCCCTGCGCCTGTTGGGCCGCCAAAGACTGGGCCAGGGGTTCGAGCTTGGGGCCATGCGGCGCGGCAATCAGATAGCCACAACGCACCAAACCGGCCGAGGCGTCCTCGTCTTGCAAATGACCCGCAAAGTCTTTGAAGACTGCCCAGGACTGCTGGGCCAGCACCACGTTTTCGATCACCGAATAGTGCGTGCGCAAAATGCCGCTGGACTGGGAGGTGGTGCCCGCGCCGATTTGATCGCGCTCCAGCACCAGCACCCGTTTGGCACCCAGGGCGGCCAGGTTGTAGGCCACCGA
>NZ_JBILQU010000193.1:0-3114 GCF_044373035.1 Limnohabitans sp. | reverse complement strand
ACAGCCGCTTGGCTTGAGCACGCAAATTGACCTCGATGTCGCGCAAAGACTCGCGGTAGGTCAATTGAGCAAAGGCCATGGTCAAGAACTGGTCCATGCAGGTGAAGTCTTGAACTTTGTGATCGCCGCGGTGAGTGTCCACGCATCGACGGAAAGTGCTCAGGGGCAGAAACGCCATGAGTTGAGAGAAAACAAGCTTGCCTTGGTTCATTGCGGTCCTTTGCGTGCGAACGCAAAAGACCATAAGTCATGGAATCGAAGTTCAAATCGAGACCAGACTTAGATGCCAAAAAACCAAGGTAAATCATTAACTTACGAAGCCCTGATGTGAAAACGTTGGGACACTACTGCTCTTCAATCGGTACAGGTGTTGTTGCCGGGGCGCTGATTTCAGATTGACCAGTCAAATAAGCTTCAGCGTCGATAATGGGTTAAATGAGTGATACAAAAATTGCTCATTCGTACCTTGTCAGCCGCACCCTGTCAGCGCGAGATGTACATCCGCCTTGCCTTGGGTGAGTTGTTGATGATGTCAAGCGTTAAAGGACAACGCTCGCCGTGAAAGTAACGGGCCAGCACCTCGACGATACGCTCATCCTCAGAAGAGGCGTTCGCAAAAAGTGTCATGCAAGATCGCAACTTCATGGCGTCAATTTTGCCAAAGACCCTCTCAGGCTTTGTCCCCTTGGGCAGACCCAACAGGATGTCCGTGCAACTTCTCAGCCTTCCGCCCAGCAAATCGTCATCCCAATATTTCGCAGCCTCCCCTGGGTCGGCGATGCCAAAGTAATGTGCAAGGCGGCTCGATCCCAATTCCCGAAGCTGAGGAAAGACAAACCACATCCAGTGCGTCTGTTTGTGACCCGCGGCGAGTTCCTCGACGACCTCATACCAGTGAAGGTCCTGAGCCTCGGTGAAGCGGTCTAGCGTCCTTTCTGACCTGACCGTGGGAACCCGTCGAGAGGTTTCACGCATCAACCTGTGAGGTTGCGCTTGCCAATATTCGCCGCTTGAATAAACCGGACGGCTTTGCTTGCGAGCACCCGGAAGTGGCAAGGTTGGCACGCCGCAGGCCTGGTAAAAACTCGATAGCTCCCACATCCAATTGAAACCATTGGCCAGCAATGAAGCCTGTGCTGCATGCAAGCTGGTTGCTGGTAGATGGTCAAAGACTTTTCCGTGATCGTCAAAAAAGATCAACTCAACCGCGTCACCTGTCCCGTCTTCGATGACGCACCAGTTCTGTTGGAGCATGCCAAGGACTTTGACCCAAAGGCGTTGGCTGATTTGAGCTTCCTCGCGGATTTCGTCGAGAGTTTGAATGAGCATGAATTCGCCTTATGCAATCCGTTTTAGGTAGACAACACAATCATCCTGCCGGGGAAACCCAAATCGGGCAAGGCAAGCTTGCAAAAGTCATTGCCTGATCTCCCGCTGCCACCCCTGCACCACCATCACCATCGCCAGAGTGTCCAACTCACAGTAGCGCAACAGGGCTTGCTTGATTTGTACCCTTTGAGCATCTTGCAGGTCTTCAAACTGGAGCCGCGAATAGGCCGTTGCGGCCGCGCCGCCTTCTGCGATGACCAGTTCATCAGGGTCTTGGCCTGCTGGCAATGATTCGCCCAGCATCTGTGCGCCCAAGTCGCGCAGGATTTCGTAGGGGTCATCGATGCTTTGGCCGTCTTCGCCGGTGGGCAGCCAGATGAAGTTCTTGTAATTGAGGCTGGGCATTCCGCCCTCTGCGCCATAGATCGGCTGGGCATAGTGCTGCCGCAGCCAGGCATTGCTGGCGAGCATGGCGGGCAGCACCTTCTTGATGGAGACACTGCCCTTAGTGGCCACATGGAAGTAACCTGCCTTGGCCAAATCGCACAGGTCCACCATGGCGCGCTCGCCTGACTTGGTGAGGGACGCCAAAAACAAACGCAGCTCATCCGCATCGTCTGGCGGGCTCAAACTTTCATCGAGCTGCACCATGATCCGGTTCAAGATCGTGTTTTCATGGTGGCTCCACATGAACACCGTGCCAGTGTCTCCTTCCAGCTCTGCCTTCAGGGCGCGGGCAAATTCGAAGTTTGGAAACACCCCAGGCTCGGCCAGTAAGAACTGGCCCTTGTGCTCGACGCGCCCGTCTTCGTGCATCACATGGTGCGAATACTGGAAAGCCACCTGCTCATAAGGTCGCATGCCTTGGTGAAACGGTATGGCCACTGCGCTGGTCTCGAAGTCAATGAAATGGTACGGAAAGCGCCAAGACGCCATTTCTGTGCGCATGTGCGCCTCGGCCAACCAGTACCCGCCCCGATCTTCTTCTGGGGGGATGCCTTTGGCTTGCATCCATTGACGCTCACTGACCGACAGGGTTTCTCCGCCGTCTTTGACGTTGATGTCCCCTGACTGCACGGCAGACAGGCGTATCCGCCCTTGCGAGATCAGGTCGTCTTTTTTCAGGAACTTCCACAGGTCCAACACCGTGCCTTGAGCTAAATCCTTGTCAGTGAAGCCATAGGCCTGAGACCAGCACTCATGAAATCCACTTTGTAGTTCATCATCGCTGGCTGCCTTAAACTCGCAGCTGCTGCACTTTGCACCGGGAAAAGGAGGAATTTTTTGGTCATCGGCATAGGCTTTGGCCCAGTCATTGGCCGCCTGGTCCATGGGTTGCAAAGAGCCGTTAGACCCCACGCCATCTTTGTAAACCACCTCCACAAACTCATCGACGGGCACCTTGGCCAAGAGATCTGCCTGAGGGGTGAAGTGAGCTGCATCGGCTGATCGGGTCACCCTCACCTTTTTGCCGTCTCTCACGATCTTGAAAATCTGGTTCAAGCGGTCTTGTGACGCCTTGACCGACTTGTCGGGCATCATCAAAAAAGTGCTGATCTGCGCGCCCGGATACGCTTGGCGCATGACCCACGCCTGAAAGGCAACGTCTTCAATGTACGGACGCATGCCCGACTTGATGGGCACGCGGCTGCCAGCGATGTCGGGACGGGTGCTGTCATACGACTTGGCTTTGACCTCAATCAGCTCGTACCGGTTGCCATCTTTGACCAATATGTCCACGCGCACGAAGAAGTTGCCAAAGGCAATGGCGGCCTCGAACACCAC
>NZ_JBILQU010000192.1:0-3137 GCF_044373035.1 Limnohabitans sp. | reverse complement strand
CCTGGGGCATCGCCGAACAAATCAAGGACCGCCTCGTGCAGGCCAAACCCGGCGTGCCGGTGGGCTCGCTGGTGGCGTTGGGCGAAGTGGCGCTGGGCTTTCAACAGCTGAGCGAAATGCTGGGCGTAGCGGGCATCACCGTTTTGGGCACCCTGCCCGAGACGGTACAAATCACCACCACGTTTTCGGGCTCAGTGGCGACAAGCAGCACCCAGACCGAAGCCCTGCGGGCGTTGTTAGCGTTTTGGGCATCGCCAGCGTGCAAGGCCTTGAAAGAGGAACACGGCATGCACGCCGCCTGAAGGTCGCCAAAGCTGGGCACGCGAGCGGCCTGCTTCATTTGCTTTATGCCAATAAAGTATTTGGCGGCGCGGTTGTTAGATCAGAAAATTGGATAAATTCATTTCTGATCTGATTTTTGAACGCCCATGAGCCCTCACTTTGCCTACCGCTGCACTTTGGTCGGAGCCGGTCCCGGTGACCCGGAACTGCTGACCCTCAAAGCCGTCAAAGCGATTGCCAGTGCCAGCTTGTTGTTGGTCGACGACCTGGTCAACGACGACGTGCTCGAACACGCCTCGCCCAACGCCCGCATCGTGCATGTGGGCAAGCGCGGTGGCTGCAAGAGCACGCCGCAGGCCTTCATCGACAAACTGATGATCACCGCCGTGCAAGAAGGCGAGCAGGTGGTGCGCCTCAAAGGCGGCGATCCTTTCATCTTTGGTCGGGGCGGTGAAGAAGTCGAGCATCTGCGCACAGCAGGCATCGACGTCGAGGTGGTCAATGGCATCACCTCGGGCCTGGCAGGCATGAGCAGCTTAGGTGCGCCGCTGACGCACCGCGAGCACGCGCACGGCGTGGTGTTTGTGACGGGCCATGCCAAACCCGGCGATACCGGAACCGATTGGGCGCAGCTGGCGGCCACCGCTCGGCAGGCCAAACTGACGCTGGTCATTTACATGGGCGTGAGCAGCCTGGAGCACATCGGCCAAGGCTTGCTCTGCAACTTGCCTGCCCAAACGCCTGTGGCAGTGGTGCAAAACGCCAGCTTGCCCACTCAGCGCCAGGCCCTGACCACGCTGGGTGAACTGGTGCACACCGCACAACGCGAACAGCTGGAAAGCCCCAGCATCATCGTGGTGGGCGATGTGGTGCAGGGTGCACGGGCTTGGGCAGCGCAGACTCAAAGCTCGCAGAGAGCGGCCTGAATTCAGCCCCAACTGCGTGTCAACAATTCATCGAGCGCATCTGCAATCACTTGGCCCTAGTCTGCCAGACTGCCCACACATGGGCCGAATTGCTCACAGGCGACAGACACCATGTCCAGCGGGTGCAGCACAAGCATCTGGCCTTTGATTTTGAACACCGGGTTCATGCGCGTGCCTGCCACTTTGGCACTGACTGGCAAGGCCGATCGCAAAACCAGCGGCACCACCACACGACGCCTGTAGCCTTCAAATAGAGCCGACTGAACCACCCCCACCATGGGCACCGTGGCTCGCATGGGACCTGGGTTCAAATGCACGTCGTACTGGGGCATGACCTGTCTTAAAGGGTGGAATGCGCGTCGGCATAAGAGCCCTCCGCTTCGTACAAGGCGTTCCAACTGACCACCGCTTGCTGCGCCTGCTGGCGGTGTTGTTGCCGTAATTGACGCTCAGAAACCACATAGGCCTACAACATTTCTTCAACCTTGGCTGACAGGTTGCCACAATACGCGCGAGACTCCTGCACCAGCGCTTCGTTCAGAGAAAGGTTGACAGGTTTTTTGGTGGCACCCTCAAGATTTGGCATGGATCACTCCTTTTGTGCGCATTTTATGCGCATGTCAGTCACTCGGGCCGCTGGCCGTAGCAGCTTTTTTAGCGTCATTCCTGCGCAAGCGGGAATCCATGAATGCCGGATCAGGTACGGCATGCATGGCTACTGCGTCATGCAAGGCGTGGCCGACGCCCTTCACTTGGATGGCGGGAGCCAGTGGAGTGCACCAAGCGATGTGTTGCACTACGCATCAATCACCCCAAGCCGTTGCCGAGCGCCGCTTGTGGCCTGGGTCACGAGCAGGGTCACAGGGCGTACACCTGACGCACCGCGTTTTCAATGGCCGTCAAGTCGGCCGCAGACACTTCACCGAGGTGCTTGCCGATGCGCGCCTTGTCTATGGTGCGCAACTGATGACACAGGGCGACCGATGAAACGCCGGCGGAAGGTACCGCCACCACCACCGGGGGCAGCGCTCGCGCCGATGTCGAAAGGGGCACAACGCCCACTTGGCGTAACTTGGCATTGAGCGGTGTGATCGACAAAATGACACATGGCCGCGCTGTACCTTGTTGCTCACTGCCTTGTGTGGGTTCGAGGTTGACCCGAAAGATGTGCCCGCGTTCGAAATCCATGGTGCTGCTGGGTTAGAGGTTGTCCAGACCATCACCCACGGTGACATCCCAGCGTTTTTCATCATCACGGCACTCGGCAAACGCCGGATCGGTCATGTAGGCCTCTGCGATGCGCTCCAGCTCCGCTTCGCGTGTGGCCAAGGCTTGCATCATGAGCCCTTCCATGACGCGGCTGCGCTCGCCATGCGGCACGGCCGCATTGAAGCGCTGCAGGATCGGGGCTGCGATGGTGTACGACGCTCGAAGTGTGGTGGAAGGCATGGCGGAGACTCCTGACATAGAGCGCAGTATTACTGCACATGGAACACAGTATAGAGCACTCGCCGAGTGAACTCGAATTCACCCTATTTCCGACAGTTGACATTGCGTAAACCGGCTGCAAGCTAGACTAGACGCCAATTTCAATGGATTTATTGGAGTCACCAAATGGGTGAAGCAAAAAGGCGTCAACTTGCTGTCCAAACGCAGGCACTGGAGGCCATGGTCGTGGATACGCCGGGCGGGCGAATTCATGTGAAGTGGGACCGGTGCCGAGGGTGTACGGCATTTTGTGTAAACGGGGCTGAGATCAGTCATTGGGCATCCTGCCTTCGAACTGAATGGTAAACCGGGTCAATGCGGCTTTCCAATCTCTGAGCGGCATCGTCCACTTCTTGCTGATGTTGTTCAGCGCCAGGTAGAACAATTTCAGCAATGCCTCATCGCTGGGGAACGAGCCCCGGCTCTTGGTCACCTTGCGCA
>NZ_JBILQU010000191.1:0-3156 GCF_044373035.1 Limnohabitans sp. | reverse complement strand
TCGGGCACGATGCGCAGCAGCACCGTGACGCGGCTGTTCTGCCCGTTGACGATCACGCTCTGGTTGAGTTGCGCGTGCAACTGCTGCTCGCTGCGGCGCACAAACTCGCTGGCGGTTTTGACCAGGGTGATGAAGGCGTTGCCATCTAACGGCTTGGGGTTCTTCTTGTCGCGGCCCATGGTCCAGGGGCCGACCAGCGCTGGCTCAGACGCACCGGCTTTGAACATCGCCACGGCCCAGCCATCGTCATCGTCGTTCTTGATGACCTGGGCGGTCCAGTTTTCGTCCTGCCACAACCGGGCTTCCTGCAACAGGGGTATGTTTTGTGTGTCGTCGTTCATCGTTTCATCGTTCAAAAGTTGGTGACGATCATGCCTCAAGGCTGCAAATGCAAAGCCAGCACCAGAACTTGGCTCACCCCCTGCTCGCGCAACAGCGCCGCTGCCACGGTGGCGGCCCAGCGGGTGCGCACTGTGCTGGTGACCAGCAGCACTGGCCCTGCGGGCAATGCGGCATCGGGTGACAGAAAAATGGCCGACTCCAGATGCGCCACCAAAGAGGTGGAGGCGGTGTCGTCGGGTGCTGGCCCGCCGCGCCAGCTGAACACGTCGTGCAGGGGCAAGCGGCCTTTTTGGGCAATGTGCGCCGCCAATTGCTGGTTGGCGGCCATGTTCGGTGCAGGCAGCGGCACCACGCACACGGGCCGTACGGGCCAGCTTTTCGCCCAACGGCCCAGGGTGGCCAAGGCCCCGGCCAGCAGCTCGGGCGGCACATCCTCAGATCCAACGCACTCCCCGCGTGGGGCCTCTCGCAAGGCCTGCAGTTCGATCACCCACCCCGGATCGTCGGCAAAGGCCACAGCACGGCCCGCATCAAAACCTCGAATCGTGCCTTTGCGGCCCACCCCTGCGGGCCAGCGTTTGCGCGACTCGATGTCCACGTCCATGCCACGCAAGAAGTCACGCGCCGCAACCAGTTTGTCTTGTGAAGGCGTCAGGCCCGGAAACGGCAACTGCCCCGTGCACACCGAGCAGCGCCCACACGGCGCGGGCGAAGGATCGTCCAGGGCCGTCTGCAAATACGCCATCAGGCAGCCCGCACCCTGCGCATACTGGCGCATGATGCCCGCCTCTTGCTGGCGCACTTGGGCCAGTGCCGTCCACTTGGCGGTGTCGTGCACATAGGGCACGCCCGTGGCGCGCCAGGCCGTGCCGTCTTTGTCCACCAAGCCCTCGACCGCCAAAATTTTGAGCAGCGCCTCCAAGCGCCCCCTGCGCACGCCCGTGTCGGCTTCGATCTCGATCAGGCTGCGACCATCGCCACCCAGGCTTTGCAACACCTTGGCCGCCGTTTGTGGGTCAGGAATCGACGCTGTGGCGAAGTAATCCCAAATGCGCTCATCTGCGTCAGAGGGCAGCAGCACCCCTTCGGCATGCGCCACCGCCCTGCCCGCCCGCCCCACTTGCTGGTAATAGGCCACCGGGGTTGAAGGCGAGCCCACATGCACACAAAAACCCAAGTCCGGCTTGTCATAACCCATGCCCAGCGCCGAAGTAGCCACCACCGCCTTGACCTGGTTGTGGCGCAAACGCTCTTCCACTTTCAGGCGGGTGTCGGCGTCTGTCTGGCCTGAGTAAGCATCCACCGCGTGGCCGCAGCTGCGCAAAAACGCCGTCAACCGATCCGCCTCGGCCACCGTCAACACATACACAATGCCCGAGCCGGGCAACTGCTCCAGCGCATCGGCAATCCAGGCATAGCGCTGCAAAGGTGACAAACCCGGCACCACCGACAGCGTGAGCGAAGTGCGCGCCAGTGTGCCGCGAAACGTGACCGTGTCCGCGCCCAATTGCTTGCCAATGTCCAGCGTCACCCGCTCGTTGGCTGTGGCCGTGGTGGCCAGCACGCTGGCGGTGGGCGTAGACAACAGCGCCCGTGCCAGCCGCTGGTAGTCGGGCCTGAAATCAAAACCCCAATCGCTGATGCAATGCGCCTCATCGATCACGATCAGGCCCACCCGGGCCAGCAAAGCGCCCAGCCGCGCGGCAAAGCGCGGGTTGCCCAGCCGCTCGGGCGAAACCAACAAGACGTCGATGGCGTCATCGTCCAGCCGCTGAAACACATCATCCCAATCGTCGAGGTTGGTGGAGTTGACCGTGGCCGCCTTCAGCCCCGCCCGCTCGGCCGCGCTCACCTGGTCGCGCATGAGGGCCAAGAGAGGTGAGACCACCAACGTGGGGCCAGCGCCCGTGCTGCGGATCGCGTGCGTGGCCGCCCAGTACACCGCCGACTTGCCCCAGCCCGTGGCCTGCACCACCAGCACGCGAGAGGCCGGTTGAAGCACCGCGTGCACCGCGTCCACCTGATCGGTACGCGGCACAGCGCCCGGCCCAGCCAATCGCGCCAAGATGGTGTGCATGTGCTGTTCGGCGAAGTCGCGTTGCAGCGTGTTCAGCTTGTCCATGGATTCACCCAACTGAGCCCCAGCCCTTCGAAGTCGCGCACATTGCGTGTCGCCAATCGCGCACCGTGCGCCAAACAGGTGGCGGCAATTTGTGCATCGGCCATGGCCAGCGGCTGACCTTGTTGCTCTCGCGTCGAGAGCAAATCTGCATAAACCACCGCGGCGGGCAAGTCAAAGGCCAACACACGGCCAGCAAAGTCTTCGGCCAGCATGGCCTCAAAAGCCTGCGTCAACTGCGCTCTGCGCGAACCCATCGGCAAGCGCGCCAGCCCGTAAAGCAACTCGGACACAACCACACTGCACAGCCACAGATCCCGGTCTGATTGCGCGTCCACCCAGGCCAGCACCGCCGGGTTGGGCACCGGCCGCATCAGCTCAGACACCACGTTGGTGTCCAGCACGATCACAGCCCAGCCCCTGAAGCGGTGTTACCAAGGTCCGCCGCACGGGCAGGCTCGGTGCGTTCTGGCTGTGGCAAGTCCGCGCCGCCTATTGACGCAAACCGAGCGTTTAAACGGCTGCCCAAACCCGTGGCCGCAGCAGGCTGCGACAACACGCTGCGCAAGATGGTGCGCACCTCTTCCTCCATGGACCGGCCGTTTGCCGCTGCGACCAAGCGCAGCTTGTCCTTGATCTCGGTCTCGATGTTGCGAATGGTCAAGGTAGACATGGGGCTTCTCCGTTGTGGTTGC
>NZ_JBILQU010000190.1:0-3199 GCF_044373035.1 Limnohabitans sp. | reverse complement strand
GCGCTGACGGCTGCGCGCTACGCGCAAGGGCGGGCCATGGGCTTGGCCAGCCATTTGCAACTGATGGACTTGGGCGACTTGCAACTGCAAGGCTGGGCCGACGAGGCCATCGCCACCGCCCAGATTGAGGGCGAAATTTTGCAAATCAACTCGGTGCGAGCATCAGCCGCCCGGCGCTTGGGCCTTCAAGATGCCAAAGCGATGGAGCGCGATGCGCGCACCGAAGCCACGCTCGATGTGCTGCAAGCGGCCATCGAACAAAGCCACCAGCCTTTGACGCACGACACCTTGCACGGCTGGCAAGCCGCCTTGTTTCCCAATGGGCGCAGCGGTATTCAAAAGATCCGCACAGGTGCCTACCGCGACCATGCCGAACCTATGCAGATCGTCACGCCCCGCTTGGGTAAGCCAGACATCGTCCACTACCAAGCGCCCGACTCGGCAGATGTGCAGGCGCAGATGACACGGCTGATCGATTGGTTCAACAACAACCAAAACGAGAGCGACGGCTTGGTGCGTGCGGCGTTGGCGCACCTGTGGCTTGAAGCCATTCACCCGTTTGAAGACGGCAATGGCCGAGTGGGACGGGCCTTGGTCGAGATGGCGCTGGCGCAAGACCTCAAAACCGACAAACGCCTGTGGAGCTTGTCGCAACAAATGTGGCTCGACAGAGCTGGCTATTACGCCCAATTGCAAGCGGCCACCGGCCAGGGCAACATGGACGTGACGCCCTGGGTGCAATGGTTTGTGGGCTGCGTGCACAAAGCCGCCGATGCGACATGGGACCACATGCAAACGGCCCTGCGCAAAACTCGCTTCTGGGCCGAGCTGCGTGAGCAACACCCGCAACTCACACCCACACAAACCAAGGCGATCAACAAGTTGTATGACGTGGGGCCAGACGGTTTTGTCAACGGCATCAGCACCGAGAAATACGTGAACCTGTGCCGCGTTTCACGCGCCACGGCTTACCGCGAACTCACGGCGCTGTGCGAGATGGGGGTGTTGGTGCAGACGGGGACGGGGCGGGGGACGAGGTATCGGTTGATGGTGGCGTGAAAATTAACCAAAGAGTGCATCAAGCAATTCAGAAGCGGTGGACATTTTCTTGAATTGCGATCGCTTGATATCGCGATAGTGCCCTCGGATCTTCCGATTCCCATTGGCGTCTCTTCTTCCAGGAACTATGGATGGTTTGTTGCCGTCAATTGACGGCATGGCTTCATCTATTTCACCGCCATAAAAAAGAAAATGATCGATAGACAGCGAATCTTCGGTGTGAACAATCACCACGGCGCAACTGCCATTCATCAAACTGAAATCTTGGCGAATTGAGAATTTTGAAGCACGGCCCTCCAAGTGGACTTGTTTGATTTGCAAATAACGAAGTTTTTGGCGGCACGCTAAAACGAGATCAAAACCCGAATCGTCAACTTCAGAGTTGAAGATGCTCAATGGGGTTGATGGATCACGTCTCCAAAGTTCAGATGCCAATGCGCCAACCAGCAAGTGAATCAAGACGTTCTCAACATAAGAAGAGCGTTCAGCCAACGCTTTTCGATAATGCTCAGATGAAGATTGCATGGGTTGACTCATTGACAGATTAAGCGATCTCACCCCAGTTTCTTCATCAACAAAGCATTCACCTGCCCCGGATTGGCCTTGCCCTTGCTAGCCTTCATGATCGGGCCGACCAAGCCGTTCAGGGCCTTGGTGTTGCCGGCCTTGAACTCTTCCACGTTTTTGGGGTTAGCGGTCAGCACCTCGTCGATGATCTTTTCCAGCTCGCCGGTGTCGTTCATCTGCTTGAGGCCTTTGGCTTCAATGATCGCATCGATGTCACCAAATGCGCCAACTGTGCCGACTGAGCCGACTGCTCCAACTCCTGTAATGGCTACTGTTACATCGTTAGATGTTGAGCTCCACAATGCATCAAACACCTGACGCGCCGCGTTGTTGCTGATGGTGTTGTCGCTGATGCGGCTGATCAAGGCGGCCAGTTGCGCAGCGCTCACGGGCGATTGCTCGATGCTCAGCTCGCTGGCGTTCAAGCGGCGTGAGACTTCGCCCATGATCCAGTTGCTGGACAGTTTGGCTTGGCCGCAGGCTTTGGCTGTGGCTTCAAAGTAGGCTGCGACGGCTTTGCTTTGGGTCAGCTGCGTGGCGTCGTATTCGGGCAAGGCGTAGTCGTTGACGAATCGCTCGGCCATCACGCGGGGCAGCTCGGCCATTTCGCTCTTCACACGCTCCACCCAGTCGCGGCCAATCACCAGCGGTGGCAGGTCCGGGTCGGGGAAGTAACGGTAATCGGCAGCGTCTTCTTTGGTGCGCATGGCGCGGGTCTCGCCCGTGTCCGGGTCGAACAGCACGGTGGCTTGCTGGATGGCGATGCCATCTTCGATCTGGTCGATCTGCCAGCGCACTTCGTAATCGATGGCCTGCTGCATGAACTTGAAGCTGTTCAGGTTCTTGATTTCGCGGCGGGTGCCCAAGGGTTGGCCGGGTTTGCGCACCGACACGTTGGCATCACACCGGAAACTGCCCTCTTGCATGTTGCCGTCGCAAATGCCGATCCAGGTCACGATCTTGTGCAGTTCTTTGGCGTAGGCCACAGCCTCTTCGCTGCTGCGCATGTCGGGCTGAGTCACGATCTCCAGCAGCGGTGTTCCAGCGCGGTTCAGGTCAATGCCGCTTTGCCCAATGAAATCCTCGTGCAGCGATTTGCCCGCGTCTTCTTCGAGGTGAGCGCGCTCCAGGCGCACGGTTTTGCGCACGGTCTCTTTGCCCACTTCCAAAAAGAACGACACCTCGCCGCCTTGCACCACCGGGATCTCGAATTGGCTGATCTGGTAGCCCTTGGGCAGGTCGGGGTAGAAGTAGTTTTTGCGCGCAAAAATGCTGCGCTCGGCGATGTGGGCGTTGATGGCCAGGCCGAACTCGATGGCGCGTTCAACCGCGCCGATGTTCATCACCGGCAGTGTGCCGGGCAGGGCCATGTCCACCGCGCAGGCTTGCGTGTTGGGCTCGGCACCAAACGCCACCGAGGCGCGGCTGAAAATTTTGCTTTTCGTAGAGAGTTGGGCGTGTGTTTCGAAGCCGATCACGACTTCGTAGCCTTGGACGAGTTTGCTCATATGTGGTTCACCTGATGAATCAGAACTTGTGGGCAGCGGCTGCTGTATCGAAAGCATTCGCGAGC
>NZ_JBILQU010000189.1:0-3206 GCF_044373035.1 Limnohabitans sp. | reverse complement strand
GCACCGCTGCGTGATGCTGGAGTTTGAGGGCAAGAGCTACAGGCTCAAGGAGGCGGCAGCACGCTTGGCCATCCAAGCTGACGGGTCATAATCTGAAGGCGCTGCCTGGGGGAATTTGGGGTGGCCATGGGTGGGGGAATTTGGACTGGCCATCAGGGCTTGGCGCTGGTCGCGGCCTTCGTCCGCCGCAAGCAACGTGCTCAGCGTGTCTGCTGCGCTGTAACCACTTCCCAGTGCTTCGATGCCAGCGGGGCCGTACAGCGGGTTCATCAGTGCCTGGGTGGACAAAGCGCCTACCCCACGTCTGCTGTGAACGCACAGCGCCCCAACGGCAAAAAACCGACTCGCAATGGCGACACCGAAGTGGCCATGTTCGTCACGGGCCAGGATAGACCAAGTCATGAGTCAGCCCTTATGAGATAGAAAATTCAACTGAGCAATATTTATTATGCATCTAATGAAAATCGCCCAAACCCTCGCCTCAAGGCCTGTTGGCCTTTGCGCCACATTGTTTGTCACGTTGTTGACAGGGGTTGAAGCCAGGCAGAACTTATTTGAGCAACTTGAGTGTGTAGAAGACAGTGATTTCAACGCGTAACAATGCTCTACCGTAAAAACTGGTGCGATTCAGTTCGTCACATGTCATAAATTGGTCAGCGCGAGATTGTCATCCCCTGGCCTTTAGCGCGTTGTTGATGATGCAAGCTGATGTCAATTCGACTTTTCTCTTCATCACCAAAAGCTATCTAGGCGCAGATTTAAAAAGTCGTGAAAACCGGCCCATGCGTTAACTCATCATTCTCCGCAGGCTGGAGAAAAACAGCTCCGACTGAAGCCGCTCCCCGTTGGTCTGATCTGCCACACGCTGAGCGAGCTCGGCGTCCACAGGTTTCAGCGCCACACCGGTCGAGGCCGCCAGCACCTGCGCTTGGCAAGCGCGCTCCAGGTAGTAAAGGTCGTCATAGGCGTAGTCAACCCGTTCACCGCACACGATGACACCGTGGTTGCCCAAGAACACCACATCTGACCCATTCATGGCATTCGCGATGCGCTCACCCTCGGTCATGTCCAGGGCCAGTCCGTTGTAGTGGGCGTCCACCGCCACGCGGCCATGAAATCGCATGGCGGTTTGGGACAAACGGGTGTCCAGGGCCCGTGCCGCCGTCAGGGTGAGGGCCGTGGCGTGCGGCATGTGGGTATGCAGCACAACCGACTTGCGCGCTATGCGGTGCACCGCAGCATGAATGAACATGGCCGTGGGCTCCACCGGGTGACGGCCCGCCAGTTGCTCGCCCGCCGCGTTGCACATGACGATGTCAGGCCCTTGCACCTCACTCCAATGCAGGCCACGCGGGTTGAGCAAAAACCAGTCGTCCCGGCCAGGCACCGCCACACTGAAGTGGTTGCACACGCCCTCGCTCAGTCCCTGAGCGGCGGCAGCACGCAAGGCGAGCGCCAGGTCTTCACGCAGCGGCAACAGGGTTTCAAAGGTTTCATGGGCTTGCATGGTGTTCCTCCATCTTCCAATCATCGGTTATTTAGTCGACCTCACGCCCCAAGCTCTGGTCACGCTTGTGGTAACCATTTTTTTCAGCTCATTCTGTTGCGAATTCTCCAGCAATTCAAGCGGGTGGTGCCCCAATCATCATGGCTCAGCACTCACCCGTCTTGTTTGACGAAGCATCGCCCCCCCGTTCACCATGCACATCGGCCAACCGCAATTGAGTCGGATAAACTGGCGCTCTGACTTGAAAAATGAAAACGCGACGCATGCCCCATCCTGTTTTGTCACATCGGCTGAGTCTCGCTTGTCGTGATCGGGGCGGTCTCGCGGGGCAGCGATGAGCGATTCACCCACCTCACGAGGCATCAGCCAAGGGGCACTTGTCCTGGCTGCGGCCACCGTGGTGAATCTGCCGTTCGGCACCGTCTATGCGTTTTCGGTCTTCCTCAAGCCGATGGAGGCTCTGCTCGGTATTGGTCGGGCCGAGATGGCGATCGTGTTTTCCATGGCCTCGATCTTTCTCACAATCGGCATGCTCATCGGACCCGCCCTTTACCGTCGCTTCGCACCCGTGCCCCTGCTGCTCGTTTGCGGCGCACTGAGCGCCTGTGGTCTGCTGATCTGTGCCGCTGCACAGGGTATCGAGCATTTGCTGCTGGGCTACGGCGTTCTGTTCGGACTGGGCGGTGGGGTGGTTTTTGTCATGATGCAGCAGGGTCTGAATCAGACCATCAGCCCGATGAGCGGACTGGCCAACGGCTATGTGGTGAGCCTGTATCCCATGGGTGCCATGCTGGGCGCACCGGTCTTTGGCTGGACCATCGAGGCGTTCGGTCTGCGCGCAACCCTGATGGGTCTTGCCCTCACGGTGCTGACTTGCTGCGCCATCGCTGCAATGCTCTGGCGTCGTGGCCGGGTTCGCATGCAAGATCCTGGCGCGAGTGCAGCCGACAACCAGGCACGCCACTGGGGCTTGTTTGCCCGGCTATTTACTGTTTTCTTTCTCGCAGCTTCGGCGGGTCTGATGGTGATGAGCCAGGCCGCTGGTATTTTGGAAGCCTATGGTGCAAAAAGCCTGTTTGCGCTGGGGGGCACCACTTTCATCACCGGTGCGATTGCTGCTGCACGCATTGGTGGAGGCTGGCTCATTGATCGTTTCGCGGTGCCTCGTGTGGCCTGCATGGCCCACCTGATTGCCCTCAGTGGCTCGTGCCTGCTATTGACTTGGCCGGGGCCGGGCATGGCGGTCCTGGCCATGACGCTGATCGGCTGCGGCTATGGCTTCATTTCGGGTCTGACGGCTGGGGCCATTGCGCGCTACTGGCACCCCAATGCCTTTGGCCGGGTGGCCGGGCAGTTGTACATTGCCTGGTGCATCGCGGCCATCAGTCTGCCGGTGCTGGCGGGCTGGCTGTACGACCAGACCCAGGGCTATGACCAAGCCATGCGCATTGCAGCTGGCGTGAACCTGCTGGGCGCAATGTTGGCTTTGAGCTTACCGGCAACGGCGAGATCACAGCTGCAAGCTCAGCCTCAATCGAAAGTCGAGAAGACCTGAGCATTCGGATGCACCGCCGCAATGGCGTCAGATCAAGCGTTTGGCCGGGGATCTGTGAGCCCAATCCGACTTGGAAGGCTGGACTGCGACCCAGTGTCGGATGTCATGCACTCGCAAATCTGGACGTTGCAGCATGCGGTCAAG
>NZ_JBILQU010000188.1:0-3242 GCF_044373035.1 Limnohabitans sp. | reverse complement strand
GGCCGCAATACCCGCTTTGGCGATTTGTGCGTCTTCGGTCGACTTGACGCCGCTGACACCCACTGCGCCCAAGCAAAAGCCGTCCTTCATGATTGGCACGCCGCCTTCGAGCATGCCCTGAATGCTCGGGGCCGACAGGAAGGACATGCGGCCACCGTTGATGACGTCTTCGTAGACTTTGGATTCACGGCGACCCAGGGCGGCCGTGTGGGCTTTGGCGGGTGCGATGTGGGATGAAATCGGTGGCGCGCCGTCCAAACGGGCGAAATGCAACAAATGCCCGCCACCGTCGACGATGGCAATGCTGACCGCCCAGTTGTTTTTCAGGGCTTCGGCTTCGGCCGCAGCGGCGATGGCTTTCACATCGGACAGTTCCAAAGTGGCTTGTGTTTTCATGGTGTTCAAAAGGCAGGGGGTTAAAACGCTGAGCATACACGGGCGTTGACCCGTCTATTACACACCCCACAGCAAAACTGAATCACCCGGATAACCCCATGGCCTGACGGAAATCCCTAAACCCATCGACCTTGCAGAGCGGGGCATTTAGAATAATGGTCAGCCTTGATCCAAGGCGAGTTAAGGAGATAAACCATGAGCGACTTACGCACTCTCAATTCCGCCGAGTGGGGCCATGTGGACCTGGCCGCACGCAACCGCGTTCTGCGCAACACCTATTGGTTGCTCGCCCTGAGCATGCTGCCTACCGTGCTGGGCGCATGGGTCGGCGTGAGCACAGGCATCACCCAATCCCTGACAGGCTTTATGGGCCTGATCGTTTTCCTGGGTGGCGCATTCGGTTTCATGTACGCCATCGAGAAAACCAAAAACTCGGCTGCTGGCGTGCCTGTTTTGCTGGCCTTCACCTTCTTCATGGGCTTGATGCTCTCGCGCATGATCGCCATGGTGCTGGGCTTCAAGAACGGCTCAGACTTGGTGATGACCGCTTTTGCGGGCACCGCCGGCGTGTTCTTTGTCATGGCCAGCCTGGCCAGCGTCATCAAGCGTGATCTGTCGGGCATGGGCAAATGGCTGTTCGTTGGGGCCATGGTCCTGATGGTGGGCGGCATCATCAACGTGTTTGTGGGCTCCACAGCCGGCATGATGGTGATTTCAACCTTGGCCATCGGCATCTTCAGCGCCTTCTTGCTGTACGACATCAAGCGCATCCTGGACGGTGGCGAGACCAACTACATCAGCGCCACCTTGGCCCTGTACCTGAGCGTGTTCAACATCTTCCAAAGCCTGTTGGCCTTGCTGGGCATCATGGGCGGCGAACGCGACTGATCTGCGTTGCACACACCTCAAAAAGGCTCCCTCGGGAGCCTTTTTTGTCCGTGCGGGGCCAATGGCCCGCTTCCAATTGAGTATCTTCAGGCCAACTCGAACACCGCCATGCTCTCCACATGCGCCGTGTGCGCAAACATGTTGATGACCCCTGCGGCCACACAGCGGTAACCCGCACGGTGAACCAAAATGCCGGCATCCCGGGCCAGCGTGGCGGGGTTGCAGCTCACATAGACAATGCGCTGCGGGGGTTTCCATCCTTGACGTAAATCCTGCTTTTCGTGCAGTTCGGCCAGTGCCTTGCTCAGGGCAAAGGCACCCTCGCGGGGTGGGTCCACCAGCCATTTGTCGGCGGTGCCATCGGCCACCAGCATCTCGGGCGTCATCTCGAACAAATTGCGCGCCACAAATTGCGTGGGGGCCAAGGTCTGGCCCTCGGGCCGAGCGGCCTGGTTGCGTGCGTAGTTGTCGCGTGAACGCGCGACCAGTGTCTCTGCCCCTTCGATGCCCAGCACCTCGGCCGCTTGCGTTGCGATGGGCAAGGTGAAGTTGCCCAAACCGCAAAACCAGTCGATCACCCGCTCGGTCTTTTGCGCTTGCAACAAGCGCAGCGCACGGGCCACCAGCACGCGGTTGATGAAGGGGTTGACCTGGGTGAAGTCGGTGGGCCTGAAGGGCATGGTGATGCCAAAGTCGGGCAGGCCATAACTCAGCTGAGCCCCGCCTTCGTCCAGCAAATGCACTGTGTCGGGCCCCTTGGGTTGCAGCCACCACTGCACCTGGTGTTCGGCCGCAAAGGCGCGCAGCAAGGCTTTATCGCCTTCGCTCAGGGGTTCCATGTGCCGCAGCACCAAGGCCGTGACTTCGTCGCCACAGGCCAGCTCCAGCTGGGGCAAAGTCTCACGGGCGTCCATCTGGCCAATCAGCGCACGCAAAGGCAGCAGCATGCGACTGACATGGGGCGGCAAGACCGGACAAACTTTCATGTCGGCGACGTAACGGCTTTTGCGCTCGTGAAAACCAATGAGCACTTGTCCCTTTTTGATCACATAGCGCACCGACAGCCGGGCGCGGTAGCGGTAACCCCAGGTCGGCCCCTCGATGGGGCGCAGCATGGTTTCGGCTTTGACTTTGCACAAGTGCCAGAGGTTGTCCTCCAGCACCCTTTGCTTGATGGCCACTTGGGCGGAAGCCTCCAGGTGCTGCATCTTGCACCCGCCGCAGGCGCCGGCATGCAGGCCAAAATTTGGGCAGCCTGGCCGCACGCGTTGCGACGACTCGTGGTGAATTTGGGTGACAGTGCCCTGCTCCCAGTTGTTCTTTTTGCGGTGCACGTTGACCGACACCAGCTCGAAAGGCAAAGCGCCTTCGATGAACACAACTTTGCCGTCAGGTCGGCGGGCGATGCCTTGTGCATCCATGTCCAGGGAGCCGACACGCAGCCAGCCCTCGGGCAGGTCGGCGCTGGAGTGGCTAAGTTCGTCGGCGTGGGCTTGGGAAAGGGAAATGTCTGTATCGCTCATGCCCCGATTGTCTCAGGATGTGAGGCCTGCCTTGAGGACCCAACGCACAGCTTCACAGAGAAACTTCAGGGCCTGGCTTGCAGGTATTCCTGCCAGTGAGTTTCTTGCGGGGTCAAGTCATGTGCGGTCCCGTTGGGATGACCGCCGACTCTGCATTTCACCGCGCAGGCAAGTATTTGGCCGGGTCCACCGGTTTGCCTTGACGGCGAATTTCGAAATGCAGCTTCACGCGGTCGGCATCGGTCTTGCCCATTTCTGCAATTTTCTGGCCCTTGCGCACTTTTTGGTCCTCTTTGACCAGCAGGGCTTGGTTGTGCGCGTAGGCAGTCAAAAAGGTGTTGTTGTGCTTGAGGATGATCAGGTTGCCATAGCCGCGCAATCCCGCACCGGCATAGACCACTTGCCCGTCGGCTGCGGCCAGGACCGGGTCACCAG
>NZ_JBILQU010000075.1:0-14355 GCF_044373035.1 Limnohabitans sp. | reverse complement strand
CACGACCTGAAGAACGTGGCCCCGCACAGCGACATCAGCGTCAAGCTCGTGTCCGAAATCGGCGTCGGCACCATCGCTGCCGGTGTGGCCAAGTGCAAGGCCGACCATGTGGTGATCGCCGGTCACGACGGCGGCACGGGCGCATCGCCTTGGTCGTCCGTCAAGCACGCCGGCTCGCCTTGGGAAATCGGCTTGGCCGAAACCCAGCAAACCCTGGTGCTCAACGGCTTGCGAGGCCGCATCCGCGTGCAGGCCGATGGCCAGATGAAGACCGGCCGCGATGTCGCCATTGGCGCGTTGTTGGGCGCGGACGAATTCGGCTTTGCCACCGCACCGCTGGTGGTCGAGGGCTGCATCATGATGCGCAAGTGCCACCTGAACACCTGCCCTGTGGGTGTGGCCACGCAAGACCCCACCTTGCGCGCCAAGTTCACCGGCAAGCCCGAGCACGTCGTGAACTATTTCTTTTTCATCGCCGAAGAAGTGCGCCAGATCATGGCCCAGTTGGGCATCAACAAGTTCGACGACCTGGTGGGCCGTGCCGACCTGCTCGACATGAAGAGCGGTGTGGAGCACTGGAAAGCCAAGGGCCTGGACTTTGGCCGTTTGTTGGCCGTGCCGCAAGTGTCCTCCACCGTGGCTGTGCGCCATGTGGACACCCAAGACCACGGGTTGGAAAAAGCCCTGGACAACGTGCTGATCGCCAAGAGCCGCGCCGCCATCGACAAGGGCGAAAAAGTGCAGTTCATGGAAGTCGCCCGCAACGTGAACCGTTCGGTCGGTGCCATGTTGTCCGGTGCGGTGACCAAGGTGCACCCCGAAGGTTTGCCCGACGACACCTTGCGCATTCAACTGGAAGGCACAGGCGGTCAGTCGTTTGGTGCGTTCCTGGCCAAAGGCATCACGCTGTACCTGATTGGTGAGGCCAACGACTACACCGGCAAAGGTTTGTCGGGCGGCCGTGTCGTGGTGCGCCCCAGCCTGGAGTTCCGTGGCGTGGCCTCGCAAAACATCATCGTGGGCAACACCGTCATGTACGGCGCCACCACGGGTGAAGCCTTCTTTGCGGGCGTGGCCGGCGAGCGTTTCGCGGTGCGCCTGTCGGGTGCCACTGCGGTGGTCGAAGGCACAGGCGACCATGGCTGCGAATACATGACCGGCGGTACGGTGGCTGTCTTGGGCAAAACCGGCCGCAACTTCGGCGCGGGCATGAGCGGTGGTATCGCTTATGTGTACGACGAAGACGGCGAATTCGCCTCTCGCTGCAACACCGCCATGGTCAGCATGGAAAAAGTGCTGTCTGCGGCCGATCAAGAAGCGCAAGTGGACCGCAAGGTCTGGCACCGCGACCAGGCCGACGAAGCGCAACTGAGGAAACTGCTGGAAGACCACCACAAGTGGACCGGCAGCCAGCGTGCGCGCGAATTGCTGGACAACTGGGCCACGGCCCGCGCCAAGTTTGTCAAGGTCTTCCCGAACGAATACAAGCGCGCCTTGGGCGAGATCAATGCACGCAAAGCGGCGAACGCGGCCCAGGCCGCCCAGCCCGTGGCCGCCTGAGCCGAACGTCAAGAGTGAAGGAATAGCATCATGGGAAAAATCACTGGCTTCATGGAATTTGAGCGCATCGAAGAAGGCTACAAGCCGGTCTCCGAGCGCCTCAAAAATTACGGCGAATTCGTGATCGGTTTGACCGAAGAGCAATCCAAAACCCAAGCGGCGCGCTGCATGGACTGCGGCACACCGTTTTGCAACAACGGCTGCCCGGTCAACAACATCATTCCGGACTTCAACAACCTGGTGTTTGAAGGCGACTGGAAGAACGCGATCGAGGTGCTGCACAGCACCAACAACTTCCCCGAGTTCACCGGCCGCATCTGCCCCGCGCCCTGCGAAGCGGCTTGCGTGGTCAACTTCAACGACGATGCCGTGGGCATCAAGTCGATTGAGCACGCCATCATCGACCGCGCCTGGGCCGAAGGCTGGGTCACGCCCCGTCCTGCCAAAGTCAAGACCGGCAAAACCGTGGCCATCATCGGTGCAGGCCCTGCCGGTCTGGCCGCAGCGCAACAGCTCGCGCGTGCGGGCCACGACGTGACCTTGTTCGAGAAGAACGACCGCGTGGGCGGCTTGCTGCGCTATGGCATTCCTGATTTCAAAATGGAAAAGACGCACATCGACCGCCGAGTGCAGCAGCTTCAAGCCGAAGGCGTGAAGATCCGCACCAGCGTGCTGGTCGGCGAGTGGCCCAAAGATTCCAAGGTCACCAACTGGGCCAAGGAAACCATCAGCGCCGAGCAACTCAAAAAGGACTTCGACGCTGTGTTGCTCACAGGGGGCTCCGAGCAGTCCCGTGACCTGCCTGTGCCCGGCCGCGACCTCGAAGGCATCCATTTCGCGATGGAATTCTTGCCCCAGCAAAACAAGGTCAATGCGGGCGACAAGGTCAAGGGCCAGTTGCGTGCCGACGCTAAAAACGTCATCGTGATCGGTGGTGGCGACACCGGCAGCGACTGCGTGGGCACCAGCACGCGCCACGGCGCGGTCAGCGTGACCCAATTCGAGGTGATGCCTGAGCCCCCCGAAAAAGAAAACAAGGCGCTGGTCTGGCCTTATTGGCCCATGAAGCTGCGCACCAGCTCCAGCCACGACGAGAGCGCCGAAAAAGGCCTGTTGCAACGTGAATTTGCCATTTCCACCAAGGCGTTCATCGGTGAAAAAGGCAAAGTCACCGGATTGACCACGGTGCATGTCGAATTCAAGGACGGCAAGATGGTCGAAGTGCCTGGCACCGAGAAAGAATACAAAGCCGACATGGTTTTGCTGGCCATGGGTTTCACCAACCCGGTGGCCACCGTGCTCGACGCCTTTGGCATCGACAAGGACGCCCGTGGCAACGCCAAAGCCAGCACCGACTTCACAGGCGGTTACGCCACCAACGTGCCCAAGGTGTTTGCCGCTGGCGACATGCGCCGTGGTCAGTCGCTGGTGGTCTGGGCCATCCGCGAAGGACGCCAGGCCGCACGCTCAGTGGACGAGTTCCTGATGGGGGCGAGTGAATTGCCCCGGTGACCTTCGGGGTTCTAGGTAAAATCCCTGATTTGCCCTTGATGACACCGAACCATTACGCAGTCATTACCATCACAAGAGCCGGACAATCCGGCTCTTGTTTTTTTCATGCAGACCTCGTCCACCTCACAGCCACTTGTTGAATTGCACGACCTGACGTTTGGGTACGGCGACCGTGTCATTTTGAAGAACCTCAGCTTCAATGTGCCGCGTGGCCAAGTCACGGCCCTGATGGGGGTGTCGGGGGGCGGCAAGACCACGGTCTTGCGCTTGATCGGTGGCCAGATCCGTGCCAGCGCAGGCCAATTGCTGTTTGACGGCCATGACATCACGTCCATGCGACAAGCCGAGCTTTATACCGCGCGCCGCCGCATGGGCATGCTGTTTCAGTTTGGGGCTTTGTTCACCGACATGAGCGTGTTCGACAACGTGGCTTTTCCCTTGCGCGAACACACCCGTTTGTCGGAAGACCTGATCCGCGACATCGTGCTGATGAAGCTCGATGCGGTGGGCTTGCGCGGTGCGCGAGACCTGCGGCCCTCTGAAATTTCTGGCGGCATGAGCCGCAGAGTGGCCTTGGCCCGCGCCATCGCGCTCGACCCCGACCTGATCATGTACGACGAGCCCTTTGCCGGTCTGGACCCGATTTCGCTGGGCACGGCGGCGCGCCTGATTCGCCGCTTGAACGACAGCCTGGGCATCACCAGCATCGTGGTGTCGCACGACGTGACCGAGACTTTTGAGATCGCCGACCATGTGGTCATCCTGGCCCACGGCGGTGTGGCCGCGCAGGGCACGCCTGCCGAGCTGCGGGCCAGCACCGACCCCTTGATTTACCAGTTTGTGCATGCGCTCAGCGATGGGCCGGTGCCCTTCCACTACCCGGCACCTTCGACAGCGCAAGACTACGACGGGAGGTCGGCATGATCACCGACATGCTGGGCGCTTTGGGCGCATCCACCCGCCAAATGCTGGCCGATTGGGGTTTTGCCGCTCGGCTGTTTTTCAAGTTGCTGGGCATGTCCGGTGCAGCGCTCAAGCGCTTTGGCCTGGTGCGCGACCAAGTGCATTTTCTGGGCAATTACTCGCTGGCCATCATCACCGTGTCGGGCCTGTTTGTGGGTTTTGTGTTGGGTTTGCAGGGCTATTACACCTTGCAGCGCTATGGCTCGGCCGAGGCGCTGGGCCTCTTGGTGGCGCTGAGCCTGGTGCGCGAGTTGGGCCCCGTGGTGGCCGCCTTGTTGTTTGCGGGTCGGGCCGGTGCCTCGCTCACGGCCGAGATTGGTCTCATGCGGGCCGGTGAGCAACTCACCGCTTTGGAAATGATGGCGGTGGACCCGGTGCAGCGCATTTTGGCCCCCCGCTTTTGGGGTGGCATCATCGCCATGCCCTTGTTGGCGGCGGTGTTCAGTGCGGTGGGCATTTTGGGTGGCTACGTGGTGGGCGTGTTGCTCATCGGGGTCGATGCCGGTTCGTTCTGGAGCCAGATGCAAGGCGGGGTCGACGTGTTCAAGGATGTGGGCAACGGCATCATCAAAAGCGTGGTGTTCGGCGTGGCCGTGACCTTTATTGCCTTGCTGCAGGGCTATGTGGCCAAGCCCACGCCCGAAGGTGTGGCCAGCGCCACCACACGCAGTGTGGTGGTTTCTTCTTTGTCGGTGTTGGGCCTGGATTTCATCCTGACCGCGATGATGTTCAGCATTTGAGGAGGACGGCATGCAACGTTCAAAAAATGATATTTGGGTGGGTTTGTTTGTCTTGTTGGGCGCTGTGGCCGTGCTGTTTCTGGCGCTCAAGGCAGCCAACTTGCTCACCTGGAGTTTCAGCCAAGACTACGAAGTCACGGCCAAGTTCGACAACATCGGCGGGCTCAAGCCCGGCGCGGCGGTCAAAAGCGCCGGGGTGGTGGTCGGGCGCGTCAAGAAAATCGAATTCGACGGTGAGTCCTTCCAGGCCAAGGTCACGCTGGACATGCAGACCCAGCACGCCTTTCCTCAAGACAGCTCCCTGAAAATCCTCACCAGCGGTTTGCTGGGCGAGCAATACCTTGATGTCGCGCCTGGCGCTGACGAGAAAAATCTGGTCGCCGGAGACCGCATCGGATCCACCCAATCGGCCGTCATCCTGGAAAACCTGATCAGCCAGTTCCTGTTCAGCCAGGCTGAAAAATCCATCCCTGAAAGCAAAAAACCATGATCGCCTGGACGAAACGCTTTGCCTCGCTGGCGCTGCTGGTCAGCCTTGTGGCCTTGCAAGGCTGCGCCACCGTGAAAACAGCCGATGCGCGTGACCCTTGGGAGTCGATGAACCGCAGCGTCTACCAGTTCAATGACGTGGTGGACACCATGGCCATCAAGCCCGCAGCGCAGCTGTATGTGAAAGTGCTGCCCAGCTTTGTGCGCACGGGCGTGGGCAACTTTTTGGGCAACTTGGGGGATGTCTGGTCCATGGCCAACAGCGCCCTGCAGCTCAAGGGTCAGGCCACGGTGGAGACTTTCATGCGCTTCCACGTGAACACTTTTTTCGGTCTGGGCGGATTGCTGGATGTGGCCACCGAAATGCGCCTGGAAAAGCGCAAGGAAGACTTCGGGCAGACCTTGGGTTACTGGGGTGTCAAGCCTGGCCCCTATGTGGTGCTGCCTTTGCTGGGGCCATCCACGCTGCGCGACACCTTAGCCTTGCCGCTGGACATGCAGGGCGATGTTTCGCGTCAATTTTCAGATGAGGCCACTCGCAATGCCTTGACTGCGACACGCGTTCTGGACATCCGCTCAGGACTGCTGCAAACCGTGGATGTGGTCAAGGCCGCATCGCTAGACCCTTACTCGTTTGTGCGTGACGGCTTCCTCCAAAAACGCCGTAACGACATACACGACGGCAACCCACCCTCAAGTTTCGACTATGGGAATGGCGAGGCCGACCCGAAATAAGCCCGTTACAGTTGTTCACACGCATTTTTGCCGCAGGCCGTATAGTTATTTCATGCTCAAAACCGATACCGCTCTTTTCCTGAACCGCCGCCATGTGCTTGTGGCCGCCTGTGCCGCAAGCCTTTTGGGCGTTTCGGGTCTGTCCATGGCTGCCGACGAAGCGCCCGAGGCCTTGATCCAGCGCATCACCAACGAAACGCTGAACGCCATCAAGGCCGACAAGGCCCTGCGCAGCGGCGACATCGGCAAAATCATGCAGCTGGTCGACACGCAGCTGATGCCTCATGTGAATTTCAGGCGCATGACTGCTCTCGCCACTGGCCCAGCTTGGCGCAAAGCCACGCCTGAGCAACAAAAACGCCTGCAAGAAGAGTTCAAGATTTTGTTGGTGCGCACCTATTCGGGTGCCCTGAGCCAGATCACCGACCAGGTGGTGGTGGTCAAGCCCCTGCGCGCTGGCCAGGAAGACAAAAACCTGGTGGTGAACACCGAGGTGCGTGGCAAGGCGGACCCGATTCAGTTGGACTACCGACTCGAAAAAACCCCGGGTCAAGGCGCAGGCTGGATGATTTTTGACCTGAACGTGCTGGGCGTGTGGCTGATCGAAAACTACCGCAACCAGTTCACCAAAGAGATCAATGCCGGTGGCATCGATGCGCTGATTGCCAGTTTGGCAGCTCGCAACAAATCCAACTCCAAAGCCTCTTGAACCTGCAAGACATGAGCCCTCTGAAGCTGCCCGCCACTTTGCTGCACAACCAGGCCGATGCGTGTCTGGCGAAGTGGGTGGCGCAATTGCCCCCTAGCCTGCCGCCTGCGGTGGTGCTGGATGCATCGGGGGTGGTTGAATTTGATTCCTCGGCGCTGGCCTTGCTGCTGGGTTTGCGCAGGGCATTGACGCAAAAGGGCAGCGCTTTGCAGGTCCAGGGCATGACGCCGCGCTTGCGTGAACTGGCCAGTTTGTACGGGGTGATGGACCTGCTCCAGCCCGCTTGATGGCGTGGTTTCCTTGTCTTTTGGGGCCTCTGCAAGGGCAGCGCCCCGGGGGCCGCGGGCCAGCACTTAAAATAGACCTCTCCCATGCCAGCGCTCTCATTCCAATCCGTTTCCAAGATTTATTCAGCCAAACAGGCGGGCGCAGCCGCGTTCAAAGCGCTTGACCAGGTCAGCTTTGACGTGGAGGAGGGCGAATTCTTCGGCCTGCTCGGCCCCAATGGCGCGGGCAAAACCACCCTCATCAGCACCTTGGCAGGCTTGAGTCGCCCCAGCACCGGCCGTGTTTTGGTGCATGGCCACGACGTGCAAAGCGACTACGCTGCCGCGCGCCGACTGCTGGGCGTGGTGCCGCAAGAGTTGGTGTTTGACCCTTTTTTCACCGTGCGCGAATCGCTGCGCATCCAGTCGGGGTATTTTGGCGTCAAGAAAAACGAGGCCTGGATCGATGAGCTGCTGGACAGCCTGGGCCTGGCCGACAAGGCGGGTGCCAACATGCGCCAGCTCTCGGGCGGCATGAAACGCCGCGTGCTGGTGGCGCAAGCCTTGGTGCACAAGCCCCGCGTGATCGTGCTCGACGAGCCCACCGCCGGGGTCGACGTGGAGCTGCGACAGACCTTGTGGGCCTTCATCGCCAAACTCAACAAGCAAGGCCACACCGTCTTGCTGACCACACATTACCTGGAAGAAGCCGAAGCCTTGTGCGGGCGCATCGCCATGCTCAAGCGCGGCCAGTTGTTAGCGCTAGAGCGCACCTCAGATTTGCTCCGTTCTGCGACCAGCCAGGTGCTGCGCTTCAAGCTGGATGGCGACTTGCCGCCTGCTGTCGCGGCCATGGCCCGCGTCACGGGACGCATCGTGCAGTTGCCGGTGCACAACGCGGTCGAGATCGAAAACCACCTGGCCACCCTGCGCACAGCGGGGCTGGTGGTCGAAGACGTGGAGATCCGCCAGGCCGATCTGGAAGACGTTTTTCTGGAAGTCATGAACCGCAAACAAACCGCCACCGGAGCCCTGGCATGACCGGCTGGCAAACCCTGCTGTACAAAGAAGTGCTGCGTTTTTGGAAAGTTGCTTTCCAGACCGTGGGTGCGCCGGTGCTGACGTCTGTGCTGTACATGTTGATCTTTGGCCATGTGCTCGAAGACCATGTCAAGGTGTATGACAACGTGGCCTACACCTCGTTTTTGCTGCCGGGCCTGATGATGATGGGCGTGCTGCAAAACGCGTTTGCCAACAGCTCGTCGAGCCTGGTGCAAAGCAAGATCATGGGCAGCTTGGTGTTTTTGCTGCTCACGCCCCTGTCGCACCGCAGCTGGTTTTTGGCCTATGTGGGCTCCTCGGTGGTGCGGGGCTTGGCCGTTGGCGTGGGTGTGTTTGTGATCACCGGCTGGATGGTCAACATCACTTTCGTCAACCCGTTGTGGATTTTGGCCTTCGCCTGCATGGGCGCGGCCATGATGGGCGCATTGGGCGTGATCGCGGGGCTGTGGGCTGAAAAGTTCGACCAAATGGCCGCTTTCCAGAACTTCATCATCATGCCCATGACGTTTTTGTCGGGCGTGTTTTACTCCATCCACTCCCTGCCGCCGTTTTGGCAAAAGCTCAGCCACCTGAACCCGTTTTTCTACATGATCGACGGTTTCCGTTACGGCTTTTTTGGCCAAAGCGATGTCTCCCCTTGGCTCAGTCTGGCGGTGGTGGGCACGGCCCTGGCCGCCATCAGTGCCTTGACCCTTCACCTTTTGCGCATCGGCTACAAAATCCGGAGCTGAACCCCCATGAACGCTGATCAACTTCAAGCCATCATTGCCGCAGGTCTTGACTGCACCCACCTGACGGTGGATGGCGATGGCCGCCACTGGAGCGCCGTGGTGGTGTCCGAAGCCTTTGCCGGCATGCGCCCCATTGCGCGGCACCAGCGGGTGTACGCCACGCTGGGCCAGAAAATGCACACCGACGAGGTGCACGCCTTGTCGATGAAAACCTTCACGCCCGCCGAATGGGCTGCGCAAACCTAATGAAACGAAGGCCTTCGGGCCGCAACGCACCGACCTGACCCATGGACAAACTGATCATTCGCGGCGGCAAGCGCCTGCAAGGCAAACTCGATGTGGCAGGTGCCAAAAACGCGGCCCTGCCCGAGCTGTGCGCCGCTTTGCTGAGCGCCGAACCCGTCACGCTGGCCAATGTGCCGCGCCTGCAAGACGTCTCGACCATGCTCAAGCTGATCCGCAACATGGGCGTGACGGCCGAACACCACGAAGACGGCCGGGTCACGCTCGACGCCGGGGCTTTGAACAACCCGCAAGCGCCCTACGAATTGGTGAAAACCATGCGCGCCTCGGTGCTGGCGCTGGGCCCTTTGCTGGCCCGCTTTGGCCACGCCAAGGTGTCCTTGCCTGGTGGTTGCGCGATTGGTTCGCGTCCGGTGGACCAACACATCAAAGGCCTGCAGGCCATGGGCGCGGTGATCACCGTGGACCATGGCTACATGCTGGCCAGCTTGCCTGCAGGCCGCACGCGCCTCAAAGGTGCGCACATCACCACCGACATGGTGACGGTGACGGGCACCGAAAACTTCATGATGGCCGCCGCCTTGGCCGAAGGCGAGACGGTGCTGGAAAACGCCGCGCAAGAGCCTGAAATTCCCGACCTGGCCGAGTTGCTGATCAAAATGGGTGCGAAGATCGAAGGCCACGGCACACGCCGCATCCGCATTCAAGGTGTGCAGAGCTTGCACGGCGCTCAGCACCAAGTGGTGGCCGACCGCATCGAGGCGGGCACATTCCTGTGTGCCGTGGCGGCCACGGGCGGTGACGTGGTGCTGCGCCATGGCCGCGCAGACCACCTGGATGCCGTCATCGACAAACTGCGAGATGCCGGGGCCACCATCGAAGCCGGTGAGGGCTTCATCCGTGTCAAATCCGAAGGCCGCTTGAAAGCCCAGAGCTTTCGCACCACCGAATACCCGGGTTTTCCGACCGACATGCAGGCCCAGTTCATGGCGCTCAACTGCATCTCGCAAGGCGCGAGCAAAGTGACCGAAACGATTTTTGAAAACCGCTTCATGCACGTCAACGAGCTGGTGCGCCTGGGCGCGCACATCCAGATCGACGGCAAGGTCTCCGTGATCGAGGGCGTGCCAAAGTTGTCGGGCGCGACCGTGATGGCCACCGACTTGCGCGCCTCTGCCTGCCTGGTCATTGCCGGCTTGGTGGCTGAGGGTGAAACCACCGTCGAGCGCATCTATCACCTGGACCGGGGCTACGACCGCATGGAAGCCAAATTGCGCGCACTGGGTGCCGACATCGAAAGGGTCAAATGATCACGCTGGCCCTGTCCAAAGGACGCATCTTTGACGAAACCCTGCCGCTGCTCAAAGCCGCTGGCATCGAGGTGCTCGAAGACCCCGAAAAATCCCGCAAACTGATTCTGCCCACCAACCAGCCCAACGTGCGTGTGGTGCTGGTGCGCGCGAGTGACGTGCCCACTTATGTGGAATACGGTGGTGCCGACCTGGGCGTGACCGGACTGGACACCTTGATCGAACACGGTGGCCAGGGTCTGTACCAGCCGCTGGACCTGAACATTGCCAAATGCCGCATGAGCGTGGCCGTTCGCGCCGATGACGACTACGCTGCGCTGGTGCGCACCGGGGCACGCCTGAAAGTCGCCACCAAGTACACAGCCATCGCCCGCGATTTTTTTGCGACCAAGGGTGTGCACGTTGACATGATCAAGCTCTACGGCAGCATGGAACTGGCCCCGCTCACCGGCTTGGCCGACGCCATCGTTGACTTGGTGTCCACCGGCAACACGCTCAAGGCCAACCACCTGGTGGAAGTCGAACGCATCATGGACATCAGTTCACGTTTGGTGGTGAACCAGGCCGCGCTCAAACTCAAGCAAGCACCGATCCGCGCCATCATCGACGCCTTTGCGGGCGCGGTGAAGAAAAACTGAAAATGGGACTCCAGGCCAAACCTTTGCAGCTGAACACGGCGGATGCCGGTTTTGAAGCGGCCTTCGCGGCGCGCCTGCATTGGTCTGCCGACACCGACGCCGCCATCGAGCAGCGCGTGGCCGACATCCTGGCCGATGTGCAGCGACGTGGCGACGCGGCGGTGCTGGATTACACCCAGCGCTTTGACGGCCTGCAAGCCGCCGATGTGAAGGCACTGGAGATCACTCAAGCCGAGTTGAAGGCCGCATTGGACAGCCTGCCTGCGGCGCAGCGCGAAGCCCTGCAAGCCGCCGCCACCCGTGTGCGCAAGTACCACGAAGCGCAAAAGAAAGCGTCTGGCGAGAGCTGGAGCTACCGCGACGAAGACGGCACACTGCTCGGCCAAAAAGTCACGCCGGTGGACCGCGTGGGCATTTACGTGCCCGGTGGCAAGGCCGCTTACCCTTCTTCGGTGCTGATGAACGCGATTCCCGCTCACGTGGCGGGTGTGCAGGACATCATCATGGTTGTGCCCACGCCCGTGCGCGGCAGCGTGGCCACGGGCGGTTCTGGAGAGACGGCCACTTCCAGCCGGGGTGAGCGCAATGAACTCGTGTTGGCCGCCGCCTTCGTGGCGGGTGTCACGCGGGCCTTCACCGTGGGCGGTGCGCAAGCCGTGGCGGCGCTGGCCTACGGCACCGCCACCATCCCCAAAGTGGACAAAATCACCGGCCCCGGCAACGCCTATGTGGCCAGCGCCAAAAAGCGCGTGTTCGGCACCGTGGGCATCGACATGATCGCGGGCCCCAGCGAAATTCTGGTCTTGGCCGATGGCACCACACCCGCCGAATGGGTGGCGATGGACCTGTTCAGCCAGGCCGAACACGATGAGTTGGCGCAAAGCATTTTGCTGTGCCCTGATGCGGCCTACATTGCCGAAGTGCAGGCCGCCATTGACCGCCTGCTGCCCTCCATGCCGCGTCGCGAGATCATTGCCAAGTCGCTCAACGACCGGGGCGCTTTGATCCTGACGCGCAACATGGAAGAAGCCTGCGCCATCAGCAACCGCATCGCGCCCGAGCACCTGGAGGTGTCGAGCCGCGACCCGCACCGCTGGGAGCCGCTGCTGCGCCACGCGGGGGCCATCTTCTTGGGCGCGTTCACCAGCGAATCGCTGGGCGACTATTGCGCCGGCCCCAACCACGTGTTGCCCACCAGCGGCACGGCGCGCTTTTCGTCGCCGCTGGGCGTGTACGACTTCCAAAAACGCAGCAGCCTGATCGAAGTGAGCGAAGCCGGTGCCCAGCCGCTGGGCCGCATTGCCGCCGAGCTGGCCTATGGCGAAGGCCTGCAAGCCCACGCCCGCGCCGCTGAACTCCGTTTGAACCCTGTGCCCCCGATGCGAGACCCGAAATGAGCCACATCAGCCCCCAACTCATGCAACGCATCCGCCAGGACGTGCAGTCCATGCACGCCTATGCCATTCAGGATTCGGCAGGCATGGTCAAGCTCGACGCGATGGAGAACCCGCACAGACTGCCTGCTGATTTGCAAAAGGCTTTGGGCGAGCGTTTGGGCGCGTTGGCACTCAACCGTTACCCTGGCGAGCGTGTGAACGAGCTGCGCCTTGCGCTGGCAAGTTACGCAGGCATGCCCGAAGGCTTTGACATCATGCTGGGCAACGGCTCTGACGAGTTGATCTCTTTGCTGGCCATGGCTTGCGACGTGCCTGGAGCCAGCATCCTGTCCCCGCTGCCTGGCTTTGTGATGTACGCCATGAGCGCCCAGCTGCAAGGCCTGGCCTTCCACGGTGTGCCGCTCACGGCCGACTTTGAGCTGGACGAGGTCGCCATGCTGGCCGCCATTGCCCAGCACAAGCCTTCCATCGTCTACCTGGCTTACCCCAACAACCCCACCGGCAACCTGTGGAACGACGACACGATCGAAAAGATCGTGTTGGCCCAGGGCGCGCAAGGCGGCCTGGTGGTCATGGACGAGGCTTATCAGCCTTTTGCCAGCCGCAGCTACGCAGGCCGCATGGCGCGCCATTCGCATGTCTTGCTCATGCGCACGTTGTCCAAGTTTGGCCTGGCCGGTGTGCGTCTGGGCTACATGATCGGCCCCAAGGCTTTGGTGGCCGAGGTCGACAAAGTGCGCCCGCCCTACAACATCAGCGTGCTCAACACCGAGTGCGCCTTGTTTGCGCTGGAGCATGCCAAGGTGTTTGCCGCGCAAGCCCAAGACCTGCGCCAAGAGCGCACCCGTTTGATGCAAGCACTGACGGCTTTGACCGGCGTGCAGCCTTTCCCCAGCGAAGCCAACATGATTCTGGCCCGCGTGCCCGATGCGGCCAAAACCTTTGACGGCCTGAAGGCCCACGGTGTGCTGATCAAGAACATTTCTAAAATGCACCCATTGCTGGCCAACTGCTTGCGCCTGACGGTGGGCACCGCCGCAGAAAATGACCAACTCCTTGCTGCTCTGAAAGTCTCCTTATGAACCGCACAGCAAACGTCACCCGCAAGACGGCCGAGACGAACATCCGTGTCGCCATCAACCTGGACGGCACAGGCCAGGCCAAGCTGGCCAGCGGCATCGGTTTTCTGGACCACATGCTGGATCAGATCGCGCGCCACGGCTTGATCGACCTGGACATCAGCTGCGAAGGCGACCTGCACATCGACGGCCACCACACGGTGGAAGACATCGGCATCACCTTGGGCCAAGCTTTTGCGCAAGCGATGGGCGACAAAAAAGGCATCCGCCGCTACGGCCACGCCTATGTGCCGCTCGACGAAGCCTTGAGCCGCGTGGTGGTGGACTTTTCGGGTCGCCCCGGTCTGCACATGGACGTGAACTTCACTTCCGGCTCGCTGGGCTCACTCGACACGCAGCTGGTGTACGAGTTCTTCCAGGGCTTTGTGAACCACGCCCTGTGCACGCTGCACATCGACAACCTCAAGGGTGTCAATGCGCACCACCAGTGCGAAACCATCTTCAAAGCCTTTGCCCGCGCTGTGCGTGCGGCACTCGAGTTGGACCCCCGCTCGGTGGGTGTGATCCCCTCCACCAAAGGAAGTCTCTGAGCATGAGCGTCAACCGCGTTGCCGTCGTTGATTACGGCATGGGCAACTTGCGCAGTGTGGCGCAGGCGGTGATGCATGCGGCGTCCAGCGTGGACCATGCCGAAGTGACCGTGACCTCAGACCCGCAAGTGGTGCGCAACGCGCACCGCGTGGTCTTGCCAGGGCAGGGCGCCATGCCCGACTGCATGCGCGAATTGCGCGAGTCGGGCTTGCTCGATGCCGTGCTTGAAGCTGCTGCCAGCAAACCCCTGTTTGGCGTGTGCGTCGGCATGCAAATGCTGCTGGACCACAGCGACGAAGGCCACACGCCGGGCCTGGGCTTGATCCCCGG
>NZ_JBILQU010000187.1:0-3291 GCF_044373035.1 Limnohabitans sp. | reverse complement strand
CGGCATCTTGCGCATGGCGCAAGGTGGCGGCGCTGTTGCTTACACTGCGCTCACCAGGCAAGTCCCGGGAGGCTTCTTCAAATCGGGCCATCTGCTCGGCAATGCCTTTGGGGCCGTCGGCGTCGCTGAAATGGGTCATGAGCGAGATTTCGTCCACCTGCGGCAAGGCATTGAGCCGCGTCCAGGCCGAGCGGTATCGCTGCGGTGCAAAGCCCAACCGGTTCATGCCCGAATTCATCTTGAGGAACACGCGGTGCGGCTCGTGCGTCTTGTGCAACGCCAGCATGTCGATTTGCTCGTCGCAATGCACCGTGTGCCACAAGTGCAGGCGCGAGCACAACTCCAGGTCGCGCGCCTCAAAAGCGCCTTCGAGCAACAAAATGGGGCCACGCCAGCCCAAAGCCCTGACACGCTCGGCTTCACTCAAGTCCAGCAAGGCAAAGCCGTCGGCTTTGCGCAGACCTTCAAACACCCGCTCAATGCCGTGCCCATAGGCATTGGCCTTGACCACCGCCCACACCTGGGCATCGGGCGCGGCTTGGCGTGCCAAGGCCAGGTTGTGGCGCAAGGCCGCGGTGTGGATGGTGGCTTGAATCGGGCGGGGCATGGGGCGCAAGGCGAAATGTACGCCTCCAGTATGCCAGCTTCGTACGCCCTGAAATGGGGTCTGTCCATCGGGTCAACACAGCCTTTCCCCTGCCAAGAAGGGGCTTACAAATGATTTACACTGATCCGCTGCCTGTTAACCCCGCACAATCTGCCTGAGCCGTTCGGGCACTGGCTGAATCTTGTCATCCATGGAAGTTTTTGAGTTCTTGATGCCCATCTTCACCGAATACGGCTATTTGGCCGTGTTCGTGATGCTGTTGATCTGCGGCTTTGGTGTCCCCGTGCCAGAAGATGTGACCCTGGTCACTGGCGGTGTCATCGCGGGTCTTGGCCACGCCGATGTACACACCATGTTTGCCGTGGGCATGGCGGGCGTCATGGTCGGTGACGGCCTGATGTTCACCCTGGGCCGTCTGTACGGCGAGCGCATCGCGCGGTTGCCCGGTTTTCGCAAAATCCTGACCCCCGAGCGCTTTGCCAGTGCACAAGAAGCCTTTCAGAAATACGGCAAATGGGTCATGTTCGTGGCCCGCTTTTTGCCCGGTTTGCGCACGCCGGTCTTCTTCTCAGCGGGCATGAGCCGACGCGTCAGCTTTTCCACCTGGTTTTTCATGGACGGCTTTGCTGCACTGATCAGCGTGCCGATTTGGGTCTACCTGGGTTACTTTGGCGCGCAAAACTGGGACTGGATGTTTGGCGTGCTGCGCCAGTTCCAGCACGGCATTTTTGCCCTGCTGGGCATTGGCATCGTCTGGTTGGGCTGGCGCTGGTGGCGCAAGCGCCAAGCCACTGCGGCCGCCAAAGCCTCTGGCGACGTCTCTTAAGCTGCCCACGCATGGGCGACACCTCCCCCAAAAGCCTGGCGGTCGCCGGGCTCCTGTTCAACGCCTTTGTCTGGGGCGTGTGCTGGTGGCCCTTCAAACAACTTGAAGCCCAGGGCCTGCACCCGCTGTGGGCCACGGCACTGGTTTACGCCTTTGTCTTTGTGTCCATCGCCTTGTGGCTGTGGCGCAGCGGACAACTGCAAAGCTGGCGCGGCCACCCCGGGCTGTGGCTCTTGCTGTTGGCCTCGGGCCTGACCAATGTGGGCTTCAACTGGGCCGTGACGGTGGGCGACGTGGTGCGCGTGGTGCTGCTGTTTTATTTGATGCCCGCCTGGTCGGTGCTGGTGGCTTGGTGGCTGCTGGGTGAAAAGCCCACCCCCATCGCCTTGCTGCGCTTGGTGCTGGCGCTGGCCGGTTTGTTCATCGTGCTCAAAACCCCCGAGACCCCCTGGCCTGTGCCCGAAAGCCTGGCCGATGGGCTGGCGCTGATGGGGGGCCTGACGTTTGCCATCACCAACGCCTTGCTGCTCAAACTCAAAGACAGCCCCAGCGCGTCGCGCACCCTGGCCATGTTTGGTGGCGGCGCGGTCATGGCCACGCTGGCGGCCATCGCCGGTTTGGTCACAGGCGTGGTGGCCATCGGCGCGGCCCCCGCTTGGAGCTGGCTGCCGCTGGTGGCCTTGCTGTGCATCTCGTTCTTGTTGGGCAACCTGGCGCTGCAATACGGCGCGGCCCGACTGGCCGCCCACACCACCGCGCTGGTCATGCTGTCCGAAGTGCTGTTTGCCAGCGTGTCGTCGGTCTTGCTGGGCGCCTCCAACTGGGACAGCCGCACCCTGATCGGCGGGGCCCTGATCTTGCTGGCGGCTTTGCTGTCCATCGTCGGCCCTGGCCACAAGGCCCACTGAACCGCCCTGCCCAGCCAGGGTCCGTCACTGGCATGATGTCCATCTGTCCACACCCAACGGAACCAACCCCATGAGCTTGTACGACCTCGAAGCCCAAAGCATCGACCACCAACCCGTGCCCCTGTCGCGCTACAAGGGCCAAGTGATGCTGATCGTCAACACCGCCAGCGCATGCGGCTTCACGCCCCAATTCACCGGGCTGGAAAAGCTGCACAAAACCTACGCCGACCAAGGCCTGGCCGTGCTGGGCTTTCCGTGTAACCAATTCGCCAGCCAAGACCCGGGTGATGACGCGCAAATTGCCAACTTTTGCCAGAAGAACTACGGCGTGAGCTTTCAGATGATGAGCAAGGTCAAGGTCAATGGCGCTGACGCCCACCCGCTGTACCAATGGCTCACCGCCGAAGCCCCCGGCATTTTGGGCAGCAAAGGCATCAAGTGGAACTTCACCAAATTTTTGGTCGGGCGTGATGGGCGTGTGATCAAGCGCTATGCGCCACAAGACTCGCCCGAGAAGATCGCCAAGGACATTGAGGTGGCGTTGGCGGCCAGTTGATGGTGTTTTGGTGGCGTTTTGATATCTGATCGATGGTGGTTTGATATCAGGCGACGGGATCAGTACCCAGCGCCTGGGACTGCAAGACTAGTCCGACGCCGTTGCATGATGGGCCACAAGCCCGTTCAGGCTTCTTGGCTCAAGTCCACCAAGTGAGCACCGCCAACCACAGCAACACAGCCGCCCCACCCCACACCAGCAACCGCGTGCGCAGGCGCAGCACTTCCACGGTGCTGACCAAGCGTGCGTTTTGCTCGGCCAACTCGGCCAGGGTTTCGGTCAATTCGCGCTGGGTCTGGGCTTGGCGGTCGATCTGGCCTTGTGCGGCAATCAAGGCGTTCTTGAGCTCGCCCAAACTGGGCACGGCACTCACCGGGGTTTGTGTGGCGGGGGT
>NZ_JBILQU010000186.1:0-3308 GCF_044373035.1 Limnohabitans sp. | reverse complement strand
GGCCGATTGCGCTTTGGCGTGGGACTCGTCAGTGCCGTCGCCCAGACGCACCAGCCAGTCGCGCGAGTGGCGCAAGTGGTAACGCACTTCCTTGAGCGACTTGGCGGCAATCGCTGCCAATTGCGTATCTTTGGAGTTTTGCAACTGGTCCCAGACCAGCACCATCAGGCTGCTGTACAGAAAGTTGCGTGCCATGGTCATGGCGAAATCGCGGTCGCCCTGCGCTGTGGCCGACATCAAAGGTGTGTGCGGCAATTCGCACAAAGTGTAGTTCTTGAAGTCCGGCACATCGCGGAAATAAGCCAGCGTGTCTTCGGTGGCACCGGCGCCTTGCAGCGAGGCCGCGTGCTGGTAAAGCATGCGGGCCTGGCCGATCAGGTCCAGGCTGTTGTTGGACAGCGCGATGTCTTCTTCGAGGATGGGGCCGTGGCCACACCATTCGGCATTGCGCTGACCGAGGATGAGCGCGTTGTCGGCCAAGTGCAGCAGGTAGTCGACTGGCGCGTTGGGCTTTGAGTGTTGGGTGTTGAGCGTGTTCATATTGGACGAGTCGTGGGCTTGACGCTCAACGCTGATCGCTGAACGCCAAACATGAATCACATGTGGCCGACCTCGTCGGGGATTTGGTAAAAGGTCGGGTGGCGGTACACCTTGTCGCTGGCCGGGTCGAAGAACTCGGGCTTGTCGTTGGGCTCGCTGGCCGAGATGTTGGCCGAGGGCACCACCCAGATGCTCACGCCTTCTTGGCGGCGGGTGTACACATCGCGTGCCATTTGAAGGGCATGTTTCGAATCGGATGCGTGCAGGCTGCCGCAGTGCTTGTGTTCAAGGCCTTGCTTGGAGCGAACAAAAACTTCCCACAGGGGCCATTCTTTCAATGCGGCGGTGTTGGCAGTGGCGTTCATGCGGCCTCCTTCATTTGGCGTGCTTGTTGTTTGCGGGCGTGGGCCAGAGCCGCTTCGCGCACCCAGGCGCCATCGTTCCAAGCCTTGACGCGGGCGCCCAGGCGTTCTTTGTTGCAAGGCCCGTTGCCATTCACCGTGGCCCAAAACTCGTCCCAGTCGATCTGGCCGTAGTCGTGTTGACCACGCGCCTCGTTCCACTTCAAGTCCGGGTCGGGCAGGGTCACGCCCAGCACCTTGGCTTGTGGCACGGTGGCGTCCACAAACTTCTGGCGCAGATCGTCGTTGCTGATGCGTTTGATGCCCCAGCGCATGCCTTGCGCGCTGTTGGGGCTGTCGGCATCGGGTGGGCCAAACATGGCCAGGCACTTCCACCACCAACGGTTGACGGCGTCTTGCACCATGGCTTTTTGCTCGCTTGTGCCTTGCATCATCACCAACAGTGCTTCGTAGCCTTGTCGCTGGTGGAAGCTTTCTTCTTTGCATACGCGCACCATGGCGCGGGCATAGGGGCCATAAGAGCAGCGGCACAAAGGCACTTGGTTCATGATGGCCGCGCCATCGACCAGCCAGCCGACCACGCCGACATCGGCCCAGTTGAGCGTGGGGTAGTTGAAGATGGAGCTGTATTTGGCTTTGCCGCTGTGCAGGCCGTCCAGCATCTGGTCGCGACTGGTGCCCAGGGTCTCGGCGGCGCTGTAGAGGTACAGGCCGTGACCGGCTTCGTCTTGCACCTTGGCGATCAAAATCGTTTTGCGCTTGAGGCTGGGGGCTCGGCTGATCCAGTTGGCCTCAGGCAGCATGCCCACGATTTCGCTGTGGGCGTGCTGGCTGATTTGGCGCACCAGGGTCTTGCGGTAGGCCTCGGGCTTCCACTCGCGGGGTTCAATGCGGCCATCGGCGTCGATGTGGGCGTCAAAGGCCGCTTGCAGGGCAGCGTCTTGCGCACTCAGGGCTTTGGGCACGGCCTTCAGGTTGGCCGACTTGACGTCTTCGGAACCGTCCGGGACGCTGAATGATTGGGTGTACATGGCGGGTCTCCTGCGCCAAACAGGATGGAATGATCTTGGCGCAGGTGCCAGTATACCCATTAACCGACCGTACGGTCGGTTAATCTGAAGACTCGGCGATCAGGTTTTTCCCTGATCCTGATTTTTGGAATCAAAAAGGCCTGGCCAAGATCGTCAATGCAGGCCAAGCCATGACGTTCAAGAGGACTCCACGGCCCAGTTTTTGCCCGACCCACGCGCCAGAGCCGGTCCCACCATGTCCAGAGCCTTGCGGATCTGGTCTTTCAGCGTGAAGGGTGGGTTGATGACGAACATGCCGCTGGCCACCAGGCCGCCTTCGTCGCCCGGACCTCGCCCAATCGCCAGTGTGGCGTTGAGCCAGGGCTTTTGGGCCTGGTTGGACAGGGTGCGCAGGCGTTTGGGCAGGTCGTGAGCCTCAGGGCGAGGAATGATCGGGTACCAGACCAGGTAAGTGCCTGTTGAAAAGCGCTTGAGGTATTCCTGAATCACGCTGGCGACCTTGCTGTAATCCGATTTGATCTCGTAGCTGGGGTCGATCAGCACCATGGCCCGCTTGGAGCCGGTGGCCGAGGGCGGGGGCGGCAGGATCTTTTTCAGCGCCTCAAAGCCGTCTTCGCGGCTGACGGTGATGGTACGGCCGGCTTCGAGTTGTGCAATGTTGGCGGTCAGCGCTTTGCTGTCGGTGGGGTGCAGCTCATACAGCCGCAAGCGGTCGCGCGAAGCGTGGCGCATCAGTTTGTGCATCAAAAACGGCGAACCAGGGTAAATGTTGGCTTGTCCGTTGGGGTTCAAACTGGCGATCTGTTCCAGATAGTCTTGAACGGGCTCGG
The DNA here is from genome assembly GCF_044373035.1 of Limnohabitans sp. Taxonomy (GTDB): domain Bacteria; phylum Pseudomonadota; class Gammaproteobacteria; order Burkholderiales; family Burkholderiaceae_C; genus Limnohabitans_A. The sequence goes on along the minus strand of NZ_JBILQU010000186.1, from coordinate 545 downwards.
GCAGACTGTCGAGCTTCTCGGCAGCAGCCAAAAGTTTGAACAAGCCGTCTTCGGCCTCGGCCCCTTTTTGGGAAAAATCGCCGTCCAGGCGGTACAAACCGGCCCCGGCATGGGTGTCAATCAGGGTGATGCCGGCCTCTTTTTGCATGAGGTGGCGCATGGTCGCGAGCAAGGTGATGTGTTTGAGCACATCGGCATGGTTGCCCGCGTGAAAAGCGTGTCGGTAACTGAACATGCCTTGATGGTAACCATTAACGCGCGCAAGACCTTAATTTTTCGTATAATAGAAGGCTTCGCAGCGATTCAGTGGTCCCGCGGCGAAGACGCCAAAAGCCGCAAGGCCCAAGCAAATGACCACCTAAGAGGCTCCCAAAAGAGGAGCACCGACCGTGGAAAAGGGCCCGACAAACCTTTCTTCAAAGAGAAAACTCATGACAACAACTTTCAGCGCCAAACCCGCTGAGGTCGTGCACGAGTGGTTTGTGATTGACGCGACCGACAAGGTCCTCGGACGAGTAGCCAGCGAAGTTGCTCTCCGTTTGCGC
>NZ_JBILQU010000185.1:0-3320 GCF_044373035.1 Limnohabitans sp. | reverse complement strand
GCATCAAACGATGTGCAAGCCGCCGTCCACCACCAGGGTACTGCCGGTGATGAACGATCCCTCCGAAGAAGCCATCCACAAAATCGGCCAGGCAATTTCTTCGGGGGTAGCCCAACGGCCCAGCAAGGATGTGTCCTTGCGTTCGGTCTTGAGTTGCTCCACGCTTTTGCCGATTTTTTGTGCGCGTCCGACATGGAAATCCGTCAGCGTAGAGCCGGGGCAAACCGCGTTGACGCGCACGCCGTGCACCGCCTCTTCACACGCCAAGGACCGGGTCAAGGCCAACTGCGCAGCCTTGGTGGCGTCGTACAGGGCCATACCTTTGCGTCCCTTGACCGCATAACAAGAAGACACATTGACGATGCGGCCGTAGCCAGTGCTGCGCAGGTGCGGCAAGGCGGCATGGCAGTAATTCGTGATGCCCACCAGGTTGACGCCCACAATCGCATGCCATTCGGCCGCAGTCGCTTGGGCTGCTGCCGAGTAATTGCGCATGGCCGCGTTGTTGACCAGGATGTCCAGACCTCCGAGTTCTTTGACACAGCGCGCCACGGCTTCCTGCGCCAACACGGGGTCGCTCACGTCAGCCTGGGCGCACAGCACACGGGCCTCGGGGGTGGCCTGCACAATGGTCTGGCGTGTGCGTTCCAGGCCCTGCGCATCGGCATCCACCAAAAAGACCGAAGCGCCTTCTTGGACAAAAATGCGCGCCGTTGCCGCGCCAATGCCCGAACCCGCGCCGGTGATCAGCGCCAATTGGCCTTGCAAACGCGGCTGGCCCATGCCGCTCATTCCGCTTTGGTGCCGGTGTCTTTGATGACCTTGCCCCAGCGCTTGATTTCCGAGCCAATCCAGTCGCGGAACTGGACGGGCGTGGTGGCCACAATCTCAAACTCCATGTCCAGCAAGCGCTTGGTGATTTCGGGCGAACGAACGATCTTCACGATCTCGCGGTTGTAGCGCTCGATGATGGGCGCGGGCGTGCCGCCCGTGGTGAGAAAACCAATCCAAGAAGTGGCTTCAAAGTCGGGGTAGCCCGACTCGCTGAGGGTGGGAATGTCGGGCGTGCTGGCAAAGCGCTTGAGGCCTGAGGTGGCCAAAAGCTTCAGGCGACCCTCTTTGGCAAATTGCTGCACATTGCCCGGCACAAAGAAACCCGCCTGGATGTTGCCGCCGATCAAATCACTGACCGCAGGCCCCGCGCCACGGTAGGGGATGTGGGTGATGTGGAACCCGGCCGCCGATTTGAACATTTCCATGGTCAGGTGCGAGGCACTGCCCAAAGCCACCGAGCCGTAAGAATACTTGGCGGGGTTGGCCTTGGTCTTCTCGACAAAGTCCTTCACACTGGTGATGCCCGAGGCCGGGTTGACCACCAGGTATTGCGGCGCCTTGACCATCAAGGTGATGGGGGCCAGATCCTTGACCGGGTCATAGGGCATTTTGTCGAACAAACTGACATTGATGGCCAATGGGCCGTTGTAGCCAATCAGCAAGGTGTGGCCGTCCGGTGCAGCTTTGGCCACCATGTCGGCGCCAATGTTGCCACCGGCGCCGGGCTTGTTTTCCACCACAAAGGGCTGCCCGAAAACTTCTTGCAGTTTGGGGGCGATCAAGCGCGCCAGCACATCGTTGGTGCTGCCGGTGATGGGCACGATGATGCGCACCGGTTTGGTCGGCGCCCACTCCTGTGCACCCACTGTCATGGCCGAACTCAGGCCCAGAATGGTCAGAGCCCATGTGGCTAAATGCCGACGATTCAAATTTTTCATGTTGTCTCCTGTTGTGCGTGTGTTCAATGAAAAAATGGTCATATCGAAAACACGGGCTCGTTCAGTCCATTGGCCAAGTGCGCTTTGGCCCAAACCATGGGGTCATCGCCTTTGGGCAACAACACGCCGGCAGGGCGAACATGTTGCTCGGAGGCGTCCAAGGCCGGGGGCTCAATGCCTTGCTCCAGCGCCACGGCCGCATCGTGCAGCATGCGCCGGGCCATGACGATGGCGCGGTCGGTGGGCAGCAGTTTTTCGGCTGCATGGTCCTGGATGGCGCCCATGCTTTCCTGCAAGGAATAATCTTGCGCCGAAAAACCGAACACCCCGCTGTAAGCGCGCTTTTCTTGCTGGGCCTTGCGGTCCATCAGGTAGTCGTTGTCGCGATTGGCTTTGGGCACAAAACTGCCAGGGGCGTCGTATTCCACATGGATGCCTTTGCCCGCAGCCATGGCTTCATTTTCTTCGGCGCTGAGCGGCTGCTTGGGTTGCCAATTCATGCTCCAGGCCCAACACTCGTGGTCGTTGACCGGCACCCAAGCATGGCCGCCGAGCGCATGGTGGCCAAACGGCGGAATCATGGTGAACCAAGGGAACAACCACTGCGTGATGCGCCAGTAATAACTGTCGGGCTCACCCATGCGACGGCCATACAAGCTCATCCCATACGAAGTCTTCTCGATTTCAAACACCACATTGCCATCGGCCTTGATGTAGTCGAGCGCCTTGACACCCTGGTGCATCGGGTCGGTGTCCACTTCATAACGGTGCACATACGAGACATGGGCGGTGTCGATGCCACCCTCCATGGCCTGCAGGTAACTGGAGTACTGAAGGCGCTTGGAGACGAACACATGGCTGTCTGGCAAGGTGCACCACTCCAGTTCGGGCGGTTCGGGCATTTTGTCGGGCGGCCCCATGTAGGTCCAGACGATGCCGCCCCGCTCCACGCAGGGGTAGCCTTTGATGTGCATGTGCGCACAGGCTTTGGGATTGGAGGGCACGTCCACACACTGGCCATTGCCGTCGAACTTGACGCCGTGGTAGGCGCAGCGGATGCCGTTTTCTTCGTTGCGGCCAAAGTAAAGCGAGACACCCCGGTGCGAACAAAATTCACCGATCATGCAAGCTTTGCCATCGGTGTTGCGAAACGCCAGCAGCTTTTCGCCCAACAACTCGATGCGCACTTGCGGGCCGTCGGGCAGCTCGATTTCGTTGCTGCTCAAAGCGGGCACCCAATAGCGCCGCATCAGGTTGCCCATGCGCGTGCCGGGGCCCACTCGAATCAGGGTTTCTGACATGTCCTTGTTCATGAAAAACGTCTCCTTGGCTTGAATAAGTGACTGTCACAGTCATGCCCAACCTTAAAGTTGTCCATGAAATGATAATCTTGTCCATCAGGCGGACACACCGATACGCACGGGACACACGGGACACACAAGGTTTTGAAGGGTTTTGCATGAGCACCAGCAGCGGCGATGGCGTCCGGGCCGTTGAACGGGCTTTGGACATTTTGAAAGCGTTCTCGGTCAACGAGCACGAACTGAG
>NZ_JBILQU010000184.1:0-3351 GCF_044373035.1 Limnohabitans sp. | reverse complement strand
ATTTGCTGATCGCGTCAGACGGTCCCCGGCTACGTGCAGACCGTCCCACGATTTTTCTGGGCTCACGCGGCTGCATCAATTTTGAGTTGACGATCGAAGCGCGTGCGGGTGCGCACCATTCGGGCAATTGGGGCGGCCTGATCTCCAACCCCGGCATTCAGATGGCGCACGCGCTGGCCAGCCTGGTGTCGGCCACGGGTGAAATCTTGGTGCCCGAGTGGAAGCCTGCTTCTTTGCCCGACTCGGTGCGCCGTGTGCTGGCCGATTGCGAAGTGGACGGCGGTGCCGATGGGCCCAAGATCGAGCCGGGCTGGGGCCAGCCAGGCTTGAGCCCCGCTGAGCGCGTGTTTGGTTGGTCGTCGTTTGAAGTGCTGGCCTTCAAAACCGGCAACCCCGACACGCCGGTCAACGCCATTCCGGCCAGGGCCTGGGCCTGTGGGCAGTTGCGCTTTGTGGTGGGCATTGACCCGAACGACATCCTGCCCGCCTTGCGCAGGCACCTGGACCGGCACGGTTTTGACTTTGTGCAGATCAAGGCCGCACGCGACGAGTTGTTCAAGGCCACCCGCATCGACCCGGACGATGACTGGGTGCGCTGGGCGGTGGATTCGCTGGCCCACACCACGGGCAAAAAAACGGCGGTGCTGCCCAATCTGGGCGGCTCTTTGCCCAACGACATCTTCACCGACGTGCTGGGCCTGAAAACCATTTGGGTGCCGCACTCTTACCCCGGCTGTTCGCAGCACGCGCCCAACGAGCATTTGCCCGCCGAGTTGCTTCGCGAGGCCTTGACGGTCATGACCGGTTTGTATTGGGATCTGGGCACGGGCGCTGTGCCTGCGCTGTCACGCTGAAAGTCTGAAATGAACGCTCGTTACTCCTGTTTCTGCCAAATCTCGGACCTGCTCGAGGCCGAGCCTTCGCTGCGCGAAGCGCGCCAGCACCTGCACAAATTTCCCGAGCTGTCGTTTCAGGAAAAATCCACCGCGCAATGGGTGGGTGACCGCCTGGAAGGCTGGGGCTACCGCGTCACGCGCCATGTGGGCGGTCATGGTTTGGTGGCCACACTGCAAAACGGCGTGGGCCGGGGCATTGCCTTGCGCGCCGACATGGACGCCTTGCCGATTCACGAAGAAACCGGCAGGCTGTATGCCAGTGCCCATGCAGGCACCATGCACGCGTGTGGTCACGATGGCCACACGGCCATGCTGATGGGGGCGGCGCAGCAACTGGCCAAAACGCGGCAGTTTCAGGGCACGGTGCACCTGGTGTTTCAACCGGCCGAAGAGGCCGGCAAAAACAGCGGCGCACAGCAAATGATTGCCGATGGTTTGTTCGATCGCTTTCCCTGCGACGCGATTTTTGGCATGCACAACCACCCCGGTGCAGCGCAGGGCACCTTCATGTTTGGCAAGGGTGCTTTCATGTCGGCCTCGGACAACTGCCGCATCAAGGTCATTGGCCGAGGCGGCCATGCGGCCAGGCCCCACCAGGCGGTGGACCCGGTGATGATCGCGGGCAGTTTGATCATGGCTTTGCAAACTGTGGTCTCGCGCAACATCGACCCCACACAGACGGCGGTGGTGACCATTGGTTCGGTGCACGCGGGCCAGGCGTCCAACGTGATCCCCGAGCACGCCACGCTGGGCCTGAGCATCCGCTCGTTCAGCCCCGAGGTGCGCAACCGCTTGCAAGAGCGCATCACGCATCTGGTGCGAGACCAAGTCAGCTCGTATGGCGGCGAGGTCGAGATGGATTACGAGCGCGGTTATCCGGTGGTCATCAACAGCGATGCCGAAACCGATTTCGCACGCCAGGTGGCCGAAGAATTGGTGGGCCCAGAGCAGGTGGTGTTCCCCTTCGGACCCGTCACGGGCAGCGAAGATTTTGCGTATTACCTGCAGCACAAGCCCGGCAGTTTTTTGCGCTTGGGCAATGGCCTGGACAGCGTCATGCTGCACAACGCCAAATACGATTTCAACGATGCCAACTTGTCGGTGGGCGCGGCGTATTGGACGCGCCTGGTGGAGCGCTTTTTGAACGAGCCCGCTGATGTTTTGTAGGAGCCCACCGCTGTGGGCGATGGCACGCATACCGCCAAGGCAGGCCATCGCCCACAGGGTGGGCTACAAAGGCAGTTGGGTGATCAGTCGTCCAAGCCCGTGGCACCGATGCGGTGGGGCAGGGGTTTGGGGCCGCAAATGCGGTACATCACTTGGCCTGGCCAAGACAGGTAACCATCGAAGCGTCTTGAAAACAGCACGCCATCGGTCTGGCTGGTGAAGGTGGTTCGGCCTTTGGCACCTTGGGGGTTGGCCGGATCGATCACATCGCAAATGGCCTGGCCTTTTTTGACCTTGGCACCGGGCTTGACATGGAACACCAAAAAGCCGGTGCAGGTGCTGTAGCCCACGTCCATGCCGCTCATGGGGGCGGGCGCGGCTTTCAATTTCTTCAGCGGTGCCGCCTTGCCGCCCACCACACCCTGGCGCACCAGCCAGCGGAACAGGTTCTGCGCATCAGACTGTCCCAATGCGTCGCTCACATCGTGCTGGCTGCGCATCTCCACCGTCACCGACATGCAAGCTTGTGGGATGTTGGCCTGGGGGAATTGCTCAGCCAGTCGGGCCCACAGCGCGCTGTTGACACCCGAAAACGTCAGCGACTTGGGGTAGGGGTCGTTGTACAGGGTGGCTTCAACGCCCAGGTCGGCCGCAAGCGTCGACAGCGTGCCTGTGGCCACATCGTTTTTGGCACCAAAAAGGTGCAAGGCGGCGTAAATGTCGCAATGCAGGTCCAGCACAAAGTCGGCATCGCAGCTGAGTTTTTGCACCTCCACGCGCAAGGTACCCAGCTCGTTCAGGGGCTTCAAAGCCTTCAAACTGTCTTGGGCCGCTTTGCGGATGGTGCGCACGTTGGCCTGGGCATCCGCCCCCAGCTTCTTGCCCACACGTTCGGCCACGGCATCGCTCAGGTCGATCCAGTTGCGGTTGAAGTTTTCGTAGCTCAGCAAGTTGTAGCGGCCCGCGTGCGAGTTGCCCACCAGCTGGGCCTGGCCAATCGGGTTGACCGTGGGCACCAAAATGATTTCGCCCTGAATCAAACCTTTCTTGTCGGCCTCGGTCAACAGGGGCATCAGGTGGTGCATGGCCATGGTGCCAGGCATTTCGTTGGCATGGATGGCCGCTTGCACGTAGACCTTGGGGCGTGCACCGGCTTTGCCAAAGCGCAATACCGAAATGCTGCGCTGGGTGCCGGGCGTCATGCTGGGCAAGGTGATGGAACTTGTCTTGAGGGCCATGCTGTCTCCTGATGGATAGTTTTGTCTGAATCTAAAGCATAACCCTAATG
>NZ_JBILQU010000183.1:0-3384 GCF_044373035.1 Limnohabitans sp. | reverse complement strand
AAGAAGAGCGCGAAGGTCTGGACATTGCATCGCACGGCGAGTCGGCCTACCACGGCTAAAAGCCAGCCAAGACAAGTTTCATTGCAAGCGGTGGCGCAAGCTACCCTTTCATCAGCCCGCAGCGCTCAGGTTCTGCGGGCTGTTTCTTTGGGTGTGCGGTTTCGGTGGCGATTGATCGAGGTACGTTCCTTGTTGGGGTAGTCGAACGCGCCATACGCTCGGGCACAATGGATTTCATGCACGCATCTGACTTGTCTTCACCCACTTGGGCCGCCATCACCACCGAGCCCGATGGCTTGGGCGAGTCGCCCTTTTGGCACCCACAAGAGCAACGCCTTTATTGGGTGGACATCCCCGGGCGGCGCATCGCGCGCGTGGCAGTGCAGGGCCTGCAGGCCCTAGGGCCGGTGGAGTATTGGCCTTTGACGCAAGAGCCCGGCTGCATCGCGCCGGTGCAAGGCGGCGGCTTGGTCATGGCTCTGCGTGATGGCATTTATTTGGCACGCGAGTGGGGTGGCCCATTGCTGCGGTTGGTAGCCGCGCCTTATGACACGGCCAAGCTGCGTTTCAACGATGGCAAGTGCGACGCCCAGGGCCGCTTTTGGGCAGGCAGCCTTTATGAGCCCAAAGACCAGGCGCTGGGCACGCTGTACATGTTGGACGGACAAGGCCTGCATGCCATGCTGGGCGGCGACAAGGACGGGGTGGTGACGGCCAACGGATTGGCCTGGTCACCCGACGGCCGCACGGCTTATTGGGCCGACACAGCCGCGCACCAGATTCGCGCTTTTGACTTTGATGCGGCCAGCGGGCAATTCACGAACGTTCGCGTGTTTTACCAAGCTGCGCCCAAGCCCACAGGCTGGGCCTGGGGAAGCTCCACGCCCTACGGCGGTCGGCCCGACGGCGCGGCCGTGGATTCTGCGGGCTGCTACTGGTCAGCCCAATACGAAGGCGGGCGCCTGCTGCGTTTTTCGCCAAAAGGGGAGGTGCTGGCCCAAGTGCCCACCCCGGCGTTTTGCCCCACCATGCCTTGCTTTGGTGGGCCAGACCTGAAGACTTTGCTTGTGACTACCGCCCGGCATGGCCGCAGCGAGGCGGAGCTGGCGCAGTACCCCGGTGCCGGGTGCGTGTGGGCGATGCGGGTGGAGGTGGCGGGGCTTAATTCCTGTCATTTCAAAATTTGATTTTGAAATGACAGTTTTATGGCTAAACTCTTTGCGCATGATCAGGCGCAACATCGAACCTCTTTTTCGCCAATTGGCGGGGCAATATCCCATCGTCACGCTGGTAGGTCCACGCCAAAGCGGCAAGACCACTTTGGCCCGCATGGTGTTTCCAGGCAAGCCCTATGTCACTCTGGAAGATCCAGACATGCGGCGCTTTGCCATGGAAGACCCTCGCAGCTTTCTGGCTACTTATCAAGAAGGGGCGGTGATCGATGAAATACAACGTGCCCCCGAGCTGCCCTCTTACTTGCAATCCATGGTGGACGCCCAGCCTGTAGCCGGGCGATTCATCCTGACAGGCAGTCAGCAGTTTGAACTGATGACGCAAGTCAGCCAGTCACTGGCCGGGCGAACGGCACTGTTGCGCTTATTGCCCTTGACCTTGGCCGAGAGGGCGTTGATGCGCCCCATCCAGACACAAGACCCTTTGGCGCTGCCCACGTGTTTGCTCAGCGGTTTTTACCCACGGGTGCACGACCAGAATCTGCAAGCTTCGCAGGCCATGGGCGATTATTTTGCAACTTATGTGGAGCGCGATTTGCGACAGTTGGCCGCCGTGCAAGACCTGCGTCTGTTTGAGCGTTTTGTGCGTCTGTGCGCTGGCCGCACAGGGCAACTGCTCAACCTCAATAACTTGGCCAATGATGCGGGCATCTCGCAGCCCACAGCACGTGCTTGGCTTGACCTGTTGCAAACCAGCTTCATTGTCCATGTCTTGCCGCCGTGGTTTGTCAACTCCGGTAAGCGCCTGATCAAGTCGCCCAAACTGTACTTTGTGGACACAGGGCTGGCCTGCTGGCTGCTGGGGCTGCGCACGCCCGAACAAGTCCAGCGAGACCCATTGTGGGGCGCATTGTTTGAAAACTTCGTGGTCATGGAAGCCCTGAAAGACCGCTTTAACCAAGGCGAAAACAGCCCCCTTTACTTTTACCGTGATTCAGAAGGCAACGAGGTGGATTTGCTCATGCCCATAGGTCGGCAACTCCATGCCATCGAAATCAAGGCAGGTGCTACGGTCAACCCCGACTACTTCAAAGGGCTCAAGCGCTTTGATGCGCATCACCCCGGCACGCTGCGCAGTGGGTGCGTGGTTTTTGGTGGAGCCCCGTCTCAGGCCCGTTCACCTTGGCCGGTGCACTCGTGGTTGACGCTGGCACATCAATGAAGCCATCGGCTGCATCGCGCCGACCCAGGACGGCAGTTTGGCTTTGCTCACACAATGGCCTACCCGACGGCATGACGGTGGACGCCGAGGGCTGCTAGGGGTCCGCCCAATACCAGGGCGGGCGCTTGCTGCGCATTTCACCCACAGGCCAAGTGCTGGCCGAAGTGCCCATCCCGGCGCTGTGCCTCACCATGCCCGGCTTTGGCGGCGCGGACCTGAAAACCTTGTTCATCACCACCTCCCGCCACGGCCGCAGTGAGGCGGAGCTGGCGCATTACCCCGGTGCGGGGTGCGTGTGGGCGATGCGGGTGGAGGTGGCGGGGGGCCGGTTAATGGGTTTGGGTGGGGTTGGTGTTGGGCTGAGTTGCCGTCTCAATTCGGATGACGTCGGAGTTGTCCTGTGCCCGTCGGATAGGTCCACAGCTAAGTGAAGAGCCGCCGGTGGGCGTCCAAGTTGATCGATCTTTTAGGCCGCTTAGTCACTTGGGGACTCTGCTGTCTGGAAGCGGTAATTGCAGTTGGTGCATTGGTACCAGGCATTGGATGGTCAGTTTTCGGTCGGCGTCAACACGCCGGTGGCCCGGCTCCAGGAGCCTCGGCGATTTTCAGGTCGTGGCAAGCCCACTCACCTTCCTGAGCAGCGCGAGCACCAAGCCATAAGGATGTTTGATGTGATAGCATCAAACATCAATACATCGGGAGATGAAATGCGAACCACCCTGGACATTGCGGACGACGTGCTTTTTGCAGCCAAAGAGATTGCACAAAGAGAGAAAAAGTCGATTGGACAAGTCATGAGCGACTTGGCGCGCAAAGCATTTGCAGTGGGGGCCTATCAGCCGCCAGCGGATCAAACTGTGCCCCACGTCTCAGAGCGCTTGGCCCAATATGGCATTCAGCCCTTGCCTTCACGGGGAGTGGTCATCAGCAACGAGCTGATCGAACGCTTGCGTGATGCAGAGGGCGTTTGATGCGTGCACTGTTTGACGT
>NZ_JBILQU010000028.1:0-29148 GCF_044373035.1 Limnohabitans sp. | reverse complement strand
GTTAATTGGGGTCAGATCCCAATTAAATCCAGCTGCTTCTGCGGGTCAAAACAATCGGGATCTGACCCCAATTAAAGGGCGGCAGATGGCGGCGCAAGAAGCGCCGCAGCACAAGCTGAGCAACCGCCAATACGAGCAGTTGCTGCGCCAGAACTTCATCAACATCCGCCGCGTGCGCGAGTGGCGGGACACGCACACCCAGCTGCTCACGGTGGTGGCCGAGCACAAGTGGCGCATCAACACGCAGCCCGCCAGTTACGAGCAGCTGCACCTGTCCATGTTGGCGGGCCTGCTGGGCAACGTGGGCTACAAACTCGAAGACGAAGAAGCCTATCTGGGCGCACGCGGCATCAAGTTTCACAAGCACCCCGGCGCGCACCTGAGCAAAAAGCCAGGCCGCTGGATCGTGGTGGCCGAGCTGGTGGAAACCACGCGCCTGTTTGGCCGGGGCATTGCCGCCATCGAGCCGCAGTGGCTGGAGCAGGTCGGCGCGCACTTGCTCAAGAAGCAATTGCTTGACCCGCATTGGGAAAAGAAATCCGCCGAAGTGGTGGCGCTGGAGCGGGCCACCCTCTATGGTTTGGTGGTTTACAGCGGCCGCCGCACGCCCTACAGCCGGGTGGACCTGCACGGCGCACGCGAAATTTTCATCCGTGAAGCATTGGTCGGCAATCAGTGGGAAACCCAGCTGCCGTTCTTGGCCGCCAACCACAAGATGATCGCCAAGGTCGAAGAGCTGGAACACAAGTCGCGCCGTCAAGACGTGCTGGTTCATGAGGAGCTGATCTACGCTTTTTATGACCAGCAACTGCCCGCCGACGTGTGCAGCGGCCGCCTGCTGGAAAACTGGTACCGCACCGAGAGCGCCAAGCAGCCCCGATTGTTGATGCTGAGCCGTGAAGAGCTGATGCGCCACGAAGCGGCTGGCATCACCACGCAGGCCTTTCCCAAACACATCCGCTTGGGCGGCACCGATTGCCAGGCCACGTATTTGCACGAGCCGGGCGATGCCCGCGATGGCGTCACGGTGACTGTGCCGCTGTTTGTGCTGAACCAGGTGAGCGAAGACCGCTGCGAATGGCTGGTGCCCGGCTTGCTCAAAGACAAAATCCAGGCCCTGCTCAAAAGCCTGCCGCAGCGCCCGCGCAGCCGCTTTGTGCCGCTGCCCGAATCGGCCACGCGATTGGCCGCCGAGCTGTCGGCACCCGAGCTGTTTGGCAGTGGGTCGCTGACCGATGTGCTGCTCAAAAAAGCCCGCGACGAAACCAGCCTCGACATCAAGCGCACCGACTTCAAACACGAGATGCTCAGCCCGCACCTGTTCATGAACCTGCTGGTGGTGGACGAACACGGCCGCCAACTCGGCATGGGCCGTAACCTGGGCGCGCTCAAAGGCGAGCTGGGTGCCAAAGCGCGTGGCGCGTTTCAGGCGCTGGCGCAGCTCAAAGTCAATGCGCCTGCGGCTGCGCCGGTGGCTAACCCTGCATCCAATGCACCTGCAAGTGCCTCAAATACCGCAAGTGCCAACCGTGTCAGCGCAGCCCCTGCCAAAGCCGCACCCAAGCCATTGGCCCCCCAGCGCTACACCGCCTGGACCTTTGGCGAACTGCCCGAGCTGATGGAAATCAGCAAAGGTGGTCAGACCCTGATTGGCTTTCCTGCGCTGGTGGACGTGCAAGACGCTGTGACCATCGAAGTGTTTGACGAGCCCGACGTGGCCGCCACCAAAAACCGCGCGGGCCTGCGCCGCCTGTTTGCGCTGCAGATCAAAGACGCGCTCAAATACCTTGAGAAAAACATCCCCGACCTGCAAAAAATGGCCGTGGCCTACATGCCGCTGGGCACGGCGGATGAGCTGAAAACCCAGATCATCGACGTGGCGCTGGACCGTGCCTTTTTGCTCGACCCGCTGCCCAATGACGAAGTCACTTTCAAGCGCCGCATCGAAGAAGGCCGGGGCCGCTTGACGCTGATTGCCAACGAAGTGGCCCGGCTGGCGGGCACCATCTTGCTGGAGTTTGGCGCGGCCACCCGCAAGATCAAGGACACCAAAAACGCCCCCGACGCGACCGCAGACTGCACTGCGCAACTGCAACGCCTGATGCCCAAAAACTTCATGGCCGCCACCCCGTGGCCTCAGCTGCAGCACTACGTCCGCTACCTCAAGGCCATCACCCTGCGCTTGGACAAATACCGCGCCGACCCCGCCCGCGACGCACAGCGCCTGACGGAGCTCAAACCGCAAGAACAACGCTACTGGCGTCTGGTGGCCGAACGCAAAGGCGCGCAAGACGCCCGCATGCTGGAGTTCCGCTGGCTTTTAGAAGAACTGCGCGTGAGTTTTTTCGCGCAAGAACTGCGCACCCCGCAGCCTGTCAGCATCAAGCGGCTGGAGAAGGCTTGGGGGCAGTTGAATCATTGATGGGGGCGGTTGAGGTTCACCATGCATTGATTTGAATAAACAAATTGTTTATGAGCGAAGCATGATCGAAAGCTTTGCCAGCGACGAAACCGAGCGCCTGTTTGCGACGGGCAAATCTCGACGTTTGCCGCCGCAGATCCTCAAGCGGGCGGTGATGCGCCTTGCTCAGCTGCATGCGGCGTTTGAAGTGGATGACTTGCGCATGCCGCCTTCCAACCGCTTGGAGGTGTTGACCGGGGATTTGGCTGGCAAATGGAGCATCCGTTTCAATGACCGTTGGCGTTTGTGCTTTCGGTTTGAGCATGGACATGCGCATGACGTTGAAATTGTGGACTACCACTGAGGAGTGATGAAGATGACTGCCAAAAATCCTGTGGATGGTTTGCCTGCTGTCCACCCAGGCGAGTTCTTGCACGAGACACTGGAAGAACTGGCCATGACCCAAGCTGCATTCGCCGAAGCCATTGGGGTATCCGCCATGCGTGTATCGCATTTACTCAAAGGCGATCGCCCGGTGACAGCCGAGTTGGCTCTTCGCCTTGGCCGTGCGCTGGGGCAAACGCCCCAATACTGGCTCAACCTGCAATCTACTTATGACCTAAAAGTTGCACAGATTCAAATGAAAGACAGTTTGAAAAATGTACGACTGTTGGCGAGTGCATGAGCGATCCCTTGATCTGGTCAGTGCGCCAACCCGCCCTCCGGCGTTTCGCTGGCTAATTGTCTTTGCTCATGTGTGGTTGTGCCAGGGCGATTTCAGCCCGTGTTGCGCAGCCCCGCCGCGATGCCGTTGATGCTGATGTGAATCCCGCGCTGCACGCGTTCGTCGGCCAGGCCAGCGCGGTAGCGGCGGATCAACTCGACCTGCAGGTGGTGCAACGGGTCGATGTACGGAAAGCGGTGGCGAATCGAACGGTCCAGCGCCGGGTTGCTGGCCAAGCGGTTTTTCTCGCCTGTGATTTGCGTGAGCGCATCGGCCGTGCGGTGCCATTCTGCTTCGATGGCGGTGAAGATTTTTTTGCGCAGGCGGGCGTCGCTGACCAGCTCGGCATACCTAGAGGCCAGGGCCAGATCGCTCTTGGCCAGCACCATGTCCATGTTGGACAGCAGGGTGCGAAAAAACGGCCACTGACGGTACATTTTTTGCAGCAAGGCCAAGGCGGCCTTGCGCTCAGCGTTATCGGGCTTGTCCAAAAAGGCCGCCACCGCCGAGCCAAAACCCAGCCAACCGGGCAGCGTCAGGCGGCACTGGCCCCAACTGAAGCCCCAAGGAATGGCGCGCAGGTCTTCGATTTTTTGCAGGGCCTTGCGTGAGGCGGGACGCGAGCCGATGTTCAACTGCGCCAGTTCCTGGAGGGGCGTCGCACCAAAAAAGTAGTCGGTGAAGCCGGGGGTCTCGTACACCAGGGCGCGGTAGGCGTCCATGCTGGCCTCGGACAATTCCGCTGCCGCCTCCAGAAATGCGCGTGTGGCGGGCTTGGTGGGTTGCAGCAGAGTGGCTTCGAGTGTGGCAGCGACCAGGGTTTCGAGGTTGCGACGGCCGATCTCGGGGTTGGCGTATTTCGAGCCAATCACTTCGCCTTGCTCGGTCAGGCGAATCTGGCCGCGCACGGTGCCGGGGGGCTGCGCCAGGATGGCCTGGTAGCTGGGGCCACCTCCCCGGCCCACCGTGCCGCCCCGGCCGTGGAACATGCGCAAGGTGATGCCGTGGCTGCGCTGGAGTTGGTCAAACAACTCGACCAGGGCAATCTCGGCGCGGTACAGCTCCCAGTTGCTGGTGAAAATGCCGCCGTCCTTGTTGCTGTCCGAGTAGCCCAGCATGATGTCTTGTTCGCCGCCCGAGCGCTGCACCAGCGCGGCCACACCGGGCAGGGCATAAAAGTCGCGCATGATGGGCGCGGCGTTGCGCAGGTCTTCGATGGTCTCGAACAGGGGCACCACGATCAGGTCGTTTTTCGCTTGTGCGTCCAGCGTGCCGCGCAGCAGCCCCACTTCTTTTTGCAGCAGCAACACCTCCAGCAAGTCACTCACGGTTTCGGTGTGGCTGATGATGTAGTGGCGAATGGCCTGTTTGCCAAAGGTGACAAGCATGCGCTTGGCGGTTTCAAAGATGGCCAGCTCAGACACGGCGTGTGCGCTGTACTCGGCACCGGGCACGCGCAGCGGACGGGCGTCGTTCAGCAGGCCCAGCAGCAGGGCTTGCTTGGCCTCTTCGTCCAGTTGGCTGTAGTGTTTTTCCATGCGTGCTGCGGCCAGCAGTTCGGCCACCACTTTTTCGTGTTGGTCCGAGTTTTGGCGCAGGTCCACCGTGGCCAAATGAAAGCCAAACACTTGCACAGCCCGAATCAGCGGGTGCAGGCGCTGCGCAGCGACGGCCTCGGCATGGTGGCTGCACAAAGAGGTTTCGATGGTGTGCAGGTCGGCCAAAAACTCTTCGGCGTTGGCATAGGGGTTTTGCGGGGCCACGGCATGGCGGGCGGCATCTCCCCCGGTCAGTGCCTTTAAAGTGGCGGCCAGGCGGGCGTACATGCCCGTGAGCGCCCGTCGGTACGGCTCGTCTTGGCGGTGTTCGTTGGTGTCGGGCGAGCGCGCGGCCAGGGCCAGCATCTCGGGGCCAAAGGGCACCAGCATGGCCGACAGCGACAATTCGCTGCCCAAAAAGTGCACCTCGGTCAGGTAGTGGCGCAGGGCCACATCGCTTTGGCGGGTCAGGGCGTGTTGCAGCGTTTGCGCGGTCACGTTGGGGTTGCCGTCGCGGTCGCCGCCAATCCACTGGCCCATGCGCAAGAAGCTGGCAATCGGTTGGCCCGGCAGCGCCTCTTCCAACTCGGCATAAAGCTTGGGGATTTCGCGCAGAAAGGTGGCTTCGTAATAGCTCAGCGCGTTTTCAATCTCGTCGGCCACCGTGAGTTTGGTCAAGCGCAGCAAACGGGTTTGCCAAAGCTGCATCACGCGGGCACGCATTTGCAGCTCATTGGCGGCCAGTTCTTTGGGGCTGAGCGCGTCTTTGGCGGCATTGACGGCAGCGGCGCGGGCCTTGATGGCGTCGCGCTCGGTCAGCAGGTGGGCGATGTCGCGCTCGGCGTCCAGAATGCTTTGGCGCTGCACTTCGGTCGGGTGGGCCGTGAGCACGGGCGAGACATAGCTGGTGGCCAGCATGTCCGAGATGCTGCGCGGCGTGATGCCCGCCCAGCGCAGGCGCTGCAGCGCCACGTCGATGCTGCCTTCTTGCGTGTGGCCTGCACGTTCGTGGATGGCGCGGCGGCGGATGTGGTGACGGTCTTCAGCCAGATTGGCCAGGTGGCTGAAATAAGTGAAGGCGCGGATCACGCTCACAGCGCGGTCGCCCGGCAGGCTTTTGAGCCGTTTTTTCAGGGCCTTGTCGGCCTCGTGGTCGGTGTCGCGCCTGAAAGCCACCGACAACTTGCGGATTTGCTCGACCAGCTCGTAGGCCTCGGGGCCTTCTTGCACCCGAATCACATCGCCCAAAATGCGGCCCAGCAAGCGGATGTCCTCCACCAGGGGCCGTTCGCTGTCGCGTTTTTCGCGCGTGCTGATGGCGGGTTTGGCGAGGGGCAAGGCGTGGTCTGATGTGGCCTGTTTCATCGTGTACTGTGGGCTGAGTGTGTGAAAGAGCGGGCGCACCGGGTGCGCGTCGGTGTCAATCGGGGGTGTCAATTTCCCTTGATGCCATGCTAGCATCGACAGGAGAGACAAAATGACCACTTGATTTCATTTTGATGGGGTCAAAATTTTTTCAGGAACCCTGCCGTGACCGAGACTGCACAGCCCGCCATCGTCATTGCCACCCGAGAGAGCCGATTGGCTTTGTGGCAAGCCGAACATGTCAAATCCTTGCTTGAGGGGCTCGGTTGCAGGGTCTCATTGTTGGGCATGACCACCCAGGGAGACCAAATTCTGGACCGCAGCTTGTCCAAGGTCGGTGGCAAAGGCCTGTTTGTCAAGGAACTCGAAGTGGCGCTGCAAGAGGGGCATGCCGACATCGCGGTGCATTCGCTCAAAGACGTGCCCATGGACATGCCCGAGGGCTTTGAGTTGGCCTGCGTGATGGAACGCGAAGACCCGCGTGATGCTTGGGTTTCCCCGCAATACGCCCGCCTGGAAGATCTGCCCCAGGGCGCTGTGGTCGGCACCTCCAGCTTGCGCCGCACGGTGTTGCTGCGCGCGCTGCGCCCCGACCTGAAAATCGAGCCCCTTCGCGGCAACCTGGACACGCGCCTGCGCAAACTCGACGAAGGCCAGTACGCGGGCATTGTGCTGGCGGCTGCGGGCCTCAAGCGTCTGGCGATGAGCGAGCGGATTCGCCACATTTTTGAAACCGAGCAAATGCTGCCCGCCGCAGGGCAGGGCGCATTGGGCATCGAGATCCGCAGTGACCGGGCCGACTTGCGCGCCTTGCTGGCGCAGTTGGCCGATGCGCCGTCGTGGCGGCGTGTGGCGGCCGAGCGGGCGGTGAGCCGCGCCATGGGCGGCAGTTGCTCCATGCCTTTGGCGGCGCATGCCACCATTGAGGGTGACGTGCTCAAGTTGCAAGCGGCCTGGGGCGACCCGGAAGGTGCGACCACCTTGGTCACGGCCCATGCGCAAGCCAGTGCCGATGGCCTGCAGGCCGCCGAGGCACTGGGCCTGCGCGTGGCCCAAGCCTTGCGTGACGGCGGAGCGCGTTGAGCGCTGGCGCAGACATGGCGCTGGCGTCTGCCACTTCTGTTTCCGCTGCCCCTTGGCGGGTGATCGTGACCCGACCCGGGCGTGAGGCCCAGGCCTGGGCCGACGCTTTGCAGGCCCGGGGTGTGCCTTGCGAGGCCTTGCCCCTGATCGAAATTGCCGCATTGCCCGAGCCATTGGCGCTGGCGCAAGCCTGGCAGGCGGTCCCCGGTCATTTGGCCCTGATGTTTGTCAGCGCCAATGCGGTGCGTTTTTTCATGGCGGCCCGTCCTGTGGGCTTGCCGATGCCCAGCTGCCGCGCTTGGTCGACCGGCCCTGGCACCCGAGCTGCTTTGCTGGCGGCGGGTTGGCCTGAGGGCCTGATCGATTCGCCCCATGAAGACGCACCCCACTTCGATTCGGAAGCCCTGTGGGCCTTGGTGGCGCAGCGGGTGCAGGCGGCGGTGGCCTCTGCATGGGCCCCGTCCAAACCTTCGGTGTTGATCGTGCGCGGCGCCGATGCCCGGGGGCAACTTGCCGGGCGCGACTGGCTGGCGCTGCAACTTGAAAACGCGGGCCTGCAGGTTTTGCAAGCTGTGGCCTATGTGCGTCAGGCCCCCGTGTTGACCCCTGTACAACAAAGTTTGGCACGGCAGGCCGTGGGCGATGGCAGTGCTTGGCTCTTCAGCAGTTCCGAGGCGGCGCAGCATCTCTTGCAGGCCTGCCCAGACCTGCCTTTGTCACAGGCCTGGGCCTTGGCCACGCACCCGCGCATTGCCCAGCGGCTGCAACAGTTGGGCTGTGGGCGGGTGGATCTGGTGCCTGCGGGCGTTGACTCACAAGCCCAGTCGATAAAATCGCTCACATGACCACCCCAACTGACGCTGTGATCGGCGGCGAACCCCAAGCTGTGCCTGCGCCTGAATCGGCCAGGGCCGTGCCCACTGCGCATCCCTCCCGCTGGCTTTTGGCGGTGGTGGGGGCAGTGGCGGTGATCGCCTTGGCGGTGTCGATGCTGCTGTGGCAAAAGCTCTCGCGCATCCAGGAACAACTGGCCCGCCAAAGCGCCGACACGGGTTTGCAGGCGCTGGAGGCCAAGACCTGGGCAAAGCAGGCACAAGAAACCGTTCAAGACAGCACCGCCCGCGTCTCGCTCATGGAGGCTCGCCTGTCCGAGGTGGCCTTGCAGCGCACCCAACTCGAAGATCTGATGCAAAGCTTGTCGCGCTCGCGTGATGAAACCTTGGTGGTGGACATCGAGTCTGCCCTGCGCATCGCCCAACAGCAAGCCCAGATGACGGGCAGTACCGAGCCTTTGTTGGCGGCCTTGCAGTCGGCCCAAAAACGAGTGCAGCGTGCTGCCCAGCCGCGCCTGACGCCCGTGTCGCGGGCCTTGGAAAATGACCTGGAGCGCCTCAAAAACCTGCCCGCCCTTGACATACCCGGTTTGATGTCCAAACTCGACGATGGGGTCGCCTTGGTGGAGGGTTTGACACTGGCCAACACCGCACGTGCCTCGCAAAGCCAGATCCGTCAGCAGGAAGACGTCTCGGGAGCGCAAACGCCGCCCACCTGGTGGATGTCCATCCTGACCCGCATGGGCGACCAGATCAAGGGTTTGGTGCGGGTCAGCAGTATTGAGTCACCCGAAGCGGCTTTGCTCTCGCCCGAGCAGGCTTTCTTCTTGCGTGAAAACCTCAAACTCAAATTGCTCAATGCACGCTTGGGCTTGTTGGCGCGGCAAAAAGAGGGCGTGCGCAATGACTTGGGGGCCGCTGCCGTGCTGGTGCGTCGCTACGCTGAGCCCCAATCGCGGCGAACCAGCCAATTGCTGCAGTTGCTGGAACAAACCAGCGAGCAGGTGCGCACGGCCGAGTTGCCGCGCATCGAAGCGTCGCTGACTGCGTTGAACACCGCTGCGGCAGGAAGGTAAACCCCATGCGCGCTGCCTTGTGGTTGATTACCTTGTTCGCCTTGGCGGCTGCAGGGGCCTGGTTGGCGGGCAACAACCAGGGGACGGTAACCTTGTTTTTGTTTCCGCATCGGATAGACGTTTCACTGAACCTTGCGTTCCTGGTCGTCTTGTCGGTGGTGCTGTTGGTGGTCTTGGCACAGCGTGCACTCGAAGCCTTTATGGCTTTGCCTAAACGCGCGCAACGCTGGCGGCTGCAGCAAAAGGAGCGGGCCAGCCACGCGGCTTTGCTCGATTCGATGGGCCACTTGATGGCTGGGCGGTACTTGCGGGCACACAAGGCCGCCGAGCAGACACTTTCCAAAGAAACTCTGTTGCAGGCCTCGGGTGTGGTGCTGGACCATGCGGTGTCTTTGCGCACGCTGGCCCATATCATGGCCGCTGAGGCCAGCCATGCTTTGCAGGACAAGGCCCAAAGGCAACAGCACCTAGACCAGGCCCTGGCTCAGGTGCAAGCGAGCTCTGGGGCCGAGCGCCAAACCTTGCTGGAGGGCGTGCAGCTGCGCGCTGCCAAGTGGTCGCTCGACGACCGTGATGCCAAGGCCAGTCTGGAGCAACTCCGTGCCTTGCCCCCCGCAGTGGGTCGGCGCATGGCGGCCATGCGGCTGCAGCTCAAGGCGGCCCGATTGGCCGGTCAGCCAGTGCAGGCCTTGGAAACCGCCAGTTTGCTGGCCAAGCACCGTGCGTTTTCTCCGGAGGCAGCCGAAAGTCTGGTGACCCGCCTCATTTTGGAATTGTTGGCCCAGACACACGATGCCGATGCCTTGCTGCGCGTCTGGAAAAGCCTGTCCCCTGGTCAAAGGTTGATGCCTCTGGTGGCGGCCGAGGCTGCCTTGCGTTGGTTGCAGCTCGGCGGCCCTGCCGCCACAGCCCGAATTTGGCTGCAAGACCTGTGGATTCCCATGCAAGCCACCCCTTCGATCTGGTCAGATGCGCAGCTGCTTCGCATGGTTCAGGCCTTGGAGGCTTGCTTGCCCGACTTAGAAGCCGAGGACGCCTTAGTCTGGTTGTCCCGGATGGAAAGCGCTCAACAGTCGCGGCCGAGGGCCGCACATCTGCAATACTTGGCTGGCATGCTGTGCCTGCGCCAGCGCCTCTGGGGCAAGGCCCAAAACCTGCTGGGTCAGGCGGTTAAAAACCTGAAAACTCCCATGCTCCAGCGCAAAGCCTGGATCGCCTTGGCTGAATTGGCAGAGCAGCGCCAGGATCCTGTGGAGGCGGCCGCTGCCTGGAAGGAAGCGGCAAGGGTGTCAATGGACTGAAGTCCGAACAGGCATAAAAAAACCGGGTCTGAGCCCGGTTTTTTTAGCACTTACTTGCCTGGTTGGAGATCAGAATGGCACTTTGAGTGCGTTCAGGTCTTTGCGTGTTTCGACCAGCACCAGAGGGCCTTCATTCACCACCACGGCAGGTGGACGCTCGCGTGGCACGCGCACGGCTGTGGGCTCGGCTGCTATGGCGGCTTGCACGGCGGCGATTTTGTCGCTGTCCGAGTTCACCCACACCAGCCCCGAATTTTGTGCGACTTGCTGCAGCCTGTCCAAGGGCAGCGTGTAGCTGGCCACAGCAGGCAAGGCGGTGCTGGCGGCTTCGGTCTGGGGTGCGCTGACGGGGGCCGTCTTCGCCGTGTTGACGTCGACCGCAGCGGCTGTGGACGCGGATGGCGCAGCGGCCATAGGAGCCTGGGCAGGCACTGCGGTTGCCACTTGCGACGATGCAACAGGTGCAGCTTCTTCAGTGGCTTGAGGTGCTTGTGCCGTGTGATCCGGTGCCGCAGTGGCTGCAGCTTGCTGGGCCCGCTCGAAATAAGAACGTGGGGCTGGGCGGTCATCGGTTAGGACTTCTGTACTTTGACGGTTGGGCTCGGCGGTGTCATCGCCAGGGGCTTGATCGTCTGCAGAGTCCTGACGTGTTTCGCCAGCACGTTCGCGGCGGTCACGGCCGTAGCGGTCGCGCGAGCGGCGTTCACGGCGCTCACTGTTTTCGGCTGGGCTGGCACCATCGTTTGCCACATTGGCATCAGCGTTTTGATCTGCGCCCAATGCCGTTTCAGACGCTTGGCCATCGGTGGCATCGCTTGGGCGGCGCTCAGTGCGTTCGCCACGTTCACGGCGTCCTTCACTTGCGCGTTCACTCCCGCGTTCGCCACGTTCACGGCGGCTATCACGGGCCTCGCGTGGGGCGCGTTCTTGGCGCACTTCGCTGCCATCGGCATTCAACTCGGGCTGGGCATCGCTGCGGCCTTCGTTCAGGCTGTCGGTGCGCTGGCCTTCAGCCAGGTTGTCACCGCGTGGGCTCGAACGGCCATCACGACGGCCTTCACGGGCAGGGCGATCACCGCTTGGGCGCTCGCTGCGCTCACCGCGTTCACCACGCTCTGATCGCTCGCCGCGTGGGGGGCGGGCTTCGCCTTCACGGCCTTCGATTCGGCCTTCACCACGGCGTCCACCCTCGCGTGGAGCGCGGACTTCGCCGGCCGCGCCTTCGCTTCGCTCGCCTCGGCGGCCATCGCGACCACCACGGCGGCCATCACGGCGCTCGCCGTCACGGCGGCCTTCGCGGGCTTTCTCTTCTTGCTTGACCACAGGTGCGGCCACGGGCTCGGCGGCAGCGCCACCGAACAGGTTTTTCAACCAACCAAAAAAGCCACCCGAAGCTGCAGCTGCAGGAGCAGCCACCGGTGCTGCGGCTTTGGCCGTGGGCTTGGCTGCTGCCACGGGTGCCTCTGGCTTGGCGGTGGCGATCGGCGCGGGGGCGTCGGGCAGCACACCCTTGATGACGGGTGTTTGCTTGTTGGTGGGTTCTTGCGAACGGCGCGTCACGGTGGTGGCGTCTTCGATCTCTTCGGCCATCTTGTAGCTGGCTTCGATGCGGTCCAGGCGCGGATCGTCGTGCTTTAGGCGCTCGAGCTTGTAGTGCGGCGTTTCCAGCGACTTGTTGGGCACCAGCAGCACGTTGATGCGTTGCTGCAATTCGATCTTGGCGATCTCGGAGCGCTTTTCATTGAGCAGGAAAGACGCCACTTCGACGGGCACTTGCGCGTGCACAGCCGCGCTGTTGTCCTTCATGGATTCTTCCTGGATGATGCGCAGGATCTGCAGCGCCGAGCTTTCGGTGTCACGAATGTGGCCAGCGCCGCCGCAACGTGGGCAAGGGATCGAGGCACCTTCGCTCAAAGCAGGCTTCAAGCGCTGGCGGCTCATTTCCAGCAGGCCGAACTTGCTGATCGAGCCGAATTGCACGCGGGCGCGGTCTTGGCGCAGGGCGTCGCGCAGGCGGTTTTCCACATCGCGGCGGTTTTTCGACTCGTCCATGTCGATGAAGTCGATGACGATCAAGCCGCCCAAATCACGCAGGCGCATCTGGCGTGCCACTTCGTCGGCGGCTTCCAGGTTGGTGCGGGTGGCGGTTTCTTCGATGTCGCCGCCCTTGATGGCACGGGCCGAGTTCACGTCCACCGACACCAGGGCTTCGGTATGGTCAATCACGATGGCGCCGCCAGACGGCAGCTGCACCGTGCGGGCATAGGCCGATTCGATCTGGTGCTCGATCTGAAAGCGGCTGAAGAGTGGCGCGTCGTCGCGGTAGCGCTTCACGCGGGGTGCGAACTCGGGCATCACATGGCTCATGAACTGCTGAGCCTGGTCGTAGATGTCGTCGGTGTCGATCAGGATGTCGCCGATGTCGTTGTTGAAATAGTCACGAATCGCGCGAATGACCAGCGAGGATTCTTGGTAAATGAGGAAAGCGCCTTTGCCTTGGGTGGCGCCGTCAATGGCCGTCCAAAGTTTGAGCAGGTAATTCAGGTCCCACTGCAGTTCGGGCGCAGAGCGGCCAATGCCTGCGGTGCGGGCAATGATGGACATGCCCTTGGGATACTCCAGCTGGTCCATCGCCTCTTTGAGTTCGGCGCGGTCGTCGCCCTCGATGCGGCGGCTGACACCGCCACCGCGTGGGTTGTTGGGCATGAGCACCACATAGCGGCCCGCCAGGCTGACGAAAGTGGTCAGTGCCGCGCCTTTGTTGCCACGCTCTTCTTTTTCGACCTGCACCAAGAGGGATTGACCTTCTTTGATGACGTCCTGGATGCGCGCTTGGCTGACGGACACGCCTTCAGCAAAGTATTGGCGTGAGATTTCCTTGAACGGCAAAAAGCCGTGACGGTCTTCGCCATAGTCCACAAAGCAGGCTTCGAGTGAAGGCTCGACCCGAGTCACCACCGCTTGGTAAATGTTGCCCTTGCGCTGTTCGCGGCCTTCGATTTCGATTTCGTAGTCGAGGAGTTTTTGTCCGTCGACGATGGCCAGGCGGCGCTCTTCAGCTTGCGTGGCGTTGATCAGCATCCGTTTCATGATGCGTTCCTTCTCTTGTCAGCTTGGCCCCATTGCAGAAAAATGTCCGCTGTATGGAACCTGTTTACACAACCGGCTTTGGATTTTTGGAAATCTCAAAGCCCACGTTGCCGGAGCTGACGCCTGAAACGAAGGGAATTGCCGAGGTTGACCGCCATTCAGCTGTGCGCGAACACAGGAATGGGGATCGTGGCGCGTGGATGGGGCGAGGCAAAAGGCGTGCACAGATTCGTCCACGGCCGGGGGATTCCCGCAGTGTCCAAGACAAACTGCCGGGCACCAAGCATGACGATGGGGCATGGCTTCGTGAGCCGCTCCAAGTACATCAGCAAAGTTCCGAACAACACAACCATCTCGCTTTGATCCGCCCAACAGCCCATGGGGCTGCTGAACTTGGGGTATTCCGTATCTGGGTTTCTGGGCGTCGGCCCAACCTCCGGGGCGTTTTGCCACTGTTGGCGTTGGCCTTCAGTCTGCAAATCGTGCCGGGGGTGGCATCGACCATCTGGTTTGGTGCGGTGGTGGTGGACTAAACTCCAGCTCTACAGGAATTCATTTCCATTTGAATCAACCACTTACAGCCAATTGCCAGTGAATCACATTATAGGGGTCAAGTCCGCTGCTGCGACGCCCGCCGTCAAATGGTTGTTGGTGGACGAAGAGTCGGCTGGCCAGCGATTGGACAACTTTTTGATGCGTCACTTGAAGGGCGTGCCTAAAACCCACGTCTACCGCATCATCCGCAGCGGTGAGGTGCGCATCAACAAGGGCCGCGCTGATGCTGATACGCGGGTCCAAAACGGCGACGAGGTGCGTCTGCCGCCTGTGCGCGTGTCCGACAAGGTGGCAGAAAAAGCTGAGCGCCCGGCGCCAGGGCGCGAATTTCCCCTGCTGCTGGAAGACGACAGCCTGATGGCCATCGACAAGCCTGCCGGGGTGGCTGTTCACGGAGGATCTGGCGTGAGCTTTGGGGTGATCGAGCAATTGCGCCGGGCGCGCCCAGAGGCCAAGTTGCTGGAGCTGGTGCACCGATTGGACCGCGACACCAGCGGCATTTTGCTGGTGGCCAAAAAGCGCAGCGCCTTAAAGCACCTGCAAGAACAGTTTCGTGAGCGCGAGACTGGCAAGACCTATTTGGCGCTGGTCAAGGGCGACTGGCCAGACAAAGTGAAGGTGATTGACGAGCCTTTGCATAAATTTCTTTTGCCCGACGGTGAGCGCCGCGTTCGGGTGACCACAGCCGAAGACCCTGACGGCATGCGGTCGATCACCCTGGTCAAGGTGGCGCAGCGCCTGCAGGGCGCCACGCTGCTGGAGGTGACCATCAAGACCGGGCGCACCCACCAGATCCGGGTGCACCTGGCTTCGCAAGGACACCCGATTGCGGGGGATGACAAATACGGTGATTTCGAGTGGAATCGCCAGTTGCTCAAACCCGGGGCCCGTGTGGGTCTCAAACGCATGTTTTTGCACGCCTGGCGCTTGCAGTTCAACCATCCGGTGACGGACGAGCGTGTGGCCTTGCAAGCCGATTTACCCCCTGAATTGAAAGCCTACATCGACCATGCCCCACACCAAACCCCGCCAGTTTGACCTGATCGCTTTTGATTGGGATGGCACGCTGTTCGACTCTACCGCCTTGATCACCCGTTGCATCCAGCGCGCCGTGGTGGATGTGGGCGGGCAAGAGCCCACCCGCGAAGCCGCTTCTTATGTGATCGGCTTGTCGCTCTTGCCCGCGCTGGCCCATGCCGCGCCCGATGTGCCCCAGGACAAATACCCGGCTTTGGGGGAGCGTTACCGCCACCATTACTTGCAGCACCAAAATGACATCAGCCTGTTTGAAGGTGTGCTGGATTTGTTGGACGCCCTCAAGGCGCGGCACCACTGGCTGACGGTGGCCACCGGCAAAAGTCGCCATGGCCTGAACGAGTCCTTGCAGGCGGTCGAGTTGCGCGGCGTGTTCGATGGCTCGCGTACGGCCGATGAGACAGCGGGCAAACCCAACCCCTTGATGCTGCACGAGTTGATGCGCGAGTTCGGCGCAGAGCCCGAGCGCACCTTGATGATTGGCGACACCACGCACGACCTTCAGATGGCGCTGAATGCTGGGTGTGCCAGTGTGGGCGTGAGTTATGGGGCCCACGAGCCCGAGGCCTTTCATGTGCTTCAACCGCGCCACGTGGCCCACAGCGTGCGTGATTTGCATGACTGGTTGTTGCAACACGCTTGAAACAAGGATCGCAGATGGAGTCCATGGTCCCTTTGTGCAACAGCGCCGACCTGGTCAATGGTGGGCGAGCTGTGCCTTTTGACATCGTGTATGCCGGGCAGACTTGCCGAGCTTTTGCCATCCGTTACCAAGACCAGGTGCATGCCTACCTGAACCGCTGTACCCATGTGGCGATGGAGATGGACTACCAGCCCGACCGGTTTTATGACGACACGGGACGGTGGCTCATGTGTGCCACGCACGGCGCCACGTACCAACCGCATACTGGCGCGTGTTCGGGCGGCCCCTGCCGGGGTGGACTGGTCAAAATAGACCTTTCAGAGCTGGACGGCGTGGTTCACTGGCATACTGCCTACAACTTGAAAACCCTTGAATTTTGAACATGCAAGACCCCCAAGACCACGCGTCCGCCTCAGCCTCCCAAGAAACAGCCAAAGTCACATCGAGCACCGATGTGGGGTGGGAGCGCCAGACTTTGGAGCGCTTGGCCTTTGCCAATTTGGATGAACAGAAAACCGCCCGCCGCTGGAAGGTGGGCATACGCTTGGCTTGGTTGGTACTTTTGGTCGTGGTTTTTTGGCAGCTGTTCAGTTACAGGTCGACCACCATCAACCCGAGCTTGCCGCACACGGCCATGGTTTCCATCGTGGGAGAAATTGGTTCTGAAACCGAAGCGAGTGCCGAAAACGTGATGTCCTCCATGCGCTTGGCTCTGGAAGATTCAGGCTCCAAGGCGTTGGTTTTGCTCATCAATTCTCCCGGTGGAAGTCCGGTTCAGGCGGGCCTGATCAACGATGAGATTGTTCGTTTGCGGGCTTTGCACAACAAACCCATCTATGCTGTGGTGGAAGAGTCCTGCGCGTCAGCCGCCTACTACATTGCGGCGGCGGCAGACCAAATCTATGTCGACAAAGCCAGCATTGTGGGCAGCATTGGTGTGCTGATGGACGGATTCGGGTTCACTGATCTCATGAACAAGTTGGGCGTGGAGCGTCGCTTGATGACGGCGGGTGCCAATAAGGGTTTTCTGGACCCGTTCAGCCCACAAACCGAGCCTCAGCGCAAGCACGCCCAAGCGATGCTGGACCAAATTCACTCGCAGTTCATTGAGGTGGTGAAGAAAGGCCGAGGTGATCGCTTAAAAGAAACCCCGGAGATGTTCAGTGGCTTGTTTTGGAGTGGCCAGCAGGCGGTGGACCTGGGTTTGGCCGACAGCTTGGGCAGCCTGGACGGGGTTGCCCGTGAAGTGGTCAAGGCGCCAGATGTGATTGATTACACGCAGCGTGAAAACGTGGCCGAGCGTTTGGTCAAGCGCTTTGGCGCGGCGGTAGGCGAGGGCTCGGTCCGCGCCCTGCGCAACAGCACTGGTTTGCGCTGAGCCGCCAGGCCCTCCGGGGCTTTACGGCCCGATGGCGTAAACCGCGGGCGTGTGTCCATCAGGGCCCTTCAGGCCCTTTTTCCATTGCGCGACGGTGTGGCTCTGAATATGCGCGCAAGGCAGCGTCAAGCCGCTTGATATGGCCAAGCGCGTATTGGCGTTCAGGCTCTGCAGCAGGCCGCCCAGCATGGCCGCGTTGCGGTAAGGGGTTTCGATCCACAACTGGGTTTGCCCGGTTTTGAGCGCCAACGACTCCAGTTGTTTCAGGCGGGCAGCTCGCTCGGCCGCGTCTTGAGGCAAGTAACCCACAAAGGCGAAGTTCTGGCCATTGAGGCCGCTGGCGGATAAGGCCAAGAGCAAAGACACTGGTCCGACCATAGGCACCACGGCTAAGCCCAGATCGTGTGCAGCCCGCACCACCGAACTGCCCGGGTCCGCCACGGCGGGCATGCCCGCTTCGCTCACCAGTCCCACATCGTGCCCTTGCAAGGCGGCGGCCAGCAGCGGTTTGCCGTCAAAGCCCGATTGGTGGTCGCCTTTTTTGTGCACATGGCGGGGTAATTCGGTGATGCTTTGTTCGGGCAGGGGGGCGATCAGCGGATGCGTTTGACCCACGCGCTTGAGGAAGGCGCGGGTGCTCTTGGCGTTCTCGCAGACCCAATGCTGGATGCTTGCGGCGGTGGCCAGCGTGCGGGTGGGCAGCACATCGGTGATGGGGGCTTGCTCGGTGCAGCCGAAGTCCAGTGGCGTGGGCACTAAAAACAGGCGACCTTTGAGTGATTTGGGCGCGTTCACAGCAGTTTCACCCCGGCTTGGCGCAGCAAACGCGCGGTGCGGATCAGCGGCAACCCAACCAGGGCAGTCGGGTCGTCGTTGTCGATGGATTCCAGCAACGCAATCCCCAAACCCTCGCTTTTGGCGCTGCCTGCGCAGTCGTAGGGTTGTTCGGCTTGCAAATACGCCTCGATCTCTTCGTTGCTGAGATCGCGAAACACCACGCGGACCTCAGCCAAGTCCACTTCTTCAAAGCCTGTGGCCAGGCAGACCACGGCCAGCGCGGTTTGAAAGATCACCGTCTGGCCGCGCATCTGGCGCAGCTGCGCCACGGCACGCGCGTGTTTGCCTGGCTTGCCCAGGGGTTGGCCCGCTAAATCGGCCACCTGGTCCGAGCCAATCACCACCGCCTCGGGGTGCAAAGCTGCTACGGCCCGGGCTTTGGCCAGGGCCAGCCGCAGGGCCAAGGCCTGAGGCGCTTCCCCCGGCTGGGGTGTTTCGTCCACATCGGGCGCGCTCACTGAGAATGGGATCCGCAGGCGCTCGAGCAGCTCACGCCGGTAACGCGAGCTTGAGCCCAGCACCACTGGGCGGTCGGGGGGGGCAGAGGGGGTCAAGATCGAGGTCAAAGCGCTGGCCCTGGTGAAATTCAGATGGGTGATTCTCTTACACTGCAGCCATGGAAAAAAAATTGAACCCCCAACACCTGGCTGTGGTGACTTTTGCCCGCGACTCACTCAGTCTGAATGGGCAAGGCGTGCTGGCCGATTGGCCGCGATTGGCGCAGGAATTGTTCGGCAGTGACATGCCATCGGGGCCGGTGACTTGGCAACTGCAAGGTCGATCGGTCCCACAATCGGGCGGCGCTGACCAGATCTGGCTGGATTTGAAAGCGCTGGTGAATTTGCCCCTGCAATGCCAGCGCTGCCTGAAGCCGGTGCTGGAGACGGTGCAGGCCGAACGAAGTTTCCGTTTTGTCGCCGATGAAGCCACAGCGACGGCGCTGGACGATGAGGCTGAAGAAGACATTTTGGTGATCAGCCACGACTTTGACGCGCTGGCATTGATCGAAGATGAATTGATTTTGTCCTTGCCCCTGGTGCCTTTGCACGAGGAGTGCCCCGAAGCGATGCCAATGTCTGTTGCGGACCCTGAATTTGAAAATGCAGCGCAGCGACCCAACCCCTTTGGGGTTCTTGCGGGTCTAAAAACAGACAAGTCCACTTGATGAGGTCATCAGTCTGAATCCCATCAGGCCCAGCTTGGGTTATACTCCACGGCTTCGCCCAGTACTTACGGGTGACACTCTCATCAACCAGAAGCTGCGTTTTCATTGGCGCGGCCTCCACAAGCTTTCAAGGAGCCATCATGGCCGTTCAGCAAAATAAAAAATCGCCTTCCAAGCGCGGAATGCACCGTTCGCACAATGCACTGAATGTGCCAGGCATTGCGGTTGAACCCACAACAGGCGAAACACACCTGCGTCACCACATCAGCCCCAACGGTTTCTACCGTGGCCGCCAAGTGCTGAAGAACAAGTCAGAAGATTGATCGGCTTCAGCCCCTAAGCCTCAAGAGGCCCGGCGCTACTTTTTTGAGTGGCCTCGGGCTTTTGTTTTTGTGGCTTTTGCTTTGCATTGCCCGGTTTTCAGCCCAAGGATTCCATGACCTCGCCCACCCCGATCACTCTGGCTGTCGATTGCATGGGCGGCGACCACGGCCCCCGCGTCACGCTGGCGGCCTGTCGACGTTTTCTGTCAACACACTCGGATGCCCGCCTCTTGCTGGTGGGCCGGGCAGATGAACTCGCTGGTTTTGCCGATCCCCGAGCCGAGGTGGTGGGGGCCACCGAAGTGGTGGAGTCGGACGACTCGCTCGAAGTGGCTTTGCGCAAGAAAAAAGACTCCTCCATGCGTGTGGCCATTGAGCAGGTTCGCGATGGCAAGGCTGCAGCCGCTGTCTCGGCGGGCAACACGGGCGCCTTGATGGCCATTGCCCGGTACGTGCTCAAAACCATGGACGGCATTGACCGTCCAGCCATCGCGGGGCAGATGCCCAACTTCAAGGGCGGCGGAACCACCATGCTCGATTTGGGCGCTAATGTGGATTGCACGCCCGAGCATTTGCTCCAATTTGCCGTCATGGGCTCAGCCTTGGTCTCTGTGCTGCAAAACAAGGATCAACCTTCGGTCGGCTTGCTCAACATTGGCGAAGAGGCCATCAAAGGCAATGAAGTCATCAAAAAAACAGGCGAATTGCTGCGTTCTGCAGGTAACTCCGGGGATTTGAATTTTCATGGCAATGTTGAAGGCAACGACATTTTCAAGGGCACTGTGGACATTGTGGTTTGCGATGGCTTTGTAGGCAACGTGGCGCTGAAGGCGAGCGAAGGCCTGGCCACCATGATCGGTGGTTTTTTGAAAAATGAGTTTTCTCGCAACATTTTCACCAAAATAGTTGCGATTTTGGCTTATCCGGTGCTATTTGCATTTAAAAAGCGCGTCGACCACCGCCGATACAACGGCGCAGCCTTGCTGGGTTTGCGAGGCCTGGTGTTCAAGAGCCACGGATCGGCAGACGAGATCGCTTTCGAGACTGCCCTGAACCGGGCTTATGATGCAGGCCGAAACCAATTGCTGGACCGCGTTCGTGAGCGCATCGCCCATGCCGCTCCTTTGTTGATGGGTGTGCAGGCCGAGCGGGCAGAACCAGTGGTCACACCCCTATGAGAATTTATTCACGCATCATTGGCACCGGCAGCTACCTGCCTGAAAAACGCCTGAGCAACGCCGACCTGGCCGCAGAGTTGGCCTTGCAAGGGGTTGAAACTTCCGACGACTGGATTGTTGAGCGCACGGGTATACGTGCCCGGCATTTCGCAGCCGACGAGCAAGGCTGCAGCGATCTGGCCACACAAGCCGCCCGCAAAGCTTTGGATGCTGCCGGCTTGTCAGCGAGCGACATCGACCTGATCATTGTGGGCACGTCCACACCCGACATGGTGTTCCCTTCGGTGGCGACCATGGTTCAGCACAAACTGGGCGCAGCAGGTTGCCCTGCGTTTGACGTCCAGGCCGTATGCAGTGGCTTCATTTATGCGCTGACGGTGGCTGACGCCATGATCCAGACCGGATCAGCGAAACGGGCGCTGGTCATTGGCGCAGAAATTTTCAGCCGCATCCTGGACTTCAAAGACAGAACCACTTGTGTGTTGTTCGGTGACGGTGCAGGCGCGGTCGTGCTTGAAGCGTCTGAACTGCCCGGTATTTTGGCGACCGATTTGCACGCTGATGGCAAGTACAAAGACATTTTGTGCGTACCGGGGCACGTCAACCGGGGCGGCATTTTGGGCGATCCCGTGCTCAAGATGGACGGCCAGGCCGTGTTCAAACTCGCGGTGGGCGTGCTGGACGAAACCGCTCGCGCCAGCTTGGCCAAGGCCCACTTGACCGAAGCCGACATCGACTGGCTGATCCCGCACCAAGCCAACATCCGCATCATGCAAAGCACTGCCAAAAAGCTCAAGATGGACGCTGACAAGGTGGTGGTGACGGTCGATCAGCATGGCAACACCTCGGCCGCCTCGATTCCGCTGGCGCTGGACAGCGCCGTGCGCGACGGGCGCATCCAGCGTGGCCAGACCCTCATGCTCGAAGGCGTGGGTGGCGGCTTCACTTGGGGCTCAGTCCTCTTGCGTTATTGATGGCTTTGTCAGACCCGGGTCAGTGATGCACGGCATGCCCCATTTCACTTTCTCGGATTCTTAACAGATACCCAAAATTTGAACATGACCTCATTTGCTTTTGTTTTTCCCGGTCAGGGCTCCCAATCGGTGGGCATGTTGGACGCCTGGGGCGACCACCCTGTGGTGCTCGAAACCCTCCAAGAAGCGTCTGACGCCTTGGGCGAAGACATCGCCCAACTGATCCATGAAGGCCCCAAAGAAGCATTGGCCATGACCACCAACACCCAACCGGTGATGCTGGTGTCGGCGGTGGCGGCTTACCGTGCTTGGCTGGCAGAAGGTGGCGCCAAGCCGTCGGTGGTGGCCGGTCACTCATTGGGCGAGTACAGCGCCCTGGTGGCTTCGTGTGTGTTGACACTGGCGCAAGCGGCCCCCTTGGTGCGCCTTCGCGCCGCTGCCATGCAAGAAGCTGTGCCCGTGGGCGTCGGGGCCATGGCCGCTATTTTGGGTTTGGCCTCAGACAAAGTCATTGCCGGCTGCCAGGAGGCGCAAGCCACTTTCCCGGCAGGCAGCGCCGAAGTGGTGCAAGCTGCGAACTTCAACGACGCGGCGCAAACCGTGATCGCCGGCAGCAAAGCCGCCGTGGACAAAGCCTGCGAAGTGCTCAAAGGCATGGGTGCCAAGCGCGCGCTGATCTTGCCCGTGTCGGCCCCTTTTCACTCGAGTTTGATGAAGCCTGCAGCTGAAAAGCTGCGCGAAAAATTGGCCACCTTGGCCTTGGGTGTGCCGCAGATCCCGGTGCTCAACAACATCGACGTGGCCATCGAAACAGACCCCGACCGCATCCGCGATGCGCTGTACCGTCAGGCCTTTGGTCCGGTGCGCTGGGTCGAATGCGTTCAGGCCATCAAGGCCCGTGGCGTGAGCACCCTGGTCGAGTGCGGCCCAGGCAAAGTGCTGGCAGGCATGACCAAGCGCATCGACGCTGAATTGAACGGTGTGGCGGTATACGACCCCGCCACCTTGGCCGAAGTGAAAGGATTCCTCGCATGAGCGACACTCAAAAGCAAATTGCACTGGTGACAGGTGCATCTCGTGGCATTGGGGCATCGATTGCCCTGCATCTGGCCCAGCAAGGTTTTGTGGTCATTGGCACCGCCACCAGCGATGACGGTGCTGCCAAGATCAGCCAGGCCCTGTCGGCTTTCCCTGGCAGCCGGGGTGCCAATCTGAACGTGAACGATGCCGACGCTGGCGTTGCCCTGATCGACGCCATCGTCCAAGAGCACGGCGGCTTGCAGGTGCTGGTCAACAACGCGGGCATCACCCGCGACTCCTTGGCCATGCGCATGAAGGACGACGATTGGGATGCGGTGCTCGACACCAACCTCAGGGCAGTTTTCCGCATGAGCCGAGCCGTGATGCGCCCCATGATGAAGCAGCGCTATGGCCGCATCATCAGCATCACCAGCGTGGTGGGCGCATCGGGCAATCCAGGTCAAGCCAATTACGCCGCTGCCAAGGCGGGTGTCGCGGGCATGACCCGCGCGCTGGCCCGCGAGTTGGGTAGTCGGGGCATCACCGTCAACTGTGTGGCCCCTGGTTTCATTGAAACCGACATGACCGCCAAACTGCCCGAGGCGCAACAAAAAGCCTTGTTGGGCCAGATTCCTCTGGGCCATCTGGGCCAACCCGATGACATTGCGCATGCCGTGGCCTATTTGGCCGGAACGCATGCTGGCTACGTCACCGGACAAGAATTGCATGTCAATGGTGGCATGTTCATGGCCTGATTCACTGGCCGTTTGGCGAAACCGCCTTGCGGACGGGTAAAATCTTCATTTTTCACAACCCTCAGAGGGACCCCATGAGCGATATCGAAGCACGTGTCAAGAAAATCATTGCTGAGCAACTCGGCGTTGAAGAGTCACAAGTCACCAACGAAAAAGCCTTCGTGGCCGATCTGGGTGCCGACTCCCTGGACACGGTGGAACTGGTGATGGCACTCGAAGACGAGTTCGGCATCGAAATTCCTGACGAAGACGCAGAAAAAATCACCACGGTGCAAGCTGCGATCGACTACGCCCAAAGCAAGAAGGCCTGATCGACGATGACCCGGCGCCGCGTTGTAGTCACGGGTTTGGGATGCGTTAGCCCCGTGGGCAACACGGTGTCTGAGGCATGGTCCAACCTGCTTGCCGGCCAGTCCGGCATTGGCCCCATCACCCGATTTGACGCTTCGGCGATGTCTTGCCGGATCGTGGGTGAAGTCAAGAATTTTGACCTCGACTCCTACATCTCCGCCAAAGAGGCGCGGACGATGGACCGATTCATCCATTACGGCATTGCTGCAGCGGCTCAGGCAATTCAAGACGCCGGTTT
This sequence comes from Limnohabitans sp., assembly GCF_044373035.1. GTDB lineage: Bacteria > Pseudomonadota > Gammaproteobacteria > Burkholderiales > Burkholderiaceae_C > Limnohabitans_A. The sequence continues at coordinate 5,285 of NZ_JBILQU010000028.1, read as the reverse complement.
GCCATCAGGCGACGCGCTGGGTGAAGAAGAGGCTTGCCGCACCGGGGTCGTGATCGGTTCGGGCATTGGCGGCTTGCCGCTGATCGAAGACACCCACATCGAGTACGTGGCGCGAGGCCCGCGCCGCATCTCCCCATTTTTTGTACCGGCCTCGATCATCAACATGATTTCCGGCCATGTGTCGATGCGCCATGGCTACAAAGGCCCGAATCTGGCCGTGGTCACAGCTTGCACCACCGGTTTGCACAGCATTGGCGAAGCTGGTCGCTTGATCGAATACGGCGATGCCGACGTGATGATCGCAGGCGGTTCTGAAGGCACCGTGTCCCCACTGGGTGTGGGTGGCTTTGCCGCCATGCGCGCCTTGTCGACCCGCAACGACGATCCTACCGCAGCCTCCCGTCCTTGGGACAAAGACCGAGATGGTTTTGTGCTGGGCGAAGGCGCGGGTGTCATGGTGCTCGAAGAGTACGAACACGCCAAAGCCCGAGGAGCAAAAATTTACGCTGAGCTGTCGGGTTATGGCATGAGTGCTGACGCGGGTCACATGACCGCGCCCAGCATGGACGGCCCCCGCCGCGCCATGGTCAACGCCATGCGCAATGCCGGTATCCATGCCGACCAGATTGACTATCTGAACGCCCACGGCACCTCCACGCCGCTGGGTGACATCAACGAAACCCAGGCCATCAAGGCGGCGTTGGGCGACCACGCCTACAAAACCGTGGTCAGCTCCACCAAGTCCATGACCGGTCACCTGTTGGGGGGCGCGGGCGGCATCGAAAGCGTGTTCACCGTGTTGGCGCTGCACCACCAAAAAGTGCCGCCTACCATCAACCTGGTCAACCCCGACCCGGAGTGCGATCTGGACTACTGCGCCAACACCGCGCGCGACCTCAAAATCGATGTGGCCCTGAAAAACAACTTCGGATTTGGCGGCACCAACGGCTCTTTGGTGTTCAAACGCCTCTGACAGTTCATCGGGCAATTTTCAAGCCATGGTCAACGCCCCGCCTGTGGTTTACCCGGTGGGGCGTTTTGCTGTAGGCCGCATTTTTCTGTTGGCCATCTGCGGGCTTTCGGCCGTGGGCATGGTCAACTGGCAAATTCAAACGCTGGTCTCAGGCCCCAAGTTGTGGGCCGGTTGGTTGATGTGGGCCACATGCGCTTTGTCCGCTGCGCTTTGGGCTCCCAGGCAAGCCCTCACCCATGGGCGTTTGGGCTGGAGCGGCGAAGCCTGGTTTTGGCAAGCCGATGCAGACACGGTCGACTCGACCCAGGCCGTAGCCGTCTCGGTGGGCCTAGACACCGGCCAAGGCCTGTTGTTGTGGGTCCAGCCACTGGATGAGCGAGGCCGTGCGCAGGGTCTGCGGACCAGCGCCTGGTTACAGTCGGGCGCGATGCCCTCAAAGTGGCACGGATTTAGATGCGCTGTATATTCGCGCCCGAAGACGATGGCGCTGTCTGACGGGAGATCGCAAGAGGGTGTTTGAGGTGGCTTGAAATGTCCGCTTTCACCCGCATGTGTCATAGCGCTGAAATATGGTTTAGACCTAAACAAGGAGGCTTTTTGTGCTGAACAATAAATGGACGAGGACGGCCGCATCGGCCTGCATGGTCACTGCACTGCTGACAGGATGGGTCATGGTGTCCACATCTGCAGCCTTGGCGCAAGCCCCGGCTGCCGTGGTGCGTGGCTTGCCCGACTTCACCGATTTGGTGGAGCAGGTTGGGCCCTCGGTGGTGAACATCCGAACCCTTGAAAAAGCGCGCCCCAGCACGCCCGGTGCTGGTGGGCAGGACGAAGAAATGCAGGAGCTGTTCCGCCGCTTTTTTGGCGTGCCCATGCCCAACGCACCCCGCCAGAGTCCACGGCAAAACCGGCCCGAGCAAGAAGCCCAACCCCGGGGCGTGGGCTCGGGCTTCATCTTGAGTGCTGACGGTTACATCATGACCAACGCCCATGTGGTTGAGGGTGCCGATGAGGTGATGGTGACCCTGACCGACAAACGTGAATTCAAGGCGCGCATTGTGGGTGCCGACAAGCGCACCGATGTGGCGGTTGTGAAAATCCAGGCCACGGGTCTGCCCGCAGTCAAGGTGGGCGATGTCAGCCGCCTGCGTGTGGGCGAGTGGGTCATGGCCATCGGTTCGCCCTTTGGCCTGGAGAATACCGTCACGGCGGGTATTGTCAGCGCCAAGCAGCGCGATACCGGTGACTACTTGCCCTTTATTCAGACCGATGTGGCGATCAACCCCGGCAACTCGGGTGGCCCGTTGATCAACATGCGCGGTGAAGTGGTGGGCATCAACAGCCAGATTTACTCCCGCTCGGGGGGCTTCATGGGCATCTCGTTTGCCATTCCCATGGACGAGGCCATGCGGGTCAGTGAGCAGCTGAGGTCCTCGGGCCGGGTCAGTCGCGGCCGCATTGGGGTTCAAATTGCGCCAGTGACCAAAGAGGTGGCCGAGTCCATTGGTTTGGGCAAAGCGCAAGGCGTGTTGGTGCGCGGCGTGGAAGAAGGTTCGCCTGCCGAAAAAGCGGGTATCGAGGCGGGTGACATCATCACCCGTTTTGATGGCAAGCCGATTGAAAAACCCGCTGATTTGCCGCGCGCGGTGGGCAACACGAAACCCGGAAGCCAAGTGGCGCTGACGGTGTTCCGCCGAGGCGCAACCCAGGACCTGAAGGTCACGGTGGCCGAAATCGAGCCAGAAAAAGTGGCTACGGCTGCACCCGAGAAAAAAGCCCCGCCGGTCAAGATCGCCCACTTGGGCCTGAGCTTGAGTGACTTGAGCGAGGCCCAAAAGAAAGAAGCGCGTGTTCGTGCTGGTGTGCGGGTCGACGCCGCAGTGGAAGCAGCAGCACGGGCAGGCATTCGCGAGGGCGACCTGATCTTGGCCGTGGCCAACACCGACGTCAGCTCGGTGCAGGTGTTTGAATCGCTGATGTCGCGCATTGACAAGACCCGGCCGGTCAGTGTTCTGATTCGCCGGGGTGATGGGGCGCAGTACGTGCTGATTCGGCCTGCTCCTTGATGGTTTGCAAGCCTGGCAACCCTGAAACCCCTGTGGTTTTGGGGTTGTTGGGTCCAAACGTCATTTTTTAGGAGAGCGGGGCAGCGGTCGAAAATATTTGTAAAGTTTGTATTCGCTAACATATTTGAGGTCTCATGCCGAATTTGGATAAAATAATCCGTCTTGAACCGCCATTCATGGCATATAGAGCAGGTCTAGATTCACCATGCGGGATTTGCCGCATGTGTCCACCGATGATCCACAGACAGCCCACAAGTTGTTCACCCGCTTGCAGCCTCGATTGTGGATAAGTTGTTGATAAGTTTCATGTTGCATAGCAGCAACGACCTGCCCAACCCGGTAGCGGGGCTGTGCGATTGGGCCAATTTGCCTACAATGAACTCCCAACTATCGCAGTTGCCATTGATTGTTGGTTCAGGGCGCGTCACCACCAGACGCGCCCTTTTTTCTTTTCCGGATCGTTGATCCACAAACACTTGCAGAACTTGCTTGATGAATCACATCAGAAATTTTTCGATCATTGCCCACATCGACCATGGCAAATCCACGCTGGCCGATCGCTTGATTCAACACTGTGGTGGCTTGGATGCGCGCGACATGCAAGCGCAGGTTTTGGACTCGATGGACATCGAAAAAGAGCGCGGCATCACCATCAAGGCGCAAACGGCGGCGCTGCAATACAAAGCCATGGATGGTCAGGTGTACAACCTCAACCTGATCGACACGCCGGGTCATGTGGACTTCTCCTATGAAGTGAGCCGCTCGTTGTCGGCCTGCGAAGGCGCTTTGCTGGTGGTCGATGCCAGCCAGGGCGTGGAAGCGCAGACCGTGGCCAACTGCTACACCGCGCTCGACTTGGGTGTGGAGGTGGTGCCTGTGCTCAACAAGATGGACCTGCCCAATGCAGATCCCGAAAACGCACGCACCGAAATTGAAGATGTGATCGGCATCGACGCGACCGATGCGATTCCTTGCTCGGCCAAGACCGGCATGGGCATCGAAGAAATCCTCGAAGCTGTGGTGGCCCGCATTCCGCCGCCCAAGGGCAACCCGGATGCGCCGCTGCGCGCCATGATCATCGACAGCTGGTTCGATACCTATGTGGGCGTTGTCATGTTGGTGCGCGTGGTCGATGGCCAGTTGCTCAAAAACGAGCGCATCCGCATGATGGCCAGCAACGCGGTTTACGAAGCGGGCAGCTTGGGGGTGTTCACCCCTGCCAACCAGCCGCGTGAAGCGCTCAAAGCGGGCGAGGTGGGTTACATCATCGCGGGCATCAAAGAGTTGCAGGCAGCCAAAGTGGGCGACACCGTCACTCTGGAAAAAAAGCTGCCCAATAACATGGGGCCAGCCACCGAAGCCTTGCCAGGCTTCAAGGAAATCCAGCCTCAAGTGTTCGCCGGTTTGTACCCCACCGAGGCCAACCAATACGACGGCCTGCGCGATGCGCTGGAAAAGCTCAAGCTCAACGATGCGTCTTTGCATTACGAGCCCGAAGTCTCGCAGGCGCTTGGCTTTGGCTTTCGTTGCGGCTTTCTGGGCTTGTTGCACATGGAAATCGTGCAAGAACGCCTCGAGCGTGAGTTTGACCAAGACCTGATCACCACCGCGCCCAGCGTGGTGTACCAAGTGGTCCAGCCGGGTGGCGAAGTCGTCATGGTGGAAAACCCCTCCAAGATGCCCGACCAAGGCAAGCTGCAAGAAATCCGCGAGCCCATCGTCACGGTTCACCTTTACATGCCGCAAGACTATGTGGGCCCGGTGATGACGCTGGCCAACTTGAAGCGGGGTGTGCAGCTCAACATGGCCTACCATGGCCGTCAGGTCATGTTGACCTACGAGATGCCTTTGGGCGAAATCGTTTTGGACTTCTTTGACAAGCTCAAATCGGTCAGTCGGGGTTATGCCTCGATGGACTACGAGTTCAAGGAGTTCCGGGCCTCTGATGTCGTGAAGGTCGATATCTTGCTCAACGGCGAGAAGGTCGATGCCTTGTCCATCATCGTGCACCGCTCACAATCACAGTACCGTGGACGTGCGGTGGTGGCCAAGATGCGTGAGATCATCAGCCGCCAGATGTTTGACGTGGCCATTCAGGCGGCCATTGGGGCCAACATCATTGCCCGTGAAAGCATCAAGGCCTTGCGCAAGAACGTGCTGGCCAAGTGCTACGGCGGCGACATTTCGCGCAAACGCAAGCTGCTCGAGAAGCAGAAAGCCGGTAAAAAGCGCATGAAACAAATTGG
>NZ_JBILQU010000052.1:0-19091 GCF_044373035.1 Limnohabitans sp. | reverse complement strand
ATCAACGGCAATCCGGTGCCCACCGAAGTGCTGCCCGACTTTTTTGATGAATCCACCATGCGCTATTCCAAGCAGCGCCGTGAAACCCTTGGGGCCAAACCACACCAAACGCTGCAAGACGATGACCGTCCGGCTTTTGTGCCCGGGGCTGATCAGTTTGCGGGTCGCGAAAACTGCAACTACACCGTCGAAGGCGTGTCTTGCAAGGTGCCTGCTGGCCACTATTTCATGATGGGCGACAACCGCGACAACTCACTGGACTCGCGCTACTTTGGTTTTGTGCCCGACGCCAACATCGTGGGCAAAGCCTTTTTTGTGTGGATGAACTTCGGCAACCTCAAGCGCATCGGCGCTTTTGACTGAGGTGGGTGTGGCAACTTCCCCCGCATTGTCCGAATTGCAAATACGGCTGGGCTACGCCTTTCGCCAACAGGGCTTGTTGCAGCAGGCGGTCACGCACCGCAGCTTCAGCTCAGACCACAATGAGCGCCTGGAGTTTTTGGGTGACTCGGTGCTGAACCTGTCGGTGGCGAACCTGCTGTATGTACAACTGGCCAGCTTGCCTGAGGGGGATTTGTCGCGGGTGCGGGCCAACCTGGTCAAGCAAGACACCTTGCACCAACTGGCCAAAACCCTGGATTTGCCTGCCGTGATGCGCTTGGGCGAGGGCGAGATGCGCTCAGGCGGTCAAAACCGCCCGTCCATCCTGGCCGATGCCTTGGAAGCCATCATTGGGGCGGTCTATCTGGACGGCGGCTACAAGGATGCTCAAGACTTGGTCGAGCGATTGTTTGCCCAAGTGGACATCAAACCCGACATGCAGGCGGTGGGCAAAGACCCCAAGACCGAGCTGCAAGAGTGGCTGCAAGGGCGCAAGCTCGCGTTGCCCAAGTACACCGTGGTCGGTACCTCCGGGGCGGCGCATCGACAGCAATTTGAGGTCTCTTGTGAAGTGACCGAATTGCGCCAAACCCAGCAAGGCTCGGGCGCGTCGCGTCGCGCTGCCGAACAAGCAGCGGCAGCCGCCATGCTGCAGACCCTGAAATCTGAAAGCGCCGCATGAGCACCGATAAAAAAACGCCTGAAACTGAACGCACGCCGCATGAGCAAACCATGCGCCGCCCCGTTCAAATTGCGGGTGTGACCATTCAGCCACGCGACGCGTCGGAAGACGCTGCCTTGCCGCCGGTTGCTGCCACCCCAGCGCCTGTGCCGGTGGAAGGCCAGCGCTGCGGCCTGGTGGCCATTGTGGGCAAGCCCAACGTGGGCAAGTCCACCTTGCTCAACGCCTTGGTGGGGCAAAAGATCAGCATCACTTCGCGCAAAGCCCAAACCACGCGCCACCGCATCACCGGTATCCGCACCCAAGGCGCGGCGCAATACGTCTTTGTGGACACGCCCGGTTTCCAGACCATCCACGGCACCGCGCTCAACAAGTCGCTCAACAAGACCGTGGTCGGTGCGGTGAGCGATGTGGATTTGGTCTTGTTCGTGGTCGAGGCGGGCAGCTTCACCACGGCGGACGCCAAAGTGCTGGCGCTGCTGAAACCCGGCATCCCGGTTTTGCTGGTGGCCAATAAATTGGACAACGTGCACCGCCGTGGCGACATTGCGCCTTGGCTGCAAAGCATGCAAGAGCGCCATGCCTTCACAGAGTTTGTGCCCATGTCGGCCAAGCATCCCAAGGACATCGTGCGCCTGCTCGACATTTGCGAAAAATACCTGCCCGAGCAGCCTTGGTGGCATGCGGAGGATGAACTCACCGACCGCAGCGAGAAATTTTTGGCCAGCGAAATGGTGCGCGAAAAACTGTTCCGCCTGACCGGTGACGAATTGCCTTACACCTCCACCGTGGTGATCGACAAGTTCGAAGAAGAAGCCGGTCGCACCGCCAAACGCATGCTGCGCATTGCCGCCACCATCGTGGTCGAGCGCGAAGGCCACAAAGCCATGGTTATCGGTGACAAGGGCGAAAAGCTCAAGCGCATCGGCACCGAAACCCGCGTCGAGTTGGAAAAGCTGCTGGACGCCAAGGTCTTCATCGAGCTGTGGGTCAAGGTGCGTTCGGGCTGGGCCGACGACGAAGCCCGCGTGCGCAGCTTCGGCTACGAGTAAATCCACCGCCCATGGCCTCCCAGCGGATTGCAGACGAGCCAGCCTATGTGCTGCACCGCTACGACTGGAGCGAAACCAGCCTGATCTTGGAGGTTTTCACCCGCCACCACGGCCGCACCGCCCTGGTGGCCAAAGGCGTCAAGCGGCCCACATCCAGTTTTCGTCCGGTGCTGCTGCCCTTGCAGCCCTTGTCGCTGGCCTTTGGGGGCGATGGCGACATCCGCACCCTCAAATCGGCCGAGTGGGTGGGCGGGCACGTCATGCCGACGGGCGAGGCGCTGCTGTCCGGCTATTACCTCAACGAACTGTTGATGCGCCTGACCGCGCGCGACGACCCGCACCCTCAGTTGTTCGAGGTGTATGCCGCTGCCGTGCGTTTGCTGGCCAGTGGCGACCCCAATGCGCTGCAGTGGGCCTTGCGTGGCTTTGAGTTGCTGCTGCTGCGCGAAATGGGCCTGTTGCCCGCCCTGAACCTGCAGACCCTGACCCTCAAGCCTTTGTCGCCCACCGACAGTTACGCCTTGGTGCCTGAGGCCGGGCTGCAGTGGGTGAGCGATGACCCGCGCAACACCTTGCGCGGTGAACAATGGCTGGCGCTGCACGCGGCGCTGGATACGCCCAATCCCTTGGCCGCCTTGCTGCGCGAGTGTGCCGACCTGCTGGTGCAGTTGCAGCGCCCCTTGCGCCTCATGCTCAACTACCATTGCGGTGTGGGCGCTTTGCGCACTCGTCAAATGATGCTGGACTTGCAAACTTTATGAACACAATCCCAAGCGTGGCCCTGTCGGTCAATGTCAACAAGGTCGCCTTGCTGCGCAACTCGCGCCACCTGGGCATTCCCAGCGTCAGGCGCGCTGCCGAGCTGTGTCTGCAAGCGGGTGCGAACGGCATCACCATTCACCCGCGACCCGATGAGCGCCACATCCGCGCGAGCGACGTGCCCGAGCTGACCACCTTGATGAAGGCCTGGCCCGACCGCGAGTTCAACATCGAAGGCAACCCCTTCCACAACCTGATGGACCATGTGCTTGCCGTGCGCCCGCACCAAGTCACCTTTGTGCCCGACAGCGAAGGCCAGTTCACCAGCGACCACGGCTGGACTTTTCCGCAAGACGCCGAGCGCCTCAAACCCCTGATCGGCGAATGCAAGGCACTGGGTGTGCGCGTCAGCCTGTTCATGGACCCGATCCCTGAGCAAATGGCCCATGCCCGCGCCGTGGGCGCTGACCGGGTGGAGCTCTACACCGAGCCCTATGCCGCCGCCTTTGGAACGCCTGAGCAAGACCAGCAACTGCAGCGTTACGCCGATGCGGCAGTGGCTGCCCAGCAAGCGGGCCTGGGCCTGAATGCGGGCCACGACCTCAACCGTGACAACCTGCCAGCCTTTGTGGTGGCGGTGAAGGGACTGCAAGAAGTCTCAATCGGCCACGCCTTCATGGCCGATGCGCTGGAGATGGGTTACGCCGCCACGGTGCAAGCGTATTTGGCTTGCCTGAAAAAATGATCTACGGCATCGGCACCGATATTTGCGACATCCGCCGCATCAAAGCCAGCCTGGAGCGGCATGGCGAGCGTTTTGCCGCCAAGGTGCTGAGCGATGCCGAAATGGTCACCTGGAAGGCCCGCAGTGCCCGCTGGCCCGAGCGCGGCGTGCGCTACCTGGCCACCCGCTTTTCGGCCAAAGAGGCTTTCAGCAAAGCCATTGGCCTGGGTTTGCGCATGCCCATGACCTGGCGGCTGTGCGAGGTGGGCAAACTGCCCAGCGGCCAGCCGGTCATCGTGCTGCACGGGGTGCTGAAAGAATGGTTTCAAGCCAAAGGGCTGAAAGCCCACATCACCGTCACCGACGAGTCCGAGTACGCCGCGAGTTTTTGCGTGGTCGAGACCCAAGACCCACCGCGCCCTTGATTTGCCGCGCTGGCGCCCCACATTGGATGGACTACCCATGACACTGCATGCCCCCCTGATCATCGACATTGCCGGCACCACATTGACCGATGTGGACCGCCTCCGCTTGGCGCACCCGCTGGTGGGCGGCATGATTTTTTTTGGCCGCAATTGGCAAAGCCGTGCGCAGCTCACCGACTTGTGTGCCGGCATCAAAAGCATCCGTCCTGACCTCTTGATCGCGGTTGACCATGAAGGCGGTCGCGTGCAGCGCTTTCGCACCGACGGCTTCACCCACTTGCCGCCCATGCGCGCACTGGGCGAGCTATGGAGCCAGGACGAAAAAGGCCTGCCCGGTTCGGGCGTGCTCAAGGCCTGCGAAGCAGCCACCTCGGCGGGCTTTGTTTTGGGCAGCGAATTGCGCGCCTGTGGCGTCGACCTCAGCTTCACCCCGGTACTCGATTTGGACCATGGCGAAAGCGGCGTCATTAGCGACCGCGCCTTTGCCCGCGATCCGCGCGTGGTGAGCCTGCTCGCCCGCAGCCTGATGCAGGGCCTGCTGCAAGCGGGCATGGGCAACTGCGGCAAACATTTTCCCGGGCACGGCGCCGTCAAGGCCGACTCGCATGTGGCGCTGCCCGTGGACAAGCGCAGCCTCAAAGCCATCCTGGCCGACGACGCGCAGCCCTACCGCTGGCTCACCAGCATGCTCACGGCCGTGATGCCCGCGCACGTGATCTACAGCAAAGTGGACAGCCGCCCAGCAGGTTTTTCGCCGCGCTGGCTGCAAGACATCCTGCGTGCCCAGCTAGGTTTTCAGGGCGTGGTTTGCACCGACGACCTGTCGATGGCTGCCGCCCGCCAGATGGACGGGCGCACCCTCAGCTACACCGAAGCCGTGATCACCGCGCTGCAAGCCGGGTGCGACCTGGCGCTGCTGTGCAACCGTTCGGCTGTGAACGGCGGCGCAGACCTGGACGAAGTGCTTGACCAGTTGGCCGAAGCCCAACTCAAAGGCCACTGGACACCGAACGAAATCAGTGAAGAGCGGCGTTTGGACCTTTTGCCCCGATCGCCTGCCCGCCCCTGGGACGAGTTGGTGCGCTCTGCCGACTACATGCAGGCGCTCGACCGCCTGCCTTGACCTGAACAGGACACTTGAATGAGCTGGATCGCGCGCATCTTCATGGGCCTGCTCGGCCTGGGTTTTCTGGCTGCCTTGCTACTGGGTTTGCTCTGCTACATCGCTTATGCAATGGTTCGTTGGCTGTTGACGGGCCGCAAGCCTCAGGTGGTGATGGTCTGGCAGCAGTTCAGCACCATGCGCCAAAATTTTAGGCAAGGTGGTTTTCGTCCGGCACCTGGGCAAAGCTTTGAGGGCCCCAGAGGACCAGGCGCCCCGTTTGTCCGAGACGACCAAGTGGTCGACGTGGAGGTGCGCGAGGTTGTGGAGGATGCGCCGCGCTTGCCGACCGACCGACGTCCCTGAACGGGCTTGTCCCACAAAAAACCCGGCCAAGGCCGGGTTTTTTGTGGGTGCGATGTGCGCTTATTCCTGCACGTGCCGCAGCGCCGGGAACAAGATCACGTCGCGGATGCTGGCGCTGTCGGTCAGCAGCATCATCAGGCGGTCAATGCCGATGCCGCAGCCGCCAGCGGGGGGCATGCCGTATTCAAGGGCACGGACAAAGTCGTGGTCGTAGTACATGGCTTCGTCGTCGCCATCGTCTTTGGCGGCCACTTGTGCGTGAAAGCGTGCGGCCTGGTCTTCGGCGTCGTTCAGCTCGCTGAAGCCGTTGCCGAACTCGCGGCCGGTGATGTAGAGCTCAAAGCGCTCGGTCACTTCGGGGCGGGTGTCGTTGGCGCGGGCCAGTGGTGAGATTTCTGTGGGGTGTTCCATGATGAAGGTGGGCTCCCAGAGCTTGTCTTCCACGGTTTCCTCAAAATAAAACACCTGCAGGCTGGCCAGGCTGCGGGTGGACAGCTTGTTTTTCTCTTCGCTCATGCCCAGCTTGTTGAGGGCGTTGATCAGCCATTCGGCATTGTCCACCCGTGCGCCTGTGCCGGTTTCACATGCTTCGCCAGCTTCGGTGTATTTCACGATCGCTTCGCGGATCGTCATGCGGGCGAAAGGCTTGTTCAGGTCCACCGGCTTGCCGTTGTAGGTCAAATTCAAGGTGCCTGCAGCGGTCATGGCCGCGTCGCGGATCAGGCTTTCGGTAAAACCCATCAGGTCTTGGTAGTTCCAGTAGGCTGCATAAAACTCCATCATGGTGAATTCGGGGTTGTGGCGCACCGAGATGCCTTCGTTGCGGAAGTTGCGGTTGATCTCGAACACACGTTCAAAACCGCCCACCAACAAGCGCTTGAGGTAGAGCTCGGGCGCGATGCGCAAGAACATTTCTTGCTCCAGCGCGTTGTGGTGCGTGATGAACGGCTTGGCATTGGCACCGCCGGGGATGGGGTGCAGCATGGGCGTTTCGACTTCCAAAAAGCCGTGCTGGACCATGAACTCGCGGATGCCGCTGACGGCCTTGCTGCGGGCCACAAAGCGCTTGCGGGCGGCTTCGTCGGTCATCAGGTCCACGTAGCGCTGGCGGTACTTCACTTCTTGGTCGGCCACGCCGTGGAACTTGTCGGGCATGGGGCGCAGGCTCTTGGTGAGCATGCGGATGCTGGTGGCGTGGATGGACAGCTCGCCTGTGCGGGTCTTGAACAAATGACCCTCGACGCCCACGATGTCGCCCAGGTCCCAGTGCTTGAACAGGGCATACAGGTCTTCACCCAGGTCGTCGCGGGTCACATAGACCTGGATGCGGCCCGTGGCATCTTGCAACGTGGCAAAGCTGGCCTTGCCCATGACGCGCTTGAGCATCATGCGGCCCGCCACTTTGGCGGTGGTTTTGGCCACACCTTCGCCGTTCAAGGCTTCGGCGTCTTTGTCGCCGTGGGCTTGGTGCAGGTTGGCGGCGTGGTGCTCGGGCTTGAAGTCGTTGGGGAAGGCCACGCCTTTGCCTTCGGCCTGCGCCTGGCGCATGGCTTTGAGTTTTTCGCGGCGCTCGGCGATCAGTTGGTTGTCATCTTGAGGGGCTGGCGCGGCTGGGGCATTGGCGTTCGTGTCGGACATGTCGGGAGGGTGGTTGGACTCAGGGAGAGGGGGCGGGTTTGAGCCAGGATTGCGGGAAAAGAAGGAATACTGCGCCAAGGCGCAAAACCGGTTTATTTTAAGAGGTTACGGGGGTCTTTTGGCCGTGTTGGCCTGTTGGTGTCGCCCAAGGCTAAGGCGAGCGCGCAGAGGGGACCACCATGTCGCCGATCAACTCCAGCCGCAGCAAGGGCTCTTGCAGTGCAAACAGGCGGTATTTCATTTGCAAAGGCAAGGGCAGCAATTCACCCCAACGGTTGGACAGCCAGCTGCAGTCCTGCAGCCGCCAAGCCTCGGCCCAGTGGGGCACCTCGCTGGGTTGTGCGCTCAGCTGGGTCAACACTTCCTGCATTTGCGCAGACAGGTGCTGCAGGTCTTCGGGCACCTGAACGGTTGGCTCGGGCGGCAGGGCTTGCACTTGGCCCGTCCACAATCCATCGCTGCGCTGCTGCGTGGCTTCAATGCGAAACTTTCCCATACCCCTGCACCAGACCTTCACCAAGCCGGGCTGGGGCCGCTCGATGCGTTCGATCTGCACCCGGGTGCCCATGGTTTCAAACTGTTCGGCAGATTCACCTGGCCGGTGCACTTCGCGGCCCTGGGACAAGGTGACCACCCCAAAGCCGTTGCCTTGGCGCTCGCATTCGCCAATCATCTGCAGGTAGCGCAGCTCAAACAACTGCAGCGGCAGCAAAGCGCCGGGAAACAGCACGGTGCCCAAAGGGAACAGGGGCAATGGCGACACGTCTTCTGGGGATGGGGCGTCATGTTCAGACATCTGGGTATCATCGCACGAAGAGGAGGATGGCGATGTTGTTTCAAATGGTCAGTTTGGTGTTGGAAGTGTTGGCGGGCCTGATCGCGGGCACCTGTTTGCTGAGGTTTTTGATGCAATGGCAGCGCATTTCTTTTCACCAACCGTTGGGCCAGTTTGTGTTTGCAGTGACCGACTGGCTGTTGCTGCCGCTGAGGCGGGTGATCCCGCCATGGTCGGCCTGGGATTTGTCGAGTCTGGTGGGCGCTTTCCTTATCAAAATGGTGCAGTACACGCTGTTGTGGCTGTTGGCAGGCGGGCAGTGGGCTTTGGGTTTGCTGCCATGGGTGAGCCTGGTGGGCATGGCCCAGCTGGTGGTGTCCGCCCTGAGCGCGCTGGTGCTGGTGTTGGCCGTGATGTCCTGGGTGAACCCTGGCTCACCCATGTACAGCCTGGTGGCGCGTTTGAGTCAGCCCTTTTTGCGACCGTTCCAGCGGGTAGTGCCCCTGATCGGTGGTGTGGATTTGTCCCCCATTGCCTTGCTGCTGGTGTTGCAATTGATGGGCATGGTGTTGGCATCGCTGCAAATGAACGGCTTGCCATGAGTCGTTGAAGGCTTTGCCACAAAAACAAAGGCCCTCCAAGGAGGGCCTTTGTTTTTGTGGCGTGGGCCAGCTTAGCTGACCGCGTCTGCTGACTGGCGCTGGAGCATGGCCAGGGTGCTGGCGATGGTTTTGCGCAGTTCTCGGCGGTCGCAGATGAAATCCACCGCACCCTTGGTTTGCAGGAACTCGGCGCGCTGAAAGCCTTCGGGCAAGGTCACGCGCACGGTGCTTTCAATGACGCGGGGACCGGCAAAGCCGATCAGGGCTTTGGGCTCGGCAATGACCACGTCGCCCAAAAAGGCAAAACCGGCCGACACGCCACCCATGGTGGGGTCGGTCAGCACGCTGATGTAGGGTAGGCCTTTCTTGGCCAGGCGGGTCAAGGCGGCGTTGGTCTTGGCCATTTGCATGAGCGACAGCAAGCCTTCTTGCATGCGGGCACCGCCCGTGGCCGTAAAGCACACGAAAGGGACTTTTTGAGCGATGGCGGTTTCCACGCCGCGCACAAAACGCTCACCCACCACCGAGCCCATGGATCCCCCCATGAAGTCGAATTCGAAGCAGGCAGCTACCAGGTTGATGCTGTGCACCGCGCCGCCCATGACCACCAAGGCATCGGTCTCGCCGGTGTTGTCCATGGCTTCTTTCAGGCGCTCGGGGTATTTGCGGCTGTCTTTGAACTTAAGCGGGTCAACGGGCAGGACTTCCTGACCGATTTCGTAGCGGCCTTCACCGTCCAGAAAGGCGTTCAGGCGGGCGCGGGCACCGATGCGCAGGTGGTGCGAGCAGCCGGGGCAAACGTTCTGGTTTTCTTCCAGGTCGGTTTTGTACAGCACCGTTTCGCAGCTGGGGCACTTGACCCACAGACCTTCAGGAATTGTGCGTCGCTCAGCCGGGTCGGTGTGCTGGATTTTGGGGGGGAGCAGTTTTTCGAGCCAAGACATCAGGGAGTCTCCTTGTGCTGCCAATTATCGTTGAAACGGACGGGTTGGCCTTGACCCGTGAGGGGCATCGGGTTCGCAGACCGGGCTCCGTCGCTCAGGCGTCGAGCGCCTGACGGATGCCTTGTAAAAATTCACCGGCCACGGCGTTGATGCGGTCTGCCGGGGCGGCATCGATGAGTTGAATCAGGCGTGAGCCGATCACCACCGCATCGGCCACCTTGCTGATCGCCTTGGCGGTTTGGGCGTCGCGGATGCCGAAACCCACACCCACCGGCACGCTGACGTGCTGGCGGATGCGAGGCAGCATGGCTTCGACCGCATCGGTGTCGAGCGTGCCCGAGCCGGTCACGCCCTTGAGCGACACGTAATACACGTAGCCGCTGGCCACTTTGGCCACTTGCTGCATGCGCTCGTCGGTGCTGGTGGGGGCCAGCAAGAAGATCAGGTCCATGCTGTGGGCACGCAGTTTGGCGGCAAATTCCACGCATTCTTCGGGCGGGTAGTCCACGATCAGCACGCCGTCCACCCCGGCAGCCGAGGCATCGCGGATGAAGCTGTCGAGGCCGTGCTTTTGGTCGTAGCGCTCCACCGGGTTGGCGTAGCCCATCAGCACCACGGGGGTGTGGCTGTTGGTTTGGCGGAACTCGCGCACCATGGCCAGCACCTGCACGGTGCCAATGCCCAGAGCCAGCGCTTTGTCGCCCGCCTTTTGGATCACGGGGCCATCAGCTGACGGGTCCGAGAAAGGCACCCCCAACTCGATGATGTCGGACCCGGCTTTGGCCATGGCGTGCATCAGCGGCACGGTGGTGCCCGCTTGCGGAAAACCGGCCGTGACATAAGGAATCAGGGCTTTGCGGCCTTGGGTTTTCAGGGCGGAGAGGGTGGCGTCGATGCGGCTCATGTTTCAGCCCTCACTTCACAAAGTTCACAGGCTGCTCGGCACCTTTCACCGATTGGCCTTGGCAGCTGGGGCGGCAGAAAAAGTCGCCGTTCGACAAATCGGCCACGGTGCCGATGTCTTTGTCACCACGGCCCGACATGTTGATCAGGATCGACTGGTCAGGGCGCATGGTTTTGGCCAGCTTCATGGCATAGGCCACGGCGTGGCTGGATTCGAGGGCGGGGATGATGCCCTCGGTGCGACACAAATAGTGGAAGGCTTCGAGCGCCTCTTTGTCGGTGATGCCCACGTATTCGGCTCGGCCGATGTCTTTGAGGAAGGCGTGCTCGGGGCCGACGCCGGGGTAGTCCAGGCCCGCGCTCACGCTGTGCGTCTCGGTGATCTGGCCGTTGTCGTCTTGCAAGATGTAGGTGCGGTTGCCGTGCAACACGCCGGGGCTGCCCATCTGCAGCGAGCACGAATGCTTGCTCGAATCCATGCCTTCGCCGGCAGCTTCCACGCCGATCAGGCGGGTGTTTTCGTGCGCAATGTAGGGGTAGAAGATGCCCATGGCGTTGCTGCCACCGCCCACGCAGGCAATCACCGCGTCGGGCTGCTGTTCGGCCATTTGCAGGCTCTTGAACATCGCGGGCATTTGCGTGAGGCACTCTTGCCCAATCACGCTTTGGAAATCGCGCACCATCATGGGGTAGGGGTGGGGGCCTGCCACGGTGCCGATGATGTAAAAGGTGTTGTCCACATTGGCCACCCAGTCGCGCATGGCTTCGTTCAGGGCGTCTTTCAGGGTTTTGCTGCCCGACTCGACGGGCACCACGGTCGCACCCAGCAGCTTCATGCGGTAAACGTTGGGGCTTTGGCGCTTGACGTCTTCGCTGCCCATGTACACCACGCACTCCAGCCCGTAGCGGGCGCAGATGGTGGCGGTGGCCACGCCGTGCTGGCCTGCACCGGTCTCGGCAATGATGCGCGGCTTGCCCATGCGCTTGGCGAGCATGGCCTGGCCGATGGTGTTGTTGATCTTGTGCGCGCCGGTGTGGTTGAGGTCTTCGCGTTTGAGGAATATTTGTGCGCCGCCCATTTCACGGCTCATGCGGGCGGCGTGATAAACCGGTGAGGGGCGGCCCACAAAGTGCGCCAGCTCGGATTTGAATTCGGCAATGAAGGCCGGGTCGTGCTGGTATTGGGCGTAGGCGGCCTTCAGCTCATTGATGGCGTGGGTCAGGGTTTCGCTGACAAAGCTGCCGCCATAGATGCCGAAATGGCCTTTGGCATCGGGTTGTTGGTAGTCGTACATGGCAATTGGGGCCGGGGTTCAACCCGGAAAAAATTCAAAGGACGTCAGCATCGGCCGCTCGCACGGCGGCCACGAATTGCTGGATTTTTTGGGCATCTTTCAGGCCCTTGGCGGCCTCGATGCCGGAGCTCACGTCAACGGCCAGAGACAGGCCGTGTGAGCGCAGCGCCCGCATGCCGTCGCCCACGTTTGCAGGTGTGAGTCCACCAGACAAAACGAGGTGAGCATTGACGCTTGTTGGCAGGAGTGACCAATTGAATGTTCTTCCGCCGCCGCCGTATCCGTCGACATGGGCGTCGAGCAAGAGGGCGTGGGCTTGCTGGTGAATGAAAGCAAATTCTAACAAGTCGAAGTCGGCCACCTCGGACAGGGGGATTCTGGCCGCTTTGAGGTGCGGGCGGCCCGTCAGGCGACTCATGGTTTCGCAAAATTCCGGTGTTTCATCGCCGTGAAACTGTAACCAAGCGCCCGGCACAGCCTTGCACGCTGCCTGGATGCGTTCGGCCGTGTCGTTGACGAACAGCAAAACGGGCAGCGCAAAGGCGGGCAACAGCCGGGCCAGTTCGGCAGCCCGTTCGATGCTCACGCTGCGCGGGCTGGGGGGGTACAGCACAAAACCAATGGCATCGGCCCCTGCGGCGCAGGCCGCCAGCACGTCGGCTTCGCGTGTGAAGCCGCACATCTTGATGCGGGTGCGTTGTTGCGGGTTCATGGCAACCAATCAAAAGCAGGGGTGGCGTCGGGCAGGCCCCATTCTGCGCTGTAAATCGGCCCGGCAAAGTACAGGCCGGCGGGCGAAAACGTCGGGGCTGCGGCATCGCGGCTTTGGGCATGCAGCACCTCGCGCATCCAGTCTGGCGACTGTAGGCCCTGGCCGATGGTGACCAGGCAGCCCATGATGTTGCGGATCATGTGGTGCAAGAAGGCGTTGCCCTCAAATTCAAAGCGCCAATAAGCGCCATGCCGGCTGATCTGGATGTGGCGCAGCGTTTTGACGGGGGACAGCGCCTGGCAGCTGCTGGCCCTGAAGGAAGAGAAGTCGTGTTCGCCCAGCAGGTGCTGGCTGGCCTGGCGCATGGGCGCTTCGGCCAGCGGGCGGTACACCCAGCCCACCCGACCCGCCTCCAGGCTGGGGCGCACAGCCGAGTCGAGCAGCACGTAGATGTAGCGCCTGCCGATGGCGCTGCCCCGGCAATGGAAGCTGCCTGGCACCACTTGCGCCCATTGCACCGAAATGTCGCAGGGCAAATAACGGTTGGTGCCGCGCACCCAGGAATGGGCGTCGCGTTCGATCTCGGTGTCAAAGTGGACCACCTGCATCAGTCCATGCACGCCTGCATCGGTGCGGCCGGCACACAAGGTGCTGACCCGCGGTACATCGGCAAATTTGGCCAAGGCTTTTTCAAGCTTGTCTTGGATGGTCAAGCCCGTGCTTTGGCTTTGCCAGCCTTGGTAAGCCGTGCCGGAGTAACAAATGCCAAGGGCGAGTCTCACAGGCTTTGGCCCGGAGTGTGGCTCGCCTGAGGGCCAGGCACGGTGTCGGGTGCTGGCGTCAGGTTCAGATCCAGATCGGCAAATTGAGGCGGCAAGCCAGAAGGAAATGGCGATGCCGGTGGAAGTGGCGAGGGCGCTGGAGCCACAAGGCTGTCCGTACCCAACAAATCGACGGGTTCTGCAGGGCGGCGTCTGACCACCCACACCCAGCCAGCCATGCCGGCCAGCAACGCCATGACCCAGGTCCAGATGCTGGTATTGCGGCTGATGGCGTCCAGCAAGGGGGCTGAATGGGCCTCAGCCGCAGCAACGGTAAGGCTTGGTTTCAGGGCTGAGAGCTCGGAAGGGCTTGTTTTTTCGCGGTCGGGTTTGGCCGACAAGGACTTTAAAGTTTCCAGATTCTTTTTCAGCGCCGCAAGTTGATCGGTTTTGTCCTGAATTTCGCGCTCCAAGGCCAGGCGTGCATCTGCACTCTCGGCGGTGACTTCCCCTTTGCTCAGGGTCAATTTGTCCTGCTCGGTTTGGACGGTGACCGTGGGGGGGGCCTCGGCGGTGACTTTGCCGGTCATTTCGCGGCTGGCCGTGTCTGTCGCCTTCAGGGGGGACTGCGCCAGACGCTGGGTATAGGCGACAAAGTTTGCATGGTGTGCAATCACTGTTTGCCGCGCTTCTTCGGTCGAAATTTGCGTAGCCGATTGCGCACTGGGCAGATGAACTTGAGCGCCTTCCCGCAGCAGGTTCACATTGCCTTCAATGAAAGCTTCGGGGTTGGCGCGCAGCATGGCCAGCAACATTTGGTTGAGCGACACACCCGCAGGCATTTTTCGGAAAACCAGTTGGGAGGCGGTGTCGCCTGCACGCACGGTGATGGCGTCTGCGGGGTTGCGTGCATCGCTGTCAAGTGAATGCGATGAAATGACCGCCGAGGCTTGTGGGAAGACCACGGGTGCCATCACCAAAGCAGTATCAACTTGGGGTTTTCCTATTCTGGGGTTCAATGCCCCGACGGGTGAGACCGGCAGCGTTGAGTTCATGGCCATGTGGCCTAAAGCCCATGGCGTGAGCTTGCGAAGGTCTTCGTCTTTGTACGGCGTGATCTCAATGGCGGCCCGAAGCGGGTCGCCCAAACCTGACGCCACCGAAAACTGGCCGGGCGTCCATGCTTTGACCGGCAAGCTGGCGCAGGCCAGCAGCGATGCGACAACCCAAGCGCTTGGCAGCGCTGAGGTTTTCTCCGGGAAGTGGGATGGGCGCAGCATGTCTTCAGTGGCGGCTTGGGTCACCGAATGGTCATGCATAAATGAATGCTGCGCTCAAGCATCAAGCGTCCAACAAGATGCGCAGCATGCGGCGCAGCGGCTCGGCTGCGCCCCACAGCAGCTGGTCACCGATGGTGAACGCGCCGACGTACTCAGGGCCCATGGCCAGCTTGCGCACGCGGCCCACCGGAATGGTCATGGTGCCGGTCACCGCCACGGGGGTCAGGTCTTGGAGGGTGGCTTCGCGGGTGTTGGGCACCAGTTTGACCCATTCGTTGTCGGTGGCGATCATGGCTTCGATGTCGGCCACGGGCACGTCTTTTTTGAGCTTGAAAGTCAAAGCCTGGCTGTGGCAGCGCATGGCGCCCACGCGCACGCAAAAACCGTCCACCGGGATGGCCGCAGAGCCAAATGCCTCACCCAGCCCCAAGATTTTGTTGGTTTCGGCCATGCCTTTCCACTCTTCTTTGGACGTGCCCCAACCGGGTTCATCCCGGTTTTTGCCAATGCCCAGGTCCTTGTCGATCCAGGGGATCAAGGAGCCGCCCAGAGGCACGCCAAAGTTGGCGGTCTCAGTCGCAGTCAGGGCGCGCTGCTTGGCCACCACCAAGCGGTCAATTTCCAGAATCGCGCTCTTGGGGTCGTCCAGCAAGGCTTTGACTTCGGCGTTCAGGGTGCCGTATTGGGTCAGCAACTCGCGCATGTGCTGCGCGCCGCCGCCGGAAGCCGCCTGGTAAGTTTGGGTGCTCATCCACTCGACCAAGCCGGCTTTGAACAAGGCGCCCACGCCCATCAGCATGCACGACACGGTGCAGTTGCCACCCACCCAGTTGTTGCCACCGTGGGCCAGGGCGTTCTTGATCACGGGCATGTTGACCGGGTCGAGGATGATCACGGCGTCTTTTTCCATGCGCAGGGTCGATGCGGCGTCGATCCAGTGGCCTTTCCAGCCGGCAGCGCGCAGTTTGGGGAAGACCTCGGAGGTGTAATCACCGCCTTGGGCGGTGATGATGATCTCGCAACGCTGGAGCTGTTCGATGTTGAAGGCATCTTGCAGCATGGTTTCGTTCTTGGCCATCGCGGGGGCTTTGCCGCCGGCATTGGATGTGGAGAAGAACAGGGGCTCGATCAGGTCAAAGTCTTTTTCCTGAATCATGCGGTCCATCAACACCGAGCCGACCATGCCGCGCCAGCCGACAAAACCTACTAACTTGCTCATTTCAACGCCCTTTCAGTTTTTAAAACAGTGTTTGACTTGACTGTTTGCCCGGCTCGTCTGGCCGGGGGGCGCACGACGAACCAGACTGGATCAGTCCTTCTTGGTCGTGGTTTTGGTGGGGGTTGCACGCGCGCCAACTGCTGCCGTGGTGGCACAAGCGAAGTTCGGGTTGAATAGGCGGGCGTGGAACATGGCCGAAATTGTAATGGATGCTGCCTGCGGTATTTCTGACAGCGACCGTGTTGGTTTTAAGCCAGCGCCTTGACCACCGCATCACCCATTTGCGCAGTGCCCACTTTGGTGGTGCCTTCGCTCCAGATGTCGCCGGTGCGCAGGCCTTGGGCCAACACTTTCTGCACCGCCGATTCGATGCGCTCGGCGGCTTCGCCTTGGTTCAAGCTGAAGCGCAGCATCATGGCGGCTGACAAGATGGTGGCCAACGGGTTGGCCACGCCTTTGCCCGCGATGTCGGGGGCGCTGCCGTGGCTGGGCTCGTACAGACCTTGACTCTTGGTGTTCAGGCTGGCCGAGGGCAGCATGCCGATGGAGCCCGTCAGCATGGACGCTTCGTCGGACAAGATGTCGCCGAACATGTTGCCGGTGACCACCACGTCAAAGCGCTTGGGTTCTTTAACCAGTTGCATGGCGGCGTTGTCCACGTACATGTGGTCGAGCGCGATGTCGGGGTACGCTTTGCCGACTTCGGTGACCACGTCTTTCCAGAACTGGAAGGTTTCCAGCACGTTGGCTTTGTCCACGCTGGTCACGCGGCCCTCTTTGCCAGCGGCTTTGCGCTTGCGAGCGGCCTGAAAAGCCACGTGCGCGATGCGCTCGATCTCGGGCTTGGCGTAGCGCATGGTGTCAAAGGCTTCTTCGGCGCCGGGGAAATGGCCATCGGTGGCGATGCGGCGGCCGCGTGGCTGGCCGAAGTAAATATCGCCCGTCAGCTCGCGGATGATCAGGATGTCCAGACCGGAGATCAACTCGGGCTTGAGGCTGGACGCGCCCACCAGTTGCTGGTAGCAAATGGCCGGGCGGAAGTTGGCGAACAGGCCCATGTTTTTGCGCAGGCCCAAAATGGCTTGTTCGGGGCGCAGCGGGCGGTCGAGCGTGTCGTATTTCCAGTCGCCCACCGCGCCAAACAGCACGGCGTCAGACGCCATGGCCAGCTTGAGCGTGGCTTTGGGCAGGGGGTGGCCATGCGCGTCATAAGCCGCGCCGCCGACCAGGGCGGTTTCCATCTCGAACTTCAGGTCGAGGACGTTCAAAACTTTGACGGCTTCGGCGACGATTTCGGTGCCGATGCCATCACCGGGGAGGACTGCGATTTTCATGAAAGTTCCAGAGTTCTTTAGGCGTTGATGGCGGTGTGTGCCAACCAAGGCTTGCTGGCCAGGCGCTCGGCTTCAAAGGCCTTGATCTTGTCGGCATGGCGTAAGGTCAGGCCGATGTCGTCCAGGCCGCCCAGCAAGCAGTACTTGCGGAAGGCCTGCACTTCAAACAAAATTTCTTCCCCTTGGGGGCGTACGACCACTTGGCGCTCCAGATCGATGGTCAGTTGGTAGCCAGGGAAGGCCAAGACTTCGTCAAACAACTGAGCCACCACGGCTTCGGGCAGCACGATGGGCAGCAAGCCGTTTTTGAAGCAGTTGTTGAAGAAGATGTCGGCAAAGCTCGGCGCGATCACGCAGCGAAAGCCATATTGGTCAATGGCCCAGGGCGCGTGTTCGCGGCTGGAGCCGCAGCCGAAGTTTTTGCGGGCCAGCAAGACGCTCGCGCCTTGGTAGCGCGGTTGGTTCAGCACAAAGTCCGGGTTGGGCTTGCGGCTGGCCGGGTCTTGGCCGGGCTCACCCGGGTCCAAGTAGCGCCAGGCGTCGAACAGGTTGGGGCCAAAGCCGGTCTTGCGGATCGACTTGAGGAACTGCTTGGGGATGATGGCGTCGGTGTCCACGTTGGCGCGGTCCATTGGGGCCACCAAGCCTTTGAGGAGGGTGAATTTTTGCATGCTCTGTTTCCTCGAATGCTTCAGGCGAATTTTCGGATGTCGACGAAGTGACCATGCAGGGCAGCAGCCGCCGCCATGGCGGGGCTGACCAGGTGGGTGCGGCCACCCGCACCCTGACGGCCTTCGAAGTTGCGGTTGCTGGTGGAGGCGCAACGCTCGCCGGGCTCCAGGCGGTCGGCATTCATGGCCAAGCACATCGAGCAGCCGGGCTCGCGCCACTCAAAGCCAGCGGCCTTGAAAATTTCGTGCAGGCCTTCTTGTTCGGCTTGGGCTTTGACCAGGCCCGAACCGGGCACGACCATGGCCAACTTGACGTTCTTGGCCACTTTTTGGCCGAGCTTTTTAACGATGGCAGCGGCTTCTCGGATGTCTTCGATGCGGCTGTTGGTGCACGAGCCAATGAAGACCTTGTCGATGGTGATGTCGGCCAGCGCCTTGCCAGGCTGCAAGCCCATGTAGGTCAGCGCGCGCTCAATGGCGTCGCGCTTGACGTCGTCTTTTTCCTTGTCCGGGTCGGGCGTGTGACCGTCGATGCCCAGCACCATCTCGGGTGAGGTGCCCCAGGTGACTTGCGGCACGATGGCGCCGGCGTCCAGCTCCACCACGGCATCAAAGTGGGCACCGGGGTCGGACTGCAGGGTCTTCCAGTAGGCCACGGCGTGGTCCCACTCCACGCCCGTGGGCGAGAGCAAGCGGCCTTTGACGTACTCGATGGTTTTCTCATCCACCGCTACCAGGCCTGCACGCGCGCCGCCTTCGATGGCCATGTTGCAGACCGTCATGCGGCCTTCCATGGAAAGGCTGCGGATGGCCGAGCCTGCGAATTCGATGGTGTAGCCGGTGCCACCCGCAGTGCCGATCTTGCCGATGATGGCCAGCACGATGTCTTTGCCGGTGACGCCTTTGGCCAGCTTGCCCTCGACCTTGATCAGCATGTTCTTGGCTTTTTTGGCCAGCAGGGTCTGCGTGGCCATGACGTGCTCGACCTCGGAGGTGCCGATGCCGTGGGCCAGTGCGCCAAACGCGCCGTGGGTGGAGGTGTGGCTGTCGCCGCAGACCACGGTCATGCCGGGCAGGGTGGCACCGTTTTCAGGGCCAATGACGTGCACGATGCCCTGGCGTTTGGACAGGAAGGGGAAGAATGCGGCCGAGCCGCATGCCTTGATGTTGGCGTCCAGCGTGGTGATTTGTTCTTTGCTGATCGGGTCGGTGATGCCGTCGTAGCCCAACTCCCAGCCGGTGGTGGGGGTGTTGTGGTCGGCAGTCGCCACGATGGAGCTGACGCGCCAGACTTTGCGACCGGCTTGGCGCAGGCCTTCAAAGGCTTGGGGGCTGGTGACTTCGTGCACCAGGTGGCGGTCGATGTAGAGGACAGAGGTGCCGTCTTCTTCGGTGTGGACGACGTGTTCGTCCCAGATTTTGTCGTAGAGGGTGCGTGCCATGGAGCTTCCTTGCTGTGCAACCGC
>NZ_JBILQU010000102.1:0-9620 GCF_044373035.1 Limnohabitans sp. | reverse complement strand
CTTCGTGCACCAGGTGGCGGTCGATGTAGAGGACAGAGGTGCCGTCTTCTTCGGTGTGGACGACGTGTTCGTCCCAGATTTTGTCGTAGAGGGTGCGTGCCATGGAGCTTCCTTGCTGTGCAACCGCCCATTTTATGCGGATACCCGAAGCCAGGACTGACACAAGTGACAGCGCAGGGACACGCCAATCGTCGACTTGTAGGGCTGCTTACAGTTCTTCCACGCGTCGGGGAGGGTAGCTGTCCCAGGACTGGCAGCCCGGACAGTGCCAAAAGTGCTCTTTGGCTTCAAAGCCGCAAGCGGCACAGCGGTAGCGGGCCAAAGGTTTGGTGGCGTTTTCAAGCGTTTTTTGTACCGGCACAGGCAACTCACCGACTTCGTTTCTGGCCCCGTTCAGCCAGCGGCTGGCAGCCATCATGGAGGGGTGGTTTTGCAGATGGTCCAAATAACGCTGCAAGGTGCTGGCATCACCTGTGGCGGTCGAATTCGGCTGTTGGGCTTGCAGTGCTGTGATCGCATCCAGCACATCGATGCAGGGGTGGCGCAGGTAATGGGCTTGCAGCAAAGCGCTGGCGCTGGCCGGCTTGTCGCAGGCCAGGGCGGCTTGTGCAAAGCTGGCAGCGGCCAAAGGGGCTGCCCTGTCGTTGTGCTCAAACAAAACCGACAAGGTGTCATAAGCGGCCGGCGCCTGGCCTTGGCTCAGCAGCAATGGCCCCATCAGCAGGCGGGGTCTTGGGGCATGGGGGTGGGCCTGCAGGGCATGCGCCAACAATTCCAGCGCTTTGGCGCTGTCGCCCTTTTGTACCGCTTCGCGGGCTTGCTCGCATTGGTAATGGGCCAGCCGAACGCCAAAGTCAACCTCACCGGATTTTTCGAGCAAGCGGGCCACCGCAGCGGCTTCGGGCCACTCGCGTGAGCGCTCGTAAATGGCCATGCGGGCCAGGCGAGCTTGCCCTTCGTAAGAGGTGCCTTCGAGTTTGCGCAGTGCTTCTTCGGCACGGTCTAGCAAACCCGCTTTCAAATAATCGAGCGCCAGCCCGTGCTGTGCCCTTTGCCGGTCGGCGTGGCTGATGTCGGCACGCGAGAGCAGGTGTTCATGCACCCGCACCGCACGGTCGTACTCGCCCCGGCGACGGAACAAATTGCCCAAGGCAAAGTGCAATTCTGAGGTGTCTGGGTCGTTTTGCACCGCCTCAATGAAGGCATCAATGGCTTGGTCTTGCTGCTCGTTGAGCAAGTGGTTCAGACCTTTGAAATAGGCGCGGGGTGCTTGCCGGTTGGCGATGCGCATTTGGCGCAAGTCAAGACGCGACGCAATCCAGCCCAAGGCGAAGGCCGTGGGCAGGCCCAGCAATATCCAGGTCAGGTCAAACTCCATCGGTCACCTCGGACTTGGGTGCGGGGGAAGCAGGCGGGGTGTTTTTCTTGACGGCTTGACGCTCACGCCACCAGCGCGGCACCATGCCCAGCACGCCGACCACCACGCCCAGCGTGAAGGCAGACAGCACCACCAGCACCGTGGGGGCCGACCAATAGGTGCTGAAAAAAAAGTTCACACGGGTCTCTTGCTGATTGTTCAGCGCGAAAGCAAACAGGGTGAAGAAAATGGTGGCCTTCAGCAACCACTGAAGCAGCCAGAGCAGGCGTTTCATGAATGGACCTCGTCAGCACATACCATTCTAAAGGCGCAAAGGAAAGAACCGGTGATGCGGTCGTGAACAAAGCCGCAGGCATCAGCCATGCAGGTCATTGGTGTCCGTTTTCATTGTCGTTGGCTTGGGCCAAGGTGCCAGCGTCCACAGCTTCTCTTAAAGCTTTGCCGGGTTTGAAATGGGGGACCCGTTTTTCGGGGATTTGAACGCTCTCGCCGGAGCGCGGATTGCGGCCCACACGCGGTGGACGGCGGTTGATGGAGAAACTGCCAAAGCCACGAATCTCAATGCGGTGACCTTTGGCCAGCGCATCGCTCATGGCGTCGAGCACCGTTTTGACGGCCAATTCGGCGTCACGGTGGGTCAGCTGCGCAAAGCGTGCAGCCAGTTCTTCAACCAGATCGGAGCGGGTCATGGACGTGCTGCGTTAAGCGTTTTGCGTTGAGTGAAACAAGCCAGGAAACCTGGCTTGTCGCTCAACATTAGACGCCTAACGCACAAGTTTCAGATCAGTTGTTGTCGAGCTTGGCGCGCAACAAGGCGCCCAGACTGGTCGTGCCAGCGTTCTCGGTCTTGGATTGCTGCGACAGCGAAGCCATGGCTTCTTGCTGGTCAGCCTGGTCCTTGGCCTTGATCGACAACTGGATGTTGCGGGTCTTGCGGTCCACGTTCACTACGACTGCAGTGACTTCGTCGCCGACTTTGAGCACGTGGCTGGCGTCTTCCACGCGGTCACGCGAAATTTCGGACACACGCAGGTAACCAATGATGTCTTCGCCCAAGTCGATTTCGGCGCCCTTGGCATCCACGGTCTTGACCTTGCCCGTGACGATCTGGCCTTTGTCGTTGATGGAGGTGAAGGTGGTGAAAGGATCGGAGTCGAGCTGTTTGATGCCCAAGCTGATGCGCTCGCGGTCCACGTCCACAGCCAAGACCAAAGCCTCAACTTCTTGACCCTTCTTGAATTCGCGCACGGCGTTTTCGCCGGTTTCGTTCCAAGACAAGTCAGACAGGTGCACCAGGCCGTCGATACCGGCAGCCAGGCCCACGAACACGCCGAAGTCGGTGATCGACTTGATCGGGCCCTTGACGCGGTCGCCGCGCTTGGTGTTCTGCGCGAACTCTTGCCATGGGTTGGCGCGGCACTGCTTCATGCCCAAGCTGATGCGGCGCTTGTCTTCGTCGATCTCGAGGACCATGACTTCGACCTCGTCACCCAATGCAACGATCTTGGAAGGCGCCACGTTCTTGTTGGTCCAGTCCATCTCGGAGACGTGGACCAAGCCTTCGATGCCTGGCTCCAGTTCGACAAACGCGCCGTAGTCGGCGATGTTGGTGATCTTGCCGAACATGCGGGTGCTTTGTGGGTAGCGGCGGTTCACGCCCATCCAGGGGTCGTCGCCCATTTGCTTGAGGCCCAAGGACACGCGGTTTTTCTCGGTGTCGAACTTGAGGATCTTGGCGCTGATTTCCTGACCGGCCGTGACCACTTCGGAGGGGTGACGGACACGGCGCCATGCCATGTCGGTGATGTGCAACAGGCCGTCGATGCCGCCCAAGTCCACGAAAGCACCGTATTCGGTGATGTTCTTGACCACACCGTGAACGATGGAGCCTTCGCGCAATGTTTCCATCAGCTTGGCGCGCTCTTCGCCCATCGAGGCTTCCACGACAGCGCGGCGTGACAACACGACGTTGTTGCGCTTGCGGTCGAGCTTGATGACCTTGAATTCCAGGGTCTTGTTCTCATAGGGTGACAGGTCTTTGGTGGGACGTGTGTCAACCAAAGAGCCGGGCAAGAAAGCGCGGATGCCATTGACCAAAACAGTCAGGCCGCCTTTGACTTTGCCGCTGGTCACACCAGTGACGAACTCGCCGGACTCCAGGGCTTTTTCCAAAGACATCCACGAAGCCAAACGCTTGGCAGTGTCACGCGACAAGATGGTGTCGCCGTAACCGTTTTCGATTGAGCCAATGGCCACCGAGACAAAGTCGCCGACCTGAACTTCGATTTCACCTTGGTCGTTCTTGAACTCTTCGAGGGGCACATACGACTCGGACTTGAGACCGGCGTTGACCACAACGAAGTTGTGCTCGATGCGCACGACTTCAGCGGTGATGACTTCACCTGGGCGCATTTCGGTGCGCGTCAGTGATTCTTCGAATAGGGCGGCAAATGATTCAGACATGGTGTTTCCTCATCCACAAGTGCAGGACTGACGAGCGCGACATGCGTCGTTTCCAGGAGCTGACTGTGGCGGTTGGTTGTGCGGTGTGAGCCGCGGTTGGTTTTTTAAAAACCACCTGACCAGTGTGCAAGCTGCACGATAAGAGCCGAGTGGAACTTCAGGTCAGCCTGCACAGGGCGGGCTGGGGTGGCTGTTTTCGGTGGGTTAACTTCCGTGGGTCAACCGAAAACCTGCCGGCTTTGCCACCAGACCATCACTTGATCCACCGAGGCTTCGATGGTCAAGGAAGAGTTGTCCAGTTGCAAGGCATCTTGTGCGGGCTTCAAAGGCGCTGCGCTGCGGGACATGTCCCGGGCGTCGCGCGCTTCCAAGTCAGCGCGAAGAGCATCGATATTAGCCGAAAAACCCTTCAAAATCAACTGCTTATGACGCCTTTCGGCCCTTTTGGCCGCGCTGGCGGTCAAAAACACCTTCAAAGGGGCGCTCGGGAAGATCACCGTGCCCATGTCGCGGCCGTCGGCCAGCAGGCCCGGCAAGCGTTGAAAGCTGTGCTGCAGATCGATCAAAGCCTCGCGAACGGCGGGCAGCACCGAGACTTTGGAGGCGTTCATGCCGCCTTGCTCGCTGCGGATGGCATCGGTCACATCGACGTTGCCCAGCAGCACCTGATCGCCCTCAAAGCGCACCGGCAGACTGCGGGCGAGTTCGGCGATGTCCGCTTCGTCGGCAATTTCCAGCGTCAGCCCGGCCAGCAAGGCCGCTTGGGCGGTCACGCGGTAGAGCGCGCCCGAGTCCAGGTAATGGTATCCCAGTTGCTCGGCCACACGGCTGGCCAGCGTGCCTTTGCCCGAGGCCGTGGGGCCGTCGATGCAAATCACCGGAATGTTGGGGGCCGCCGTGTGCGCCACGGAGAACAGGGCCTCGAAATAATCCGGGAAGGTTTTGGCCACGCACTTGGGGTCTTCGATGCGCACCGGCACCTGGTCGGTGTTGAAGGCCGCGAGCGAGAAACACATGGCGACGCGGTGGTCGTCGTAGGTGTGGATGCTGGCGCGTTGCCATTTCCCGGCGGGCAGGGGATGGATGGTGATCCAGTCGGGGCCTTCTTCCACAGTGGCACCCAACTTGCGGCTTTCGGTGGCCATGGCCACGATGCGGTCGGTTTCCTTGACGCGCCAGCTGGCAATGTTGCGCAGTGTGGTCGGGCCGTCGGCATACAGCGCCATCACGGCCAGCGTCATGGCGGAGTCGGGGATGTGGTTGCAGTCGAGCGTGATGCCTTTGAGTGGCCAGGCCCCGCGCTGGATTTCAAGCCAGTTCGGGCCGCTGGTAATTTTGGCGCCCATTTGGGCTGCGGCGTCCATGAAGCGGATGTCGCCTTGAATAGAGTCAGCGCCCACGCCCTGAATGCGGATGCCGCTGCCTTGCACTCCTTTGGATGGATCACCTGCGGCGATGGCGCCCAGTGCGATGAAGTAGCTGGCCGAAGAGGCATCGGCCTCGACGTGGATCGTACCCGGCGATTGGTAGCGGCTGCCCGCCGGAATGACAAAGCGTTCCCAGCCTTGGCGTTCCACGGCGATGCCGTAGCGCGCCAGCAGGTTGAGCGTGATTTCGATGTAGGGCTTGCTGATCAGTTCGCCCACCACCTCAATGGTGATGGCGCGGTTCTGCGTTGCCAGGGGTAAGGCCATCAGCAGCGCGGTGAGGAATTGGCTGGACACATCGCCGCGCACGGGGATGGGTTTGTCCAGATGCAACGCAGGCTGGCCGATGCGCAGGGGTGGGAAGCCCTCGTTGCCCAGGTACTCGATGGCGCAGCCGAGTTCGCGCAACGCGTCGACAAGGTCACCGATGGGCCGCTCGTGCATGCGCGGCACACCTTTGAGCGTGAAGTTGCCGCCCTGCACGGCCAACGCAGCCGTCAGTGGGCGCATGGCCGTGCCGGCGTTGCCCATGAAAAACTCAATCGCCTCTGCAGGCCATGCGCGACCGCCCAGGCCGGTGATGGTGACGGTGGTGCCTGCCACATCGACCCCGCAGCCCAGTTGGCGCAGCGCCGCCAGCATCACGCGGGTGTCGTCCGAGTCGAGCAAGTCGTGCACCACGGTCGTGCCTTGGCACAGTGCTGAGAGCAGCAGCACGCGGTTCGAAATGCTTTTGGAGCCGGGCAGGGTGACGGTGCCGGACGCGCCTTGCAGCGCAGGGAGGTCAAGAAAGGCGGTGGAGAACATGGGGTCAGTCTTCTGAGGCTGTGTTGCAAGCGTGACCGGCTTGCAGCGTCCAGGCCGAGCGCACATCGCTGGCTTGTTGAATCAGTTGTTGAAGCGCTTGAGCATCGCCTTGTTTCAGGGCATTTTCAAATGCGTTGAGTGCCGTGCGAAAGTGCGCCAATTGCGTGAGAACTTCCGCATGGTTGGCGCTCAAGATGTCGCGCCACACCAAGGCATCTGAAGCGGCGATGCGGGAAAAATCCCGAAATCCCGGACCTGCCATCTCCAAAAACGCAGGGCCTTGCGGTTGGGCCGTCAGCGCATTCACGGCGGCAAAGGCCAGCAAATGCGGCAAGTGGCTGACGGCGGCAAAAGTGGCGTCATGGGCCTGCGCTGTCATCTGGCTCACATGGCTACCGATGGCAGTCCATACTGCGCTCGCTGTTTTTATCTGACCGATGCTGTTTTGCGGCAAGGGCGTGAGGATGGTGCGTCGCGCTTGGTAGAGCGAGCCTTCGGCATGCTCAATGCCCGCGACTTCTTTGCCCGCAATCGGGTGTGCAGGCACAAAGCAGCTCAGGCGTTCACCCAGGGTGGCAATTGCCGCGGCAATCACATCGCCCTTGGTCGAGCCCACGTCCATCAGCAAGGCATTGGGGTGCAGTGCTTGGCGCATGGCGGCAAAGCTGCTTTGCATCGCGCCCACAGGAACGGCCAGCAAAACAAGATCTGCGCCTTGCACCGCATCGGCCACGCTGGAGCAGGCGTGGTCGATGACTTGAAGTTCCACCGCAAGTTGACGGGTTTTTTCAGAGGCGCTGAAGCCGACAATGGTTTGCACAAGACCTGCCTCGCGCAGCGCGAGCGCAAACGAGCCGCCCATCAGACCGCAGCCGATCAGGGCCAAGCGTTCGAATTTCACCGCGCGCTCACTCGGGCACCGGGTATGAACCCAGCACCTTGTAAAACGCGCACAAGCCTTGCAACTCTTGCAAAGCAGCGGCCACATGCGGCTCGTTGATGTGGCCTTGCAAGTCGATGTAGAAGTAATACTCCCACTGGCCCGATTTGGCGGGGCGCGACTCAAAGCGGGTCATGGACACACCGTTGTTTTTGAGCGGCACCAGCAAATCGTGCACCGCACCTGGGCGGTTGGGCACCGACACCACCAGGCTGGTGCAGTCTTTGCCAGACGCTGGTGGCGTGGCCAAGGTCTGCGGCAAAGCGATCACGGCAAAGCGGGTGCGGTTGAAGGCTTCGTCCTGAATGGCGTGGTGCACGATGTGCAGACCAAACTGGCTGGCGGCACGTTCGCTGGCCAGCGCCGCCCAAGCGGGGTTGGTGGCAGCTAAGCGCGCGCCTTCGGCGTTGCTCGACACGGCGCGCCGCTCCACATGCGGCAGGTGTTTGGACAGCCAGCCCTGGCACTGGGCCAACGCTTGGGGGTGTGCCATGACGACCTCAATGCCCGCATCAGAGTTGAGCTGGCGCAACAGATTGAAACGCACTTGCAGGCTCACTTCGCCGACCACATGAACAGGCGAGCGCAAAAACAAATCGAGCGAGCGGGCCACCACGCCTTCGGTGGAATTTTCCATGCCCACCACGCCGTACTGGGCCGTGCCCGCAGCGGTGGCGTGAAAGACTTCGTCGAAGTTGGCGCAGTAAATCAGGTTGGCGGCGCTGCCAAAAAACTCGATGGCTGCTTGTTCGCAAAATGTGCCCTGAGGGCCCAGCACCGCCACGCGTTGGGGTGCTTCGAGCGCCAAGCAGGCCGACATGATCTCGCGCCAAATGGAAGCGATGTGTTCGTTTTTCAGCGGGCCGGGGTTGGCTTGGGTGATTTTGTCGATGACTTGCGCCACGCGGTCGGGGCGAAAGAAGGGCGAGCCTTCGGCACGTTTGATCTCGCCGACTTTTTCGGCCACATGGGCGCGTTGGTTCAGCAGGCTCAGCAGCTGTTTGTCCAGCGCGTCAATCTGCACACGCAAAGCGCCCAGGGCGTCCGACTGAATGGGGGGTTGGCTCATGTCTCGTGGTCTTTCTGGCGGCTTGTTTTTTTGAGGTACTTCAGGCCTGTTTTTCTTCAAATTGACGCATGTAGGCCACCAGCGCCTGCACGCCTTCGAGGGGCATGGCGTTGTAAATGCTGGCACGCATGCCGCCCACTGACTTGTGCCCTTTGAGTTGCAGCAAGTTGGCGGCTTTGGCCCCAGCCAAAAAGGCCTCGTTGCGCGATTCGTCGCGCAAGAAAAAGGGCACGTTCATGCGCGAGCGGCAGTTCTTGGCCACGCGGTTTTCAAACAAGCTGGAGCTGTCCAGAAAGTCGTACAGCAGCCGAGCTTTGGCAATGTTGCGCTGTTCCATGGCTGCGATGCCGCCATTTTTTTTCAGCCACTGGAAGACCAGCCCCGCGATGTAAATGCTGTAGGTGGGCGGGGTGTTGTACATGGACTGGTTATCTGCCACCAGCTTGTAATCAAAAGCGCTGGGGCAATGCGGCAGGGCATGGCCGATCAGGTCTTCGCGCACGATGACCAAGGTCAGCCCGGCGGGACCCAGGTTTTTTTGCGCACCGCCAAAGGCCAGGCCCACGCGAGACCAATCCACAGGCCGAGACGCAACATGCGAAGAAAAATCCACCACCAGAGGGGCATCACAGCCCAAGGCTTTGAGGTCCGGCAGTTCGGAGAACTCGACACCGTGAATGGTTTCATTGCTGCAAATGTGCACATAGCGGCTGTCCGCGCCCACCTGCCAAGTGGCAGGGGCGGGCAGGGTGGTAAAGCCTTCCACCTGACCCGAAGCGGCCACACGGGCTGGGCCGTATTTGCCAGCTTCCTTGAGCGACTTTTGGCTCCAACTGCCCGTGAGCACAAAGTCCATGGCCCCGCCTTGCGACAGGTTCAGCGGCACGATGGCGTTTTCGGCCAAGCCCCCGCCTTGCATGAACAAAATCTTGAAGTGGGTCGGCACCCCCAACAATTCGCGCAAGTCGGTTTCGGCTTGCTCGTAAATGCTGATGAACTCCTTGCCGCGGTGGCTCATCTCCATCACGCTCATGCCAGAGGAACGGCCTTGTGTGTCGTGCCAGTCCAACATCTCGGCCGCGGCTTGCTGCAGCACGGCCTCGGGCATGACGGCAGGGCCTGCCGAGAAGTTGAAAGCGCGGCCCATCACTTATTCCGCTGTAGGCGTGCTGTCGTCCGGTGTGGCATCGGCATCACTCGCTTCGCTGTCGGCCACATTGGCATCGTTTTCGACAATGCGTTGCAGACCTGATAGCTTGGCACCTTCGTCCAGGCCAATCAGGGTCACGCCCTGTGTGGCGCGGCCCAGTTCGCGGATTTCGGAGACGCGGGTGCGCACCAACACACCGGTGTCGGTGATCAGCATGATTTCATCGTCGGCATGGACCAAGGTGGCGGCCACCACTTTGCCGTTGCGCTCGGATTGCTGGATGGCGATCATGCCTTTGGTGCCACGGCCGTGGCGGGTGTATTCGGTGATCGAGGTGCGTTTGCCATAGCCGTTTTCGGTGGCCGTGAGGACGCTCTGTGTTTCGT
>NZ_JBILQU010000072.1:0-15037 GCF_044373035.1 Limnohabitans sp. | reverse complement strand
GGGGCGGTCCCTGTCCAAGTCAGCGAACAACCAGAACCACAGGCCCGGCAGCGCCCGCTGGGTGCGCGGGCCTGACCGGGTCAGGGGATCAACTGCCGCGCGTGACGGGCATGCGGACTTCGCCCGGTAAAGCCAGTTGCTTGGCCAGCTCCAGTTTGGCCAGCGAGTTGCGGTGCACTTCGTCTGGGCCGTCTGCCAGGCGCAGGGTGCGCTGGTGGGCGTAGGCATAGGCCAGCGGGAAGTCTTGCGACACACCACCACCGCCGTGCGCCTGAATGGCCCAGTCGATGATCTGGCAGGCCATGTTGGGGGCCACGATTTTGATCATGGCGATTTCGGCCTTGGCGACCTTGTTGCCCACGGTGTCCATCATGTGCGCGGCTTTGAGGGTCAGCAAGCGGGCTTGCTCGATCATGCAGCGCGATTCGGCAATGCGCTCTTGCCACACGGTCTGGCGGGCCACTTCGCGGCCAAAGGCCACCCGCTCGTTCAGGCGTTTGCACATCAGCTCCAGGGCGCGTTCGGCGATGCCGATGGTGCGCATGCAGTGGTGGATGCGGCCAGGGCCTAAGCGGCCTTGGGCGATTTCAAAGCCACGGCCTTCGCCCAGCAAGATGTTTTCCGCTGGAACGCGCACGTTTTTGAGCAACACTTCCATGTGACCATGCGGTGCGTCGTCATAGCCAAACACCGACAGGGCGCGCACCACGGTGATGCCGGGTGAGTTGGCGGGCACCACGATCATGGATTGTTGTTCGTGGCGACCGGCATCGGGGTTGGTCTTGCCCATGACGATGTAGACCGCGCAG
This sequence comes from Limnohabitans sp., assembly GCF_044373035.1. Taxonomy (GTDB): domain Bacteria; phylum Pseudomonadota; class Gammaproteobacteria; order Burkholderiales; family Burkholderiaceae_C; genus Limnohabitans_A. Next base: position 14,228 of record NZ_JBILQU010000072.1, on the reverse strand, counting down.
CGTGGGTCGCCCGCGCCGGACGACCACCACTTGCGGCCATTGATGACGTATTCATTGCCTTCGCGGCGGATTTCGCATTCGATGTTGGTCGCGTCCGATGAGGCCACATCGGGCTCGGTCATCAAGAAGGCCGAGCGGATTTCACCGCGCAGCAAAGGCTCCAGCCATTCGTCCTTGAGGCTTTCGCTGGCATAGCGCTCCAGCGTTTCCATGTTGCCGGTGTCGGGCGCTGAGCAGTTGAAAATTTCGGCCGCAAAGGGCACACGGCCCATGATCTCGCACAAGGGTGCGTATTCGAGGTTGGACAGGCCTTGGGGTGCGCGTGTCGACTTGGGCAAAAACAGGTTCCACAAACCGGCGGCCAGGGCCTTGGGCTTGAGTTCTTCGACGATTTTGGTGGGCACCCAGGCGTTGCCCTTGGCGCGGTTTTCGGCAATCTCTTCGAAGAACCTCGCCTCGTTGGGGTAAATGTGCTCGTCCATGAAGGTCAGCAAACGGGCCTGCATGTCTTTGACCTTGGGGGTGTATTCAAAATCCATGGTCTATCTCCTTGAAGTGATGGGTCGTAAAAAGGGGGTCAGGCTTTGCGGGCGAACTGCCAGGCCAACTCGGCCATCGGGCGCGCACCGGCACCGGAGGTTTTGGCTTGCTCGCTGGACGCAGTGCCGTCTTCGACGCGTTTGGCAATGCCTTGCAAAATCGCGGCAATGCGGAACATGTTGTAGGCCAAATAAAAATTCCAGTCTTTGGCCAAAGCCTCGGGTGTGGTGAAACCGGTGCGCTCGCAGTAGCGGCGAATGTATTCGGCCTCAGACGGGATGCCGAGAGCCGCGAAATCAAGACCACCGATGCCCCTGAAGGTGCCCGGTTTGATGTGCCAGGCCATGCAGTGGTAGCTGAAGTCAGCCAACGGGTGACCCAAGGTGGACAGTTCCCAGTCGAGCACGGCGAGTACGCGCGCTTCGGTGGGGTGGAACATCAGGTTGTCCAAGCGGTAGTCGCCATGCACGACGCCGACCATTGACTCGTCTTTGGCGCTGTCCGGGATGTTTTTCGGCAGCCATTCGATCAGCTGGTCCATCTCGGGAATGGGCTGGGTGACAGACGCTGCGTACTGTTTGCTCCAGCGGCCGATCTGGCGCTCAATGTAGTTGCCAGGTTTGCCATAGCTGGACAGGCCTTGCTTGGCGACATCGACCTTGTGCAGCGCCGCCAGTACCCGGTTCATTTCGTCGTAAATCGCACCGCGCTCGGCCTGCGACATGCCGGGCAAAGATTGGTCCCACAGCACGCGGCCTTGCACAAACTCCATGACGTAAAACGCGCGGCCAATCACCGCTTCGTCGTCGCACAGCACATGCATTTGGGCCACGGGCACGTCGGTGCCGTGCAAGCCTTTCATGACCGCAAATTCGCGCTCGATGGCGTGGGCCGAAGGCAGCAGCTTGGCCACCGGACCGGGCTTGGCCCTCATCACGTATTGGCGTGTGGGTGTGATGAGTTTGTAGGTGGGGTTGGACTGGCCGCCTTTGAACATTTCCACGCTCAAAGGGCCTGCAAAGCCGGGGAGTTTGGCGCTGAGCCAGGCTTCCAGGGCTGGGATGTCGAAGGCGTGGGTGCCCGTGACAGGCCGGGTCCCCACAAAATGATCAAAAGCACTCATGGGTGGACCCGTCGAAAATCAGTGGTCGCCGCAGTCAGCGGCGATAGGGTGAAAATGTGGCGTGTCAGTGGTCCGCGTTCACGATCAGCAACAGCGCATCGCGGTCCAGCACCACCAAGCCGCCCGGCTCGATCCGGATGATTTGCTCGCGCTCCATTTGCTTGAGTTCCTGGTTCACTCGTTGGCGTGAAGCACCCAGCAATTGCGCCAGTTCTTCCTGCGCCAGTTGCAAGCTGATGCGGATCGCCTTGGCGTCCGACAAACTGGGCACACCGTAGCTGCGCACCAAGTGGTTGAGTTGTTTGGCCAGACGAGCACGCAAGGGCAATGTGTTGAGGTCTTCCACCAAGCCGTACAGCTGGCGAATGCGCCGGGCATGCAGGCGCAGCATCGCGTCGTAAAACTCGACGTGCTGCGTCAGGATTTTCTTGAAGTCGGCCTTGGCCACGTTCAGCGTGGTCGTCTCTCCGTGTGCATAGCAGTCGTGTGTGCGCCGGTCTCCGTCGAAGATCGACACATCGCCAAACCAGATGCCCGGCTCCACATAGGTCAAGGTGATCTGTTTGCCCGACACCGAGGTGGAGCTCACGCGCACCGCGCCCTTGGCACAGGCGATCCACTGCTCGGGCGGATCGCCCCGGGCAGCGAGCATGTCGCCGTCTTTGTGTCGTTTGACGTAAGCGCATCGAAGTATGTCGTGTCGTAGTGAAGGTGAAAGGCTTGAGAACCAGCGACCATTGTTGATCGCCTCTCTTTCCTCCATTGTCAGAATCGGTTCGTCCATGCTCTGTCCTTTGAGTGACTGATGATCGGGGTTTTGTCGCCTGGGGGACCAGTCGCTTTAATCGTATTTGGGATTTTTCTTGTTCAAAAACGCGCCAATGCCAATACCTGCGTTGGGGTGGTGCAGGTTTTTGACAAAGTGGTCGCGTTCGCGGGCCAGGTGCGTTGTCAAGCTGTTGTCATCGGCGTCGGCCAGTAAATCCTTGATGCTGGCCAGGGCGTTGGGTGCGCGGGCATTGAGCAGCTCGCACAGTTGTAAGGCTTGCTGCAGCGCCTGACCGGCGTCGGCCAGACGGTTGACCACGCCAAGCTGTTGCAGTCGCTCGGCACCGATGCGCTCGCCACACATCAGCAGCTCGGTGGCCAGCTGGCGCGGCACGGCCCGCGACAGGCTCCAACTGCCGCCACCGTCGGGCGACAAAGCAATCGAGCTGTAGGCCATCACGAACACGCTGTTGCGCGCGGCGACGATCATGTCGCAGGCCAATGCCAACGAAAAACCGGCGCCAGCCGCCGGGCCTTCCACGGCGGCCACCACGGGCTTGGGAAAGGTGCGGATGGCCTCGATCCAGTTGTGCAGGCCTTCAATGCTTTGCGCCTGGTGTTCGGGCGGCAGTTGCCGATTGTTTTGCAAGCGCTGCAAATTGCCGCCTGCGCTAAAGATGCTGTTGGCCCCGGTGATCACCACGCTGCGCACATCGGGGTTCGATTCGGCCACGCTCAGGGCTTCCACGCCTGCGGCGTACATCTCGGGGCCAAGGGCGTTGCGAAACTCCGGGTTGCTGAGGGTCAGGACCAAGGTCCGGCCTTCGCTGGTGCTGAGCAGTTGGGCGGTCATATTTATTGATCAGTTGGGGACAGAGCTAAAGATCTGTCCCGCAAAGTTGTTATTCTTCGGTGTGCATGAGCGACAGGCCAATCGCACCACGGCGGCGCAGCCAGGGGCTGGGGCGATAGCGGGGGTCACCATAAACCGTTTGCAGGTTGAACAGCACTTCCAGGATGCTGTCGGGACCCAAGCGGTTGCCCATGGCCAAGGGGCCCATGGGGTAAGCCAAGCCCAACGTGACAGCGGTTTCCAGATCTTGCGGGCTGCAGATGCGTTGCTGGCACATGTCGGACGCGATGTTGACGATGGAGGCCACCACGCGTTGCGTGACAAATCCACCGCTGTCGCGGATGACCGAGACGGCTTTGCCGTCTCTGGCAAACAAGGCATGGGCCGCATTGCGCATGTCGATGCGTGTGGCCGGGTTGGTGGCCAGCACGCGGCGCTTGGTGGATGCGTCCTCAAACAGCATGTCGATGCCGACGGTGCGGGCAGGGTCCAGCCGCTCGACCACGGCGACGGTGGTGATGTCAAAACCCAACGGGGCGACGAGGGTCAGCGCGTCGGGGGAGGGCGATGCGCCGGTTTCGATGGTGGCGCCCAGGTCTTTGAGCAGTTGCAGCAGTTCCATGCGGCGCGCTGCGCGGGGCGAGACCCACACGGGCGGGATGCTGTCCACCACAGGCACTGGTGGCTCGGCGGGCACTTGCGCTGCACCATCCACGTATTTGTAAAAGCCTTCGCCCACTTTTTTGCCGACCACACCCCCCGCCAAGCGCTGGGCGGTGATGACGTTAGGGCGGTAGCGTGGCTCTTCGTAGTACTGGTGGTAGATCGCTTCGATGACGTGGTGCGACACGTCCAGGGCCGTCAGGTCAAACAGCTCAAAGGGGCCGAGTTTGAAGCCCACCTGATCGCGCAGGATGCGGTCGATGGTGGCGAAATCGGCAATGCCTTCGCTCACGATGCGCAGCGCTTCGGTGCCATAACCGCGACCCGCATGGTTGACGATGAAACCCGGCGTGTCTTGAGCTTGAACGGGTGTGTGGCCCATTTGGCGAGCAAACTCGGTCAGGCGTTGGCACACCTCGGGGTCGGTTTTGAGGCCCGCAATCACTTCGACCACCTTCATCAGGGGTACGGGGTTGAAGAAGTGGTAGCCCGCAAACTGAGCTGGCCGCTGCAAGGCGGCAGCAATTGCAGTCACGGACAGCGAGGAGGTGTTGGTCACCAACACGGCGCTGGGTGCCAGCACTTTTTCCAGATCGGTGAACAGGCTTTTCTTGATGTCGAGCCTTTCGACGATGGCTTCGACCACCAACTCGCACTCGGCCAGGTCTTGCAGGCTGGCTGCGCCCAGCAGGCGGCTTTTGTGCCCTGCTACGGCTTCGGCGCTCAAGCGACCTTTTTCTTGCAACTTGTCCCATTGCTGGAACACCGCATCGCGGGCTTTGTGAATGGCTTCGGCTTGCGTGTCGAATAGCCAAACCTGGCTGCCTGCTTGCGCGGCGATTTGGGCAATGCCCCGGCCCATGGCGCCGGCGCCGATGATAGCCACTTTGGAAAATGCGAGAGTCATGTTGAAAGTATGAATACGAGGCGCAAGGCCGGGTCAAAAAACGTGTTGATTCGCTGGGCGAATGGACAGGTGGGCCGGACGGCAAGCGCCGATTATGTCGTCAGTCAATGCGACTTGGGTCAGACTGTTCAGCGTCGAACCTGCAATGCGCCCGGATTGACGATATTGGTAGGCGTGCCTTTGATGAAGTTGATGACGTTGTCGAAAGCTGAGCCGAAATACAGTTCATAACTGTCTTTTTCGACATAGCCAATGTGGGGGGTGCAGATGCAGTTTTCGAGCCGCAGCAAGGCTGAGCCTTGCAAAATCGGCTCCGACTCAAACACGTCGACGGCCGCCATGCCCGGTCGTCCCCGGTTGAGTGCGCCAATCAGGGCATTGGTTTCGATCAGTTCGGCACGCGAGGTGTTGACCAGCAAGGCCGTGGGTTTCATGAACCCCAAGTCATCGCTGGTGACAATGCCGGTGGTGGCTTCATTCAACCTGAGGTGCAAGCTCAGCACATCCGCGGTCTGAAAGAAAGCTTCTCGACTGGTGGCAGCGGCGTACCCGTCCTTGACCGCGCGTACGCGTGATTCGTCGCTGCCCCAGACCTGCACATGCATGCCAAAAGCTTTGCCGTAACCGGCCACCAGTTGGCCAATTTTTCCGTAGCCCCAGATGCCCAGGGTTTTGCCTCTGAGCACGGTGCCCAGGCCAAAGTTGGTCGGCATTGAGCTGGATTTGAGGCCCGATTGCTGCCATGCACCGTGTTTGAGGTTGCTGATGTATTGAGGCAACCTTCGGGTGGCCGCCATGACCAGGGCCCAGGTGAGTTCAGCCGGGGCAGTGGGCGAGCCCACACCTTCGGCTACGGCCACGCCACGCTCGGAGCAGGCTGCCAAGTCGATATGGCTGCCCACGCGGCCGGTTTGGGCGATCATTTTGAGTCGGGGCAGCTTCTCGATCAGGGCGCGGTTGAGACCCGTGCGTTCGCGGATCAAAACAATCACATCGGCGTCTTTGAGCCGAACCGACAGCTGGCCAATGCCTTTGACCGTGTTGGTGTACACCTTGGCTGGGTAGTTCTCGAGTTTGGCTGCGCAGTCGAGTTTGCGCACGACATCCTGGTAGTCGTCAAGGATCACAATGTTCATGCTCGACATTGTGCCTTGTCAAGTGCCTGACTTTCGTCAGCCGGGCACATATCGGTGATGCTTTAACGCTTGCGCAGGCCAGTCGCTTTGTGCCACAACAACCCCAAGCTGAAGATCGGGGGGTTGTTGGTGGGTACAAGCCAGAAGTCAGCTTCAGGAGGGACGGTGTCGCGCTTCCAAGGCCACCAGTCGATCGAGCTCGGCGCAGACATCGGCCATGCGTCCAGAGATCACCATGCGGCCGGCACCGGGGGTGTTTTGACCATATTCATGGACACGCAGGACGCGCAGGCCGGGTTGGCGTTTGTGCGCTGGCGTCTTGCCTTGGGATGGCAAGGCACAAGGTGAGGACCGAACAGCCCATTCGGGGTGCGGGCGTAAAGGCTGTCTTTTTGTCAAATCCTGCACAGGGGTGCCGGTGGTGAAGGAGGGCGGGTTCTTAAACAGACCGGAGAGGGCAAACAAAGCGATTCCCATGTGAAACCTTTCAAAAGCATGGAGGTTGGACACAGGCAGGATTGATGGAGAAGTCGTCGGCTTCAGGGCTGATGAACAGCGCCCGCCACCTGAGGCCGCGACTGAAAAATGTCACATGACGAAGCTGTTGCGGATCAGGCCCACGGCCAGGCCTTCAATGTCAAAAGGCTCGCCGGGGTGCACCACGATGGTCGGGTAGTCGGGGTTTTCGGGCAACAGTTCGATGCCAGTGGCTGTTTTGTGCAGGCGTTTGACCGTGACCTCGTCACCCAGGCGGGCCACCACGATCTGGCCGTTGCGCACTTCTTTGGTCGATTTGACGGCCAACAAGTCGCCGTCCATGATGCCCGCATCCCGCATGGACATGCCACGCACCCGCAGCAGGTAGTCGGGTTGCTGGGCAAACAGGCTGCTTTCGAGTTGGTAGGTGCGGTCGACGTGTTCTTGCGCCAGGATGGGTGAGCCCGCAGCCACGCGCCCCACCAAAGGCAAACACAGCTGACCCAGCCCGGGCAGGCTCAGGCTGAACAGATCAGAGGGTGCGCGCAAGCTGCTGCGCGAGCTGCCTTTGAGACGAATGCCGCGCGAGGTGCCGCTGACCAACTCGATCGCGCCCTTGCGTGCAAGGGCCTTCAGGTGCTCTTCTGCGGCGTTGGGTGATTTGAAACCCAGCACGTTGGCGATTTCGGCGCGAGTCGGTGGCGCGCCGGTGTTGGCGATGGTGTTCTGGATCAATTCCAGAATTTCTTGTTGGCGAGCGGTGAGTTTGGGGCTGTCGGTCATGGCGGTCTCTTGGTGGGGATTGAGGCTGTTTTTTCATCCAGTGACTGTATTTTTAAACAGTTTTCCTGTTTGTGCAAGCTTGCCATGAAAAAAGACTGAAATTGAACCTGAACTGGCGAGGCCGAGGTGAAACCGTTGTGCAATCACCGAGGGTCTTACGCTCGAGCGCAGATGCAGTTCACAGTGCACGATCAGCTCGAGGCCGTACCCAAACATCTGATGCGCCCAGCGTCCCAGTGTGTCGTCCGCCAACAACAAAGCCCCTAAAAGGGGCTTGTTGTGAGGGCGCAGCCGGAAGACTGCGCGAAGTGGCTTATTGGGCCAGTGCGGCAAATGCGCGAGCAGTGATGTCTTCCACGCTGCCCGTGCCACTGATGGCGCGGTACTTGGGCGCAGCGGCGGCATCGGCCCGGGCCCAGTTGGCGTAGTAGTCGACCAAGGGGCGGGTCTGGTCGCTGTAGACCTGAAGACGCTTCTTGACGGTTTCTTCTTGGTCGTCGGCGCGCTGCACCAGGGGCTCAGCGGTCACGTCGTCCACGCCTGCCACTTTGGGAGGGTTGAACGTGACGTGGTAAGTGCGGCCCGAGGCGGGGTGCGAGCGGCGGCCGCTCATGCGTTCGATGATGGCGTCAAAAGGGACATCGATTTCAAGCACGTAGTCGAGCTTGACGCCTGCAGCCTTCATGGCGTCAGCTTGGGGGATGGTGCGGGGAAAGCCGTCGAACAAGAAGCCGTTGGCGCAATCCGATTGGGCAATGCGTTCCTTGACCAGGTTGATGATCAGATCGTCGCTGACCAGACCGCCTGACTCCATGACGGCTTTGGCTTGCAGGCCCAGTGGGGTGCCGGCTTTGACGGCGGCACGCAGCATGTCGCCGGTCGATATTTGGGGAATGTTGTATTTCAGGCAAATGAAAGTGGCTTGGGTGCCTTTGCCTGCGCCGGGTGCGCCCAACAAAATCAGTCTCATGGAAGTTCCTTATCGCTTGTCATGGAGTGGGTCTGCCGGGTCTCGAGGGGACCCATGGTGTTGCAAACAACTGCAGTGAGAATATCACGCGAGGCTCAAAACAGGCTTACGCCCCGATCGCGGCGCGAACGCGTTCCAAATCTTCTGGGGTGTCCACTCCCGGGCCGGGTGCCCGGTCGGTGGTGTAAACGGCAATGCGGTGTCCGTGCCACAGCGCGCGCAGCTGTTCCAGAGACTCCAGCTGCTCAATGGGGGCAGGAGAAAGCAGGGGAAATTGCGCCAAAAAACCGGCGCGGTAGGCGTAAATGCCCACATGTCGCAGGGGCGGCGGGCTGGGCAGTTGGGAGAAGGGTTCGTGGTCTTTGCCCAAGTTAGAAGCGGCGCTTTGCCCATCGCGCCACCAGGGAATGGGGGCGCGGCTGAAATAAAGCGCCATCTGGCGGGCGTCCGTGACCACTTTGACCACATTCGGGTTACAGAAGTCGGTCAGCAGGGTGATGGCGTGGGCGGCTGTGCTCATGCTGGCCTCAGGCCGATCGATGAGCAACTGCGCCACCTGGTCAATGAGTGTGGGCTCGATCAGTGGCTCGTCGCCTTGCACATTGACCACCACGGCCTCATGACTGAGGCCCAGCAACTGGCAGGCCTCGGCCAGACGGTCGCTGCCGCTGACGTGGTCCTGGCGGGTCAAAAGGCCCTGCACACCATGGGCTGCGCAAGCGGCCACGATGCGTTCGTCATCGGCGGCCACCACCACTTGGGCGGCATTCGACAGCATGGCGCGCTGCGCCACCCGCACGACCATGGGCAGTCCGGCAATGTCGGCCAGGGGTTTGCCGGGCAGGCGACTGGACGCCATGCGCGCAGGGATCAGGACAGTGAAGTGGCCTTCGGGCAGGGGCTGACGCATGCGTGGGCTTTCAGAGCGGGGGACGCAAAGCAGCCAGCTTCTCGATTTCCTCGTCACTCAAGGTGCGCGCTTCGTTTTCGAGCAGGATGGGAATGCCCTTGCGCACGGGATAGGCCAGGCGGGCGCTGCGCGAAAGCAGCTCCTGGGTCTCGCGGTCAAAATCCAGCGGCCCTTTGGTGACCGGGCAGACCAGCAGTTCAAGCAGTTTGGTGTCCATGGGGCAATGATAACGGCGCAAGACAAACCGGTCAGCGGTTTGGGCTGTCCAGCCGCTTCGTTTCAGCGAAACGGTTTTTCAGCAAGGCGCTTGTCCAGCGCCAGCCAGAACGCGGCTTCGGGCGTCAGCACCAAGGGTACGGCCAGGGCCGCAGGCTGGTGCAGCCAGAGTTTGGCCGCGTCTTTTTCTGTGCACAGTAAGAGTCGATCTGAATGGGTTGGCGACCCGTCTGCGTAGTCAAAATGGTCGGGTAAAGCGGTGGTCTGGTTCAGTTGCAGGCCGACTGCGCGCAGCATGGCAAAAAACGCCTCGGGGCGTGCCAGACCGGCCACCGCATCGACGGGCTGACCGATCAAACTGGACAAAGCCAGGCTGCGGCCATGCGCATCGTGCGCCAGTGGGCCCAATTGACGCTGCGCCCGAAAGCCGCCCGGCAAGTCATTGGGGCCAGTGTGCAGCAGCAAGTCCACCGACCGGGGCCAGGGCTCGCGCAAAGGACCGGCCGGCAGCAGCCAGCCATTGCCTACGCCGCGCTCGTCCATGACGCAAATATCCATGTCCCGAGCCAGGGCCCAGTGCTGCAGTCCGTCGTCGCACACCAAAATATTGACCTCGGGGTGCGCTTGCAGCAAGGCCAGCCCGGCTTCGGCACGCAGGTTCGCCACCCACACGGGGGCACCGGTCTTTTGATGGATCAGCAAGGGCTCATCCCCCACCTCGGTGGGAAAGCTGTCGGGCAAGACCGCACGGATGTCATCGAGCCGGCGGCCGTGGCCGCGTGAAATCACGCCGGCTTTCCAGCCCTGCTGCTGCAAATGCTTCACCACGGCGATGGTGAGTGGGGTTTTGCCCGCACCGCCGGCCACCACGTTGCCCACCACAATCACCGGCACCGGCAGACGATGCGCATGCCGCCAGCCCCAGCGCCAGAGTTGAGCTCGGGCCCAGAGCAAAGCGGCATGGATCAGTGCAAAGGGAAGCAGCAGCCAAGCGATCCAACCCCGAGAAGTCCAGATCCTTGGCAATTGCTGGTGTAGCCAGGCGGACAGGCGCATGAGGCGTCAGGAGCCCGAGGACTCAGAAAATTGGGTGGTGAAGGTGATTTGCGACAGCCCGGTGCGGCGAGCCGCTTCCATGGCATTGACCACCGATTGGTGACTGGCCTGCGCGTCAGCGCTGATCACCAAGCTCATCTCTTTGGTGGCCAATGGCCTCAAAACGGCAGCCAAAGCGCCTACCGAGGTGCCATCAATGGGGGATGTGTTCACTGTAAATTGGCCTTGCGCACTCACCGTGAGCACAATCTGCTGAGGCCGATCTTTTTGTTTTTGGGCATCCGCCAGGGGCAAAGTCATGTTGATTTCGGTCAGGCGAGACCAAGTGGTGGTGAGCATCAAAAAGATGAGCACCACCAACAAAACATCGATGAAGGGGATGAGGTTGATCTCGGGCTCGGCCGAGGGGGTGCGTTTGCGAAAGTTCACAGCGGGCTCGTTCAGTGGCGCAGTTGGGTCAAGTGGCGGGCAAATTGTTCGCTGGCCACCTCCATCGACAAAAGCATATTGTCCACGCGTGTTCTGAAGTAACGCCAAAACATCAGTGAGGGAATGGCCACAACCAAACCAAATGCGGTGTTGTACAGCGCCACGGAGATGCCGTAGGCCAGTTGGGCCGGTTGACTGCTGCCGGCAGTCTGAGCTGCGAAAATTTCGATCATCCCAATGACGGTCCCGAGCAAGCCCAGCAAGGGGGCTGCTGATGCAATGGTTCCCAGGGCCGTCAGATAACGCGCCAGTTGTTGACCAGCCAAGCGGCCTGCCATTTCCATGTGCGCCCGGATGTCTTCGTCCGAGGCAGCAGGATTGTTTCGCAGGCATCGCAGTCCGCTGGCCAGAACCGGACCCAAAACCCCATTTTTTTCAAGCATCAAGATGGTTTCTTCGGGCGCATGGCCGTGCCTAGAGATTTCAACAGCCAGTTCCAGTGTTCGGGGGGGTATGACTTTGTGCTCGCGCAGCTGAAACAGTCGCTCAATGATGAAGGCCAAAGCCAAAACAGAGCACAAGATCAGCGGCCAGATGGGCCATCCAGCGGCTTGAATGAGGGATGACAAAACAGTTCCTTCTTTGGGAGGCAAAGTGTCAAAAGAGCATCATTATGGATGATGACAAACTCTTTTGGCCCGTCGCAAGTACCCCGCCAGCGAGCACCGCATGGCTTGATCAGGCTGTGGATAACGTTGTGGAAAAGTTTTGGTATGCCTGTGTTTTTTCATTTTTCAGGGTGGGCATGTGTCCTTCATGTGCAAATTAATGATTTAAAAAATCAACTGAATCAAAGGCGTATCTTTTTGCTAAACCAGCATGTTGGCCAAGCTGCATGGCTGCAAACCTCGATGCTGTCTGTAGACGACTCGCAGGAAACGCACTTGCCGTTGGGTCTGCAGGCTGTAGGACAATCCAGGGCATGAGCCCTTCCGAGATGACCTCCCCGCGCGCCTGGACTGTTTCAGCGTTGTGCCGCGCAGTAGCCGATGCCCTGGATGCCCAGTTCAACCCGGTCAGCGTGCGCGGTGAAATTTCGGGCTTTTCGCGCGCGGCCAGCGGGCATTGTTATTTTTCGATCAAGGACGACACGGGCCAGATCCGTTGCGCCATGTTTCGGCGTGCCGCTAGCCTGATGGACTTTGCGCCCCGTGATGGCGAATTGGTCGAGGTACGGGGCCGCTTGGGTGTTTATGAAGCCCGGGGCGATTTGCAGTTGATCGTTGAATCCATGGAGCGGGCAGGGCAGGGCGCGCTCTTTGAGCAGTTTTTGCGCCTCAAAGCCAAGCTCGAAGCCGAGGGTCTGTTTGACTCGGCGCACAAACGCACTTTGCCCGCGCAACCGCGCGCCATTGGGGTGGTGACGTCTTTGGGGGCCGCCGCTTGGCACGACGTGGTGACCGCCTTGCAGCGGCGCGCGCCACACATTCCGGTGTTGATGGCCCCAGCCTTGGTACAGGGGGCAGGGGCTGCGGCCGCGTTGGCGCTGGCCTTGCAAAACATGTATGCCCTCACGGCCGAAGACAACCCGCTCAGCCCGCCCGTGGATGTGATTTTGCTGGTGCGCGGTGGCGGCTCGATGGAGGATCTGTGGTCTTTCAACGACGAAAACCTGGCCCGTGTGATCGCCCAGAGTCCTGTGCCGCTGATTTGCGGCGTGGGCCACGAGACGGATTTCACGATCGCCGACTTTGTGGCCGATGTGCGCGCCCCGACGCCCACGGCCGCGGCCGAGATGGCGGCGACAGACCGGGGTGTGGGCCTCGAAGCCCTGTCGGTGCTGGAGCACCGCTTGAGCCGGGGCTTGATTCGCCAGCAAGACCGGCAGGCACAGCGTTTGGACGCGGTGGCGGCGCGGTTGGCTGTGGGTTTGGTCCGTCAGCAAGAGCGCCAGAGCCAGCGTCTGAATGCGGTGGCGTCACGGCTGGGCCGCCCGCAAGCCTTGCTGATCCAGCACAACCAGTGGCTGGACCGGTTGGCCGGTCGTTTGCAGACGGGGGTGCGAAGTCAATTCATGGCGCAGGGCCATCAGTTGGAGCGCCTCAATGACCGTTTGGGTTTCAACCGGGCTCAGCAGGTGCCGCAACGCGCCCAGCGCCTGGAGCGTGCCGCTTTGCGCTTGTCGTCGGTGGACCCGCGTCAGGTGCTTGAGCGCGGTTATGCCTGGCTGAGTGATGACAAGGGTCAGGCTTTGACCCATGCCGGGCAATTTCAGCCCGGACAGAGCGTTCAGGCCACTTTGTCCGATGGCGTGGTGCCTTTGGTCGTGTCGCTTGAATAGGGTCCCTTGGGTAAGCCTTGGCGGGGTGGGGCCAGGGCGACGATTTTGGGTACCCCCGCATGAGGAGCCCTGGCCCCACCCCGCCAAGGCGATGTGTTTCAGATGACCATCGCCGTCATGCTCTCCAGAGTCCTGAATACCCAAGGGGCGATCGTGATGCCCCTAAAATACGCGGGTTGTTTTTCAATTTGCATCAACACAAGGACCCCTCATGGAACACACTTTGCCCGCACTGCCTTACGCGATCGACGCTTTGGCCCCTCACTACAGCCAGGAAACCCTGGAGTTTCACCACGGCAAGCACCACAACGCTTACGTGGTGAACCTGAACAACCTGCAAAAGGGCACTGAATTCGAGACCATGTCCCTCGAAGAGATCATCAAAAAATCCAGCGGCGGCGTGTACAACAACTCGGCCCAGATCTGGAACCACACCTTCTTCTGGAGCTGCATGAAGCCCAACGGCGGCGGCGAGCCCACAGGCGCCTTGGCTGCAGCCATCAACGCCAAGTTCGGCAGCTATGCTGCTTTCAAAGAAGCCTTCGTCAAGAGCGCCGTGGGCAACTTCGGCTCTGGCTGGACATGGCTGGTTAAGAAAGCCGACGGCTCGGTCGACATCGTCAACATGGGCGCAGCGGGCACCCCCCTGACCACTGGCGACACGGCCTTGCTCACGGTGGACGTCTGGGAGCACGCCTACTACATCGACTACCGCAACATGCGTCCCAAGTTCGTGGAGACTTTCCTCAACAACCTGGTGAACTGGTCTTTCGCTGAGAAGAACTTCGGCTGATCGAGCCAAGCTTCCAGTCACAAAGCCCGCTGATGCGGGCTTTGTGCTTTGAGGGGCTGAAGGTGAATGGGTCCCTTGGACAAATCGCCGCTTTCGAAATACCCTTTGACTGCCCCGCGATCAACCACGGAGCTGAGAACGGTGTGGGGCCTGGCGCCGATTTCTGGTACCCCAGCATGAGGCGCCCGGCCCCACACCGTTCTCAGCGGACATCGCTAAACAAGCAAATCAGCGAATCAGCGAATCAGCGAATCAGCGAATCA
>NZ_JBILQU010000055.1:0-18564 GCF_044373035.1 Limnohabitans sp. | reverse complement strand
CGCGCGGTCTCCGTTGGACCTGCTGCTAGCATGCAGGTCATGCTGAAACAGACTGCTGACCCCTTCCTAAAGGCCACTAACACTGTGCTGAGCGTCACCGGCCTTAGCGGTGGACCGGTCGAACTGCCGCTTTTTTGCGATTTCAACCTGCAACTGCCCGCAGGTCTTTCCGCCTTGCTGGGCGACGAGGGCGCGGGCAAGACCAGCTTGATGCGCTTGCTCAGCGGTGATTTGCCACCCACTGCAGGGCAGCTGCGCCTGATGTGTGAGGCCACCCCTTTGGCCCTGCCTCGGCATTCGGCGGTTTTTTGGACCGACCTGCGTTTGCCGCTGCACGACAACGACACACCCACGCAATGCTGGGCGCACTTTCGCTTGTCTTTGCCCGCCTGGTCCGATGCCACGCAAAACGAGTTGGTCGAAACCTTGCAGTTGGCCCCACACATGGACAAAAGGCTCAACATGCTGTCGACCGGAAGCCGCCGCAAAGTGGGCCTGGTGGCGGCGCTGGCCAGCGGCGCCACGGTCACTTTGCTGGACCAGCCTTTCGTCTCGTTGGACCAAGCCTCCATCCGCAGCCTTCAGGCGTATTTGGCGCGAGTGGGTCAAAACACCGAGCGCGCTTGGCTGATCGCCGGCTACGAAAAGCCCGCCTTTTTGCCGCTGGCATCGGTGCACCAGCTCTAAGGTCTGGTGATGGGGCCGCCTGCCCGTCCGGCGGGCTCGGAGCTCAAGAGAACGGTCGCCGTGCCGATGCACAACCACGAGCTGTTTTGCCCGAACTTCACGAACCTTGAGTGCCCCCTACCTTGTTGCGCTTTGACTTTCAGCATCCTGCGGCCTTTTGCCTGTGTGTGCTGACGTGGGCGCACGCCGCAGCCCATGCCCAAACCCCGACCGAAGCCAAACCAGCTGCAGACCAATGCCTCATGCCGGCCGCGCAACGCCATGGTGTCAACCCGCACATCCTGCGGGCCATCTTGCAAGTCGAGTCGGGCATGCGCCCCCATGTGGTGAATCGCAACCGCAATGGCAGCATCGATGTGGGCATGGCCCAAATCAACTCGATTCACTTTCGTGAGCTGTTGCAATGGGGCATCACGCCCGATCGGCTGCTGGACCCTTGCGTGGCCACGCATGTGGCAGCCTGGCATCTCAAACGCGTCATGCTCGTCCACGGCAACACCTGGTTTGGCGTGGCCGCCTACCACTCGGTCACCCCTGTCCACAACCTGCGCTATCAGGGTTTGGTGCGCCAAGAGCTGGTGCGCACTGGTGTTTGGCGCTGAAATCGCTCCGGTCTGGCTACGGAATCTGGCATGGGGTTAACCTCGCTGGCAACGCAATCGTGGTGTTAATTGACACAAGAGGGCTCTATAAAACAAGGTTAATCACGAAACATTGACGAAATTTGGTGCTATTTCGGCGCTATGCCCCATAATCTGATAGTGCACGTTAATAAAACGTCACATTTGAGGTGATCGGTCAGTTTCGCGCGCTACGGCGGCACTTTTCAGGTTTGTTGTGCTTTCGGGACCCCATCGCTTTTGTTTTCATGTGTTTTTCAGGAGTCCCCATGGGCAATAAACTTTACGTCGGCAACCTGCCGTACACCGTTCGCGACGAAGACCTGCAGCAGGCTTTTGGCGAATTCGGCGCCATCACCAGCGCCAAAGTCATGATGGAGCGCGACACAGGCCGCTCTAAAGGTTTTGGTTTTGTGGAAATGGGCAGCGATGCCGAAGCCCAAGCCGCTATCGCTGGCATGAACGGTCAATCTTTGGGTGGTCGCAGCATCACTGTGAACGAAGCCCGTCCGATGGAGGCACGTCCTCCTCGCACCGGTGGTTTCGGTGGTGGTGGCGGTTACGGTGGCGGCGGTGGCGGTGACCGCTCCGGCGGCGGCGGTTACGGCGGTGGTGGCGGTCGCTCCGGCGGCGGCGGTTACGGCGGTGGTGGTGGCGATCGCTCCGGCGGTGGCGGCTACGGCGGCGGCGGCGGCGGCGGTCGCGGCGGCTACTAAGCCCTGCAAACCCAGTCAACGGCAGCAATGCCGTTGCAAAATTTCTGAACCTGCCTGGTGCTGGTTTAAGACATCTAAGGCTTCAAGACTTCGGTTATGAAGCCTTTTTTGCGGGTCAATCCGGCGCGGCCCATGGGCGATGCGTCTGCGGCCCCGCCTGAACTGTCCACAAGCGTGAAGCAAAAAAGCCAACGCCACCCGAAGGTGGCGTTGGCTTTTTTGGCGGGTCTGAGGGCAGATTACGCTGTTTTGACTGCATCCAGATTGCGCAAGCGGATGTGCAATTCGCGCAACTGCTTTTCGTCCACCGGGCTGGGGGCTTGGGTCAGCAGGCACTGAGCGCGTTGAGTCTTGGGGAAAGCAATCACGTCACGGATGGACTCGGCACCGGTCATCAAGGTCACAATGCGGTCCAAACCGAAGGCCAAACCGCCGTGCGGAGGCGCGCCATATTGCAAGGCGTCGAGCAAGAAGCCGAACTTGAGCTGCGCTTCTTCGGGTGTGATTTTCAGGGCGTCAAACACTTTTTGCTGCACGTCAGCACGGTGGATACGCACCGAGCCGCCGCCCATTTCCCAGCCGTTCAAGACCATGTCGTAGCCCTTGGAAATGCACTTCTCGGGGGCGGTGACCATCCAGTCTTCGTGGCCATCTTTGGGCGCGGTGAAGGGGTGGTGCACAGCGGTGTAGCGCTGGTTTTCGTCGTCGTATTCGAACATCGGAAAGTCGACCACCCACAGCGGGGCCCAATGGTTTTCGAACAAACCGTTGGCTTTGCCGAACACGCTGTGGCCGATCTTGATGCGCAGCGCGCCGATGGCGTCGTTGACGATTTTTTCCTTGTCGGCACCAAAGAAAATCAAGTCGCCGTTCTTTGCACCCGAACGCTCCAAGACGGCGTTGAGCGCTGTGTCGTGGATGTTTTTGACAATGGGCGATTGCAGACCGTCACGACCCTTGGACAGGTCGTTGACACGGATGTAGGCCAGGCCCTTGGCGCCGTAGATCTTGACGAACTCGGTGTAGGCGTCGATCTCGCCACGGCTGATGCCGCCGCCTTCGACCGAACCCCCCGGCACGCGCAAGGCCACCACGCGACCGCCCTTCATGTTGGCAGCGCCCGAGAAGACTTTGAAGTCCACATCTGCCATGACATCGGTGACCTCTGTGAACTGCAGTTTCACACGCAGGTCGGGCTTGTCAGAGCCATAAAGGTGCATGGCGTCCTGGTAAGTCATCACCGGGAACTCGCCGAGGTCCACGCCGATGGTTTTGAGGAACACGCGTTTGATCATGCCCTGGAACATGTCCCGAATTTCTTCTTCGGTTAGGAACGATGTTTCGATATCGATTTGAGTGAATTCAGGCTGGCGGTCAGCACGCAAGTCTTCGTCGCGAAAGCACTTGGTGATCTGGTAGTAGCGGTCGTAGCCCGCCACCATGAGCAATTGTTTGAACAACTGGGGCGACTGGGGCAAGGCAAAAAACTGGCCATCGTGCACGCGGCTGGGCACCAGATAATCACGCGCACCTTCGGGCGTGCTTTTGGTGAGCATGGGGGTTTCGATGTCCACAAAACCGTTTTCATCGAGGTACTTGCGCACTTCCATGGCCACTTTGTAGCGCAGCATCAGGTTGTTTTGCATATACGGGCGGCGCAGGTCCAGCACGCGGTGCGTCAGGCGGGTCGTCTCGGACAGGTTGTCTTCGTCGATCTGAAACGGGGGCGTGACCGACTCGTTCAGGACGATCAGCTCATGGCACAGCACCTCGATCTTGCCGCTTTTGAGGCCTTCGTTGGTGGTGCCATCGGGGCGGGCACGCACGATGCCTTTGATCTGCACGCAGTATTCGTTGCGCACCTCTTCGGCCACCTTGAACATGTCGGGGCGGTCCGGGTCGCACACCACCTGCACATAACCTTCGCGGTCACGCAGGTCGATGAAGATCACACCGCCGTGGTCACGGCGGCGGTTGACCCAGCCGCACAGGCTCACGGCTTGACCGGTCAGGGCTTCGGTCACCAGACCGCAATAGTGGGAACGCATGGACATGTTGTGGGACTTTCAGGATTCGCAGGAACAGGATTCGGGAAAAGGCGTCAGCCCAACTGGGACTGAGTTGCAGGTGGCTTGGGGACAGGGGTGCCGGGCACAACCACACCCATCGAGATGATGTACTTGAGGGCGTCATCCACGCTCATGTCGAGTTCCACCACATCGGCTTTGGGCATCATCAAAAAGAAGCCAGACGTCGGGTTGGGCGTGGTGGGCACATAAACGCTGACCAGGGGCTGATCGAAGTGGCTCGCCACTTCACCTTCGGGTGTTCCCGTGAGGAAGGCGATGGTCCAAGAACCATGCCGCGGATACTGCACCAGCAAGGCCTTCGAGAAGGCATGGCCACTGCCGGAAAACAAGGTGTCGGCCACCTGCTTGACGCTGGTGTAGATGCTGCGCACCACGGGAATGCGGTTCATCAGGCCGTGCCATTTGCGCAGTGCCCACTGGCCAAACATGTTGGCCACAAATACGCCGGTGGCGAAGATCACCAAGGCCACGATGGCCACGCCCAAACCAGGCACGCTGCGCAGGTATTCGGCACTGGCGTGCACACCGGGAATCAGCGTATCGGCAGCATGCAACACGACCAGGAAAATGGCGTCGAGCATGCCCACCAACCACATGAGCACCCACACCGTGATACCCATGGGCAGCCACACCAGCAAGCCGGTGATGAAGTACTGTTTGAAGCTGCGTTTTTTCATCGGGAGGGGCAATCGTTGAGGTCAGGGCTCAAAAAATCAATGGCAGGCGCAGGAGGCCGCACAGGCCCCGGCACTGCTGGATGTGGTCGTGGGCGACACCGCGTCACCGCCCGCAGATACGGCAGGTGCAGGTGCTGCAGGTGATGCCACAGCGTCGGCTGCAGCAGGCACCGCAGGGGCTGCAGTGCCGCCACCTTTGAAATCGGTGGCGTACCAACCCGTGCCTTTGAGTTGAAAGCCTGGCGCTGTCAGCTGTTTGTTGAATTTGGGCGCACCGCAAACAGGGCAATCGGTCAGCGGCGCGTCGCTCATTTTTTGCAGAGCATCCTTGGCATGGCCGCAGGCGTCGCATTTGTAGGCGTAAATGGGCATGTGAAGAGCCTTTGAAGGTGATGCAAGAAAACCTTCAATTATAGGCTTGGCATGGCCCGTCAAGGCCTGACCGATTCTCGCTGCCAGCGCTTCGCTGTGCAGCGGCTGTGTCGAATCAATGGCCAGGTGGGGCTTTATCGGCGTGACCCAAGGCGCTGACCATGGACTGTCCCCGATTCGCAATCAGCGTTGGGGCGAGAGAACCCAGCAGCATGCCGACAAAGGAAGCGGCCAAACCCAGCAAGTTGGCGGGCACCAGGGTCTCGGGTGCCAGGAAGTTGAACGCCAGCCAAGTGCCCACCCCCAGCACCACCGAGCACAAAGCACCTTGGGTGTTGGCGCGCCGCCAAAAAGCGCCTGCCACCAGCGGCACAAAGGCCCCGGTCAGGGTGACGTTGTAGGCGTTTTGCACCATCTCGTACATGGTGCTGGTGCTGTTCATGGCGAACACCAAGGCGCAAGCCGTGAAGGCGACCAAAATGATGCGCAAGAGCAGCAAGAACTGGCGGTCGCTCATGTGGGGCACAAAAGGCTTGAGCACGTTTTCGGTGAAAGTGGCCGTGGGGGCCAGCAAAGCCCCGCTGGCAGTCGACAAAATGGCCGAGAGCAAAGCGCCAAAAAACAGGATCTGTGCCCACATCGGCATCTGTCCCAAGACCAAATCGGGCAGGATGCGCTGAATGGCGCGGGCATCTTCCGAGTCAAACAAGGCCTTGAGCTCGGGGTGGGCGATCAGCGCCGCGTAAGCGATGTACAGGGGAATGAAAGCGATCACAAAGTACATCAGACCGCCAATGAGTGTCCCACGCACGGCGGTTTTTTCATCCTTGGCACTGGTCATGCGCTGAAACACATCCTGTTGCGGGATGGAACCAAACGCGAATGCAAAGAAAGCACCCGCCATGGCCCACCAGGCGGCGGCATCCATATCGGCTGGGAACATGTCGAATTTGCCATCGGCTGCGGCCTGTGCCACCACTTTGTCGAATCCGCCCGCATTGCCGCCCACCAGCAAGGCCACCGCCATCAACCCCACCACGATCACCACCGTCTGAAACAAGTCGGTGAAGGCCACTGACCACATGCCACCAAAGACGGTGTACAACAACACCACGGCCGCGCCCATCATGATGGCGTGGTTCAGGTCAATGACCCCAGACGACAGCACATGGATCACCAGACCCAGTGCCGTCAATTGCGCCGAGGTCCAGCCCAGGTAAGACAAAACAATCGCCACGCTGGTCAGCACCTCGACCGACTTGCCATAGCGTACTTTGTAAAAGTCGCCAATCGTCAGCAGGTTCAGGCGGTAAAACAGCTTGGCAAACAACAGCGCCGCCAGCACCAGGCAGACGGTGGCACCAAACGGGTCACCGGGAATGCCATTGAGGCCATCCTTGGCAAAGGTGGCCGACACCGACAAGACGGTCTCAGCCCCGAACCAGGTGGCGAACACCGTGGCCACGTTCATGTAAAGGGGCAAACTGCGCCCTGCCACCAGATAATCCTTGGCCCCGTGAACCCGGCGCGCAGCCAACAAGCCAATGCCGATGGTCACGGCCAAATAAGCGATCACAAAAGTCAGCAGCACCTTCGTCTCCTCCAGGATTGGGACTTATGAAAAAAGATGCAGGTGCATGCCCACCTGCATAACGAGCAAGGAGAACACAAAGCCCAGCCCGGCGTAAATTAGGGTTTGCAGCAATTTGTTGGTTCTGCGTTGCTCGGCCAACAACTGCTCGATCTGCCGCGTGTCGTTTTTCTGCGGCTGCTGCAAATAGCCGTGCAGCAAGCGAGGCAACTGCGGCAGCAGTTTGGCGTAAAGCGGCGCCTGCGACTTGAGTTCTTCCCACAGCTTTTTGGGACCGATTTGCGCCAGCATCCATTTTTCGAGGAAAGGCTTGGCCGTGCTCCACAGGTCCAGCTCGGGGTCCAAATCGCGACCGAGGCCCTCGATGTTGAGCAGGGTCTTTTGCAGCAACACCAGCTGCGGCTGGATCTCGACCTGAAAGCGGCGCGAGGTCTGGAACAGGCGCATCAGCACCATGCCCAGCGAAATTTCCTTGAGCGGGCGGTCGAAGTAAGGCTCGCACACCGCACGGATGGCCGACTCCAGCTCATCCACCCGCGTCTCGGGCGGTACCCAGCCGGACTCGATATGCAGCTCGGCCACGCGCTTGTAGTCACGGCGGAAAAACGCGGTGAAGTTTTGCGCCAGATATTCCTTGTCGTACTCGGTGAGCGTGCCCACGATGCCGAAGTCCAGCGAGATGTAGCGGCCGAAGGTCTCCGGCGCCAAGCTGACCTGGATGTTGCCGGGGTGCATGTCGGCGTGGAAAAAGCCATCGCGAAACACCTGCGTGAAAAACAAGGTCACACCATCGCGGGCCAGTTTGGGAATGTCCACGCCCGCTGCACGCAAACGGTCCACCTGGCTGATGGGCACGCCATGCATGCGCTCCATGACGATGACCTCCGGGTGGCAAAAGTCCCAGATCATCTCGGGGATCAGCACCAGATCAAGCCCTTGCATGTTGCGGCGCAACTGCGCGGCGTTGGCCGCTTCGCGCACCAGGTCCAGCTCGTCGTGCAGGTATTTGTCAAACTCAGCCACCACCTCGCGAGGCTTGAGGCGTTTGCCATCGGCGCTCAGACTCTCCACCCAGCCAGCCATCATGCGCATGAGGCTGATGTCTTTGTCGATCACGGGCAGCATCCCTGGGCGCAAGACCTTGATCGCCACCGCGCGCACCACGCCCCCTTTGCCGCGCAAAGTGGCAAAGTGGACTTGCGCGATCGAAGCACTGGCCACAGGCTCGCGCTCAAAAGTCTCGAAAATGTCATCCACCTTGCGGTTGAAAGCCCGCTCGATCGACGCCACCGCGATGGCCGAGCTGAAAGGCGGGACCCGGTCTTGCAGCTTGGCCAACTCCTCTGCGATATCGGGCGCCAGCAAGTCACGACGCGTGGACAACACCTGGCCGAATTTCACAAAAATCGGGCCCAAGCGTTCGAGCGCTTCACGCAGACGCACCGCCCGGGGCGAGCGCAAGTCACGGCCTACCGAAAGCACGCGGGCCAACAGGCGGATCCAGGGTTTTTGAAAGCTCGACAACACCAACTCGTCCAGGCCATAGCGCAAGACGATGAAAACGATGAAAGCGCCTCGACCGAAACGGCCCCAGCGCTTCATGCTGCGCTGCCCGTGCGCAGCCCGGTGCCTTGCCGCTGGACGACAAAACTGCGCAAAGCTGCCATGGCCTGCCTTGCGGCTTGCGCCAGGGTGTGGGCTGGGGCGTCGCCGATCAAGCGGGCCAAGTCCTCTTCAGCATCCCAGCGCACATGGTCGATCAACCAGTTGACCTCGGCAGCCAGTTGCACATCGCCTTCGATGCGCACTTTGGGTTTGTCACCCCGGGCCAATGCCGAGGCGAGTGAGACAGGCGATTCTTCGGTCACCGTCAGGCGCAGGTCAAAGCCTTCAAACCGACCTCGCTCCAGCAAACCTGCAGGTGTTGGCGTCAGTTGCAGTTGTATGCGGTCCCAGACCAGCTCGATGCGTTGCCCTTTTTGGCGGGCCAATCGGGCCATGGCCTCGGGCTCGCTCATCAGCACATGGTTGAGGAACAAAACAAGGCGGTTGACGCTCTCGTCCACCATCCAAGCCGGAGGCTGGAAGTTGGCCGCAAGGCGGTTGACCACATCGGGGAGCGCCTGAGCGGCCCATGAAAAAGGGGACTGTGTTGCCATAGTCCCCGATTATTCCCGAAAGTACAGGCCACCCCAGGGGGCGGGCTTTATTGCAGCGCTTGCACGCCAGCCACCAACCAGCCACCACCTTGCTTGGCTTTGGTCATGTTCCAGACTTCACGGAATGGGCTGGGGCCGGAAGCGGCATCTTCGCGGATCATGCCGTTGAACTCGACACTGGCCAAATAGGCATCGGCCTGCTCTTCGATGCCCAGCAGTTGGGCGTCAAGCATGACCACTTCGGTCTTGTTGGGCTGGCCGGGGAACTGTGCTTCGCGCTCAGACAACTGGTTGCGAATTTCCACCACCATGGTATCGGTCATCATGGAACGCAGGGCGCTGATGTCCGAACGGTCCCAGGCGTCTTGCAAAGTCACGAAATTGCGCTTGGCGGCCGTCAAGAAGTTGTCGACGTCAAAGCCAGCGGGGATGCCCCAGGTCTGCTGCGAACCACCCAGGCCAGAGCCAATGCCCGAACCGATCATGGAGCCGGTCGATGATGCGGCAGCAGAACTGTCAAAACGGGTGTTTTGACCTTCCCATGGGCGGGCAGAAGCGTCGTTGCCCACGTTTTGGGGGCTGTATTGTTTGTAGGTGGCCGGGTTTTCAGCCGAGGCGCCCGCGCCTTGGTAGGCCAAACCTCCGTTACCCGCCGACTGTGCAGCACCCCCTCGGCGAGCCCGCAAAATCATGCCAATCACGGCGATGACGGCGACGCCAATCAACAAAGCCATCAAGATGTTGCCAAAGGCTTCACCCATGCCGAGTGAGCTGGCCAACCAGGCCAAACCCAAGCCAGCGGCCAAGCCACCCAACATCGCGCCCCATGGGCGCTTGGGTGCGGCCGCAGCAGGCGCAGCACCGGGTTTGGCGGCATTGGCAGGAGCGGCGTTTTGCGCTGGTGCAGCCGGTGTTTGGGGTGCGGCATCGCGCTTGGTCACTTGGTTGGATTGCTGTCCGACAGACTTGCCGCCACCCATGCGGCGTGCAGCCTCGGCGTTCAGACTGCCCAAGGCCATCACGCCAGCGAGCATCAGGGTAACAAGTTTGCTGTTCATGGTGTCTCCATCTCAGTAAATTCAGTTTTCAGGCGTCAACATTTGATGCCCAAGTGCAAGGCTACCACCCCCGCAGACAAATTGTGAAAATCCACATGACCAAATCCGGCATTTTTCATAAGGGTTTTCAGCTCTTGCTGCCCAGGGTGCATCCGGATCGATTCGGCCAGGTAACGGTAACTGTCGGCATCGCCCGCCACCAGCTTGCCCAAATTGGGCAGGATCTTGAAGCTGTACCAGTCGTAGGCTTTTTCAAGGGGCTTGGCCACCTTGGAAAACTCCAGCACCAGCAACTTGCCCCCCGGCTTGAGCACGCGGCACATCTCTTTGAGCGCCACGTTCTTGTGCGTCATGTTGCGCAGGCCAAAGGCCACGCTGACCACGTTGAAGTGGCCATCTGGAAAGGGCAGCTTCTCGGCATCGCACACCAGCGTGGCCAAGGCCAAGCCGTGGTCGACCAGGCGGTCACGCCCGGTGGAGAGCATGGCTTCGTTGATGTCGGTGTGCACCACGCGGCCGGTGGCACCCACCTTTTTGGCAAACGCCATGGCCAAGTCACCCGTGCCACCTGCAATGTCCAGCACCTGATCGCCCTCTTTGAGGTTGGCCACTTGCACGGTGTAAGCCTTCCAGACGCGGTGCAGGCCCATGGACATCAGGTCGTTCATCACGTCATATTTGGACGCGACCGAGTCGAACACGCCGCGCACGTGCTTGGCTTTTTCGGTCTCGTCGACGGTTTTGAAACCGAAGTGGGTACTGCTCATGTTCGTCACCTCAATGCTTGTGACCGCAACTGCCACCCGCTGAGGCTTCGATCATGGGCGCGTCCCGGCTCATGCCCGCGGCTTGCAGGCGGTCTTCGTACTGTTTCCAGAGAGCGGCCTCTTGGTCGCCCAGAAAGTACAGGTATTCCCAGGTGAACAGGCCCGATTCGTGCCCATCCGTGAAGGTGGGTTTCACGGCGTAATTGCCCACAGGCTCGATCTCGGCAATGCCGACCTCGCGCTTGCCGGTCTGCAGCACTTCCTGGCCGGGGCCATGGCCTTGCACCTCGGCCGAGGGCGAATACACGCGCATCAACTCAAACGGGATGCGGAACTGCGCCCCGTCGGAAAACCCGATCTCCAGCACCCGGGTCTGACCGTGCAGGGTCAGCGACTCGGGGTGGGGCATGTCTTTTTTCAATCCGGCCATCTTGTTCTTTCTGGGGGTTAAACCAGCACGCGCTCGATGCCGCCGGCATTGGCGGCACTGACGTACTCGGGCATCCACTCTTCACCCAGGATGTGCTTGGCCATCTCGACCACAATGTAGTCGGCTTCGAGCAGGCCGTTTTTCATGTCGTCGCCAAAGCGAGACAAGCCTTGCAGGCAGCTGGGGCAGCTGGTCAAAATCTTCACATTCGCCTGTGGCGCCAGCGCGCCGCTGCTGCGCAGGGCGGCTTCGCCCTTGAGCAGCTCTTCTTCCTTGCGAAAGCGCACCTGGGTCGAAATGTCCGGGCGCGACACGCCCAAAGTGCCCGACTCGCCGCAGCAGCGTTTGCTCTCGATCACGTTGTAACCCATCAGAGCCTTCACGGTCTTCATAGGCTCTTGCAGCTTCATGGGCGTGTGGCAAGGGTCGTGGTAAAGATAGGCCCCGCCCGCGTCCAGCTTCATGCCTTTTTCCAGCAAGAACTCATGGATGTCAATGATGCGGCAGCCAGGGAAGATCTTGTCGAACTGATAGCCCTGCAGCTGGTCATAACAAGTGCCACAGCTCACCACCACGGTCTTGATGTCCAAGTAGTTGAGGGTGTTGGCCACGCGGTGGAACAGCACGCGGTTGTCGGTGATGATTTTTTCGGCCTTGTCGAATTGGCCCGAGCCTTTTTGCGGGTAACCGCAGCACAGGTAGCCCGGTGGCAACACGGTCTGCACCCCCACATGCCAGAGCATGGCTTGTGTGGCCAGGCCCACTTGGCTGAACAGGCGCTCGGAGCCACAACCGGGGAAGTAAAACACCGCCTCAGTCTCCGACGTGGTGGTCTGGGGGTTGCGAATGATTGGCACGTAATCGTTGTCTTCGATGTCGAGCAAAGCACGAGCCGTCTTTTTGGGCAAATTACCCGGCATTTTCTTGTTGATGAAGTGGATCACCTGCTCTTTGATGGGCGCCGTGCCCACCGATGCGGGCGGTGCGCTGGTTTGCTTGCGGGCCACACCCTTGAGCAAACCGGCCACAAAACGCTGGGCTTTCATGCCCACGCCCACCATGGCCATGCGGGCCAACTTGATGGTTTCGGGGTTGGTGGCGTTCAGCATGAACATGGCCGCCGCATTACCGGGACGGAAGGTCTTTTGCCCCATCTTGCGCAGCAGGTTGCGCATGTTCATCGACACCTCACCAAAGTCGATGTTCACCGGGCAAGGCGACAGGCACTTGTGGCACACGGTGCAGTGGTCGGCCACGTCTTCAAACTCTTGCCAATGCTTGATCGAGATGCCCCGGCGGGTTTGCTCTTCGTACAAAAAGGCCTCGACCAGCAAGGAGGTCGCCAAAATCTTGTTGCGCGGGCTGTAGAGCAAATTGGCACGCGGCACATGCGTGGCGCACACCGGCTTGCACTTGCCGCAACGCAGGCAGTCTTTCACGCTGGCCGCGATCTCGCCAATGTCGGACTGCTGCATGATCAGCGACTCGTGGCCCATCAGGCCAAAGCTGGGGGTGTAGGCGTGCGTCAGGTCGGCCGCGTGCACATCGTCACCCAAGCTCGTGAGGGCTGCGCCGCGCAGCAGCTTGCCTTTGTTGAAGCGCCCTTGCGGGTCCACTTTGGCTTTGTAGGCGGTGAAGTTGGCCAACTCGGCGTCGGTCAAGAACTCCAGCTTGGTGATGCCAATGCCATGCTCGCCCGAGATGACACCGTCCAGACTGCGCGCCAGCACCATGATGCGGGCCACCGCTTCGTGCGCGGTTTGCAGCATCTCGTAGTTGTCGGAGTTGACCGGAATGTTGGTGTGCACATTGCCGTCACCGGCATGCATGTGCAGCGCCACCCACACGCGGCCCTTGAGCACGCGCTGGTGAATGGCCGTGACCTCGTTCAGAATCGGCAGGAAAGCCGAGCCCGAAAAGATGTTCTGGAAAGCCGGACGGATTTGCGTCTTCCAGCTGGCACGCAAAGTGTGCTCTTGCAGCTGGGGGAACAGCGCATCGACTTGCGTGAGCCAGCCTTGCCACTGCGCCTGCACCTCGCGCACCACGGCCAGGGCTTGCGCCACACGGTCTTCGAGTAACTCGGCAGACGGGATGTCGTTGGCATCGTCTTGCTTGCCCAAAGGCAGGTTGCCACGCTCCAAAAAGGCTTCGATTTCACGGCACAGCTTGAGCTTGTTGCGCAGCGACAGCTCAATGTTGATGCGCTCGATGCCGTCGGTGTACTCGGCCATGCGCGGCAAGGGGATCACCACGTCTTCGTTGACCTTGAAGGCGTTGGTGTGGCGCGAAATGGCCGCTGTTTTCTTGCGGTCCAACCAGAACTTTTTACGCGCTTCGGGGCTGATGGCAATGAAGCCTTCGCCGCTGCGCGAGTTGGCGATGCGCACGATCTCGGACGTGGCTTTGGCCACGTCGTCGGCATTGTCACCGGCGATGTCGCCGATCAAGACCATCTTGGGGAAGCCGCCGCGCTTGGACTTGGTGGAGTAACCCACCGCCCGCAAATAGCGGTCGTCCAGATGCTCCAGACCCGCCATCACGGTGCCGGTGCGCTTTTGCTCGGCAAACATGAAGTCCTTGATCTCGACGATGCTGGGCACCGCCTCGCGGGCGTGGCCAAAGAACTCCATGCAAACGGTGCGGGTGTGCGTGGGCATGCGGTGCATCACCCAGCGGGCGCTGGTGATCAGGCCGTCGCAGCCTTCTTTTTGCACACCCGGCAAACCGCTCAGGAACTTGTCGGTCACGTCCTTGCCCAGGCCTTCTTTGCGGAAGGTTTTGCCGGGGATGACCAGGGTTTCGGTACGGATCGGGGTTTTGCCGTCGGCCTTGAAGTAGCGCAGCTCAAACGTGGCCACTTCGGCGTCGTGGATTTTGCCCATGTTGTGGTCCATGCGCACCACGTCCAGCCATTCGGCATCGGGCGTGACCATGCGCCAACTGGCCAGGTTGTCCAGGGCCGTACCCCACAAAACCGCCTTTTTGCCACCCGCGTTCATGGCGATGTTGCCGCCAATGCAACTGGCTTCTGCAGATGTCGGGTCGACAGCAAACACAAAACCACCGCGCTCGGCCGCATCGGCCACGCGCTGGGTGACCACCCCGGCTTCGGTCCAAATGGTGGGAATCGGGTGGGCCACACCGGGCAGGTCGACCATCTCGACCTCGGTCATGGCTTCGAGTTTCTCGGTGTTCATCACCGCGCTCTTCCAAGTCAAGGGAATGGCGCCACCGGTGTAGCCCGTGCCGCCGCCACGGGGCACGATGGTCAGGCCCAGGTCAATACAGCCCTTGACCAGCCCCGCCATTTCTTCTTCGGTGTCGGGCGTCAGCACCACAAAAGGGTATTCCACGCGCCAATCGGTGGCGTCGGTCACATGGCTCACGCGCGACAGGCCGTCGAACTTGATGTTGTCTTTGGCCGTCAAGCGGCCCAGCGTCTTTTGCACTTGGCTGCGCAACTTGGCCATGCGGCCAAAGCGCTCATTGAACTGCGTCACGGCCTGGGTGGCCATGGCCAGCAATTGGCCGACCAAGGCGTCGCGGGCGGCGTCCGCGCTGGGGGTGCGGCGCTTTTGCACCTCGCCCAAACGGTGCTGCAAGGCTTCCACCAACAGTTTTCGGCGGGCCGGGTTGTCCAGCAGGTCGTCTTGCAAATAAGGGTTGCGCTCCACCACCCAGATGTCGCCCAGCACTTCATACAGCATGCGGGCAGAGCGGCCCGTGCCGCGCTCCTGGCGCAACTGGTTGAGCAGGTCCCAAGCGGACTCGCCCAGCAAGCGCAGCACGATTTCGCGGTCTGAAAAGCTGGTGTAGTTATAAGGAATTTCGCGCAAGCGCGGCGCATCGGCGTCGGCTTGCATCAAATGTTGGAGCGTGGTGGGAGCATTCATGGGGGGGTGCACGGTCAAAGGCGTGGGTGAAAACGCGTTCAGCCAGACCTGGACGGAGGCGTCAAACCGGCTGAGAGGAGATGTTACCGCAGTGCAGCAAACACGCGCCGGGGGTGGGGACACCTGTCACGCAGGGGTCTGGACTCATGGAAAGTCCGGGTTGTCAAAATGGTTTCATGCCGTTTTAATACTTCCGTCAACTTCAAAAGGCACAGTCCGTGTGAGTTTATGATCATTTGACAACTCGTTTTGCACGTTCATTGCCACTTTTACAGGAACCACCATGAAACTCAAACTCACTCTGACCGCCCTGACTCTGGGTCTGGCCAGCTTGTCCGCCCAGGCCCAAACCGAAGTCCAGTGGTGGCACTCCATGGGCGGAGCCCTCGGCGAGTGGGTCAACGACCTGGCCAAAGACTACAACAACAGCCAAAAAGATTACAAAATCGTGCCCACCTTCAAGGGCAGCTATGACGAGTCCATGACCGCCGCCATCGCCGCCTTCCGTGCAGGCAATGCGCCGCACATCCTGCAAGTGTTCGAAGTAGGCACCGCCACCATGATGGCCAGCAAGGGCGCCATCGTGCCCGTGGGCGAGGTCATGAAAAAAGCCGGGGTCACCTTTGACGCCAATGCCTACGTGCCTGCTGTGGCGGGCTATTACACCGCCCCCAATGGCCAAATGCTGAGCTTCCCGTTCAACAGTTCGACCACCGTATTCCATTACAACAAGGACGCCTTCAAGGCCGCCGGCCTGGACCCCGAAAATCCACCCAAAACCTGGCCTGAAGTGGCGCTGGCGGCTGGCAAGCTCAAGGCCTCGGGTCACAAATGCCCCTTCACCACCAGCTGGGTAAGCTGGACGCAGCTCGAAAGCTTCTCGGCCTGGCACAACACCGAATTCGCCACCAAGGGCAATGGCATGCGCGGCATCGACGCCCGCCTGAACTTCAACAGCCCCTTGCATGTGCGCCACATCGAGAACCTGGCCAACATGTCCAAAACCGGCTTGTTTGTTTATAAGGGCCGGGGCAACGCGGCCGATGCGGTGTTTGTGTCTGGCGAATGCGCCATGACCACGGGTAGGTCTGCGCTGTATGGCAACATCAAGCGCAACGCCAAGTTCGCCAGTGGCATCAGCACCTTGCCTTACTACCCCGATGTGACCGGTGCGCCGCAAAACACCGTGATTGGCGGCGCCAGCCTGTGGGTCATGTCGGGCAAGAAGGACAACGAATACAAGGGCGTAGCCCAGTTCTTCGCCCACCTGTCCAAAGCCGAAGAAGCGGCCAAGAGCCACCAGCGCACGGGCTACCTGCCACTGACCAAGGCTTCGTATGAGATGACCGAAAAATCGGGCTTCTACAAGCAAAACCCTGGCACCGACGTGTCGGTGGAGCAGATGATCCGCAAGACCACTGAAAAGTCACGCGGCATCCGTTTGGGCAACTTTGTGCAAATCCGCACCATCAACGACGAAGAGCTGGAACAAGTCTGGGCCGGTAAAAAAGGCCCCAAAGAAGCCCTGGATGCCGCCGTCAAGCGGGGCAACGAGCAACTCGAGCGCTTCCAAAAAGCCAACAAGTGAGCCGGCTGCCCGGGCCATCTGCCCGGGTCTTGTCTTGAAAGCAGGGGCCACGCGCCCCTGCTTTTTGTTCTTTTGTAGCTCGCCTAAACTCTGTCTTTATGGAAAAACGCGTTCGATTCCAATCCCGATGGTTGCCCTGGCTGCTCATAGCGCCGCAAATGACCATCGTGCTGGTGTTCTTCTTTTGGCCTGCCGGTCAGGCCTTGTACCAAAGTGTTTTGTCGCAAGACGCTTTTGGTCTGAGCACCGAATTTGTCGGCATGGAGAACTTCGAGCGCCTGTTTGCTGACAGCACCTACCTCGAATCCTTCAAAACCACCGCGGTTTTTTCTTTGCTGGTGGCCGTTTCGGGTCTGGTCATTTCGCTCTTGCTGGCCGTCATGGCAGACCGCGTGCTCAAAGGCGCGGCCATCTACAAAACCTTGCTCATTTGGCCTTATGCGGTGGCCCCGGTGGTGGCGGGTGTGCTGTGGTTATTCATGTTTGCCTCGCCCATGGGCGTCATCGCCTTTTATTTGCGCTCAGTGGGCATCGAGTGGAACCACCTGCTGGACTCTGGCCACGCCATGACCCTGATCGTGTTGGCGGCCGTGTGGAAGCAAATCTCCTACAACTTCCTGTTCTTTTTGGCTGGGCTGCAGTCCATCCCCAAATCCCTGCTGGAGGCAGCGGCCATCGACGGGGCCAGCCCCTGGCACCGCTTTTGGACCATCGTGTTCCCGCTCTTGTCACCCACCACATTTTTTCTCTTGGTCATCAACGTGGTCTACGCCTTTTTTGACACCTTCGGCATCATCGACGCCACCACCCAAGGCGGCCCCGGCAAGGACACCGCCATCCTCGTCTACAAGGTCTATTACGACGGCTTCAAGGCGCTGGACATGGGCGGCTCGGCCGCGCAATCGGTCATTCTGATGCTGATCGTGGTGGCGCTGACGGTGGTGCAGTTCCGTTTTGTCGAGAAAAAAGTCCAGTACTGAGCCCGCCCCATGATTGAAAAACGCCCCGGCCTCACGGTCTTGTCCCACCTGGTGCTGATCCTGGGGGTGGTGATCGTCGCCTTCCCGCTGTACCTCACTTTTGTCGCCTCGACCCAAAGCGCCACCGAGATCGCCCAATCGGTGCCCATGTCCATGTGGCCCGGCAGCCACGCGCTGGAGACCTACAAAACCGCCTTGTTTGGCGGCGAAACCAGCGCTGGCAGCCGCATCCCGGCGGCAGCGCCCATGATGTGGGTCAGCCTGGTCAGTGCGCTGGTGATTGCCATTGGCAAGATCGCCATTTCTTTGTTGTCGGCTTTTGCCATCGTGTATTTCCGCTTCCCCTTGCGCAATTTGGTGTTCTGGATGATTTTCGTCACCCTGATGCTGCCCGTCGAAGTGCGCATCGGCCCGACCTACGAAGTGGTCTCCAACCTGGGCATGCTCAACAGCTACGCGGGCCTGACGGTGCCGCTGATCGCCTCGGCCACGGCCACGTTTTTGTTCCGGCAGTTTTTTCTCACGGTGCCCGACGAGCTGGTGGAAGCTGCGCGCATGGACGGCGCGGGGCCGATGCGCTTTTTCATCGACATCTTGCTGCCGCTGACACGCACCTCGATCGCCGCCCTGTTCGTGATCCAGTTCATTTATGGCTGGAACCAATACCTGTGGCCGCTTCTGGTGACGACCAACGAAGACATGTACCCGGTGGTCATGGGCATCAAGCGCCTGATCGCGGGTGAGGCTTACACCGAATGGAACGTGGTCATGGCCACCGCCATCTTGGCCATGCTGCCCCCGGCGCTGGTCGTCATCCTGATGCAAAAATGGTTCGTCAAAGGCCTGGTTGATACGGAAAAATAAATACGCCGGGGACAGACCAACGCGAAGCGTTGCTCTGTCCTCGTCAAATTAACAAGCCGGGGACAGACC
>NZ_JBILQU010000014.1:0-40256 GCF_044373035.1 Limnohabitans sp. | reverse complement strand
GGTCGTCATCCTGATGCAAAAATGGTTCGTCAAAGGCCTGGTTGATACGGAAAAATAAATACGCCGGGGACAGACCAACGCGAAGCGTTGCTCTGTCCTCGTCAAATTAACAAGCCGGGGACAGACCCATGCGAAGCGTTGCTCTGTCCTCGTCAACTCAATAACCCGGAGACAGACCCATTTGAAGCGTTGCTCTGTCCTCGTCTGATCAAAAAACATATGGCTTCCATCACTCTCTCTCACATCCTCAAAACCTACGGTGCAGGCGACAAAGCCAACACCGTCATCCACGACCTGAGCGCCGAGATCGCACACGGTGAATTTGTCGTCATCGTCGGCCCCTCGGGCTGCGGCAAATCCACCCTGCTGCGCATGGTGGCGGGCCTCGAAGACATCTCCGGTGGCTCCATCTCGATTGGTGAGCGCGTGGTCAACGGCCTGGAGCCCGCCGAGCGCGACATCGCCATGGTGTTCCAGAACTACGCGCTTTACCCGCACATGAGCGTGTTCGACAACATGGCCTATGGCCTGAAAATCGCCAAAGTGCCGGTGGCCGAGATCAAAACCCGCGTGGACAAGGCTGCCGCGATTTTGGAGTTGTCGCAACTGCTGCAGCGCAAACCGCGCGAACTGTCGGGTGGCCAGCGCCAGCGCGTGGCCATGGGCCGCGCCATCGTGCGCCAGCCGCAGGTGTTTTTGTTTGACGAGCCGCTGTCGAATCTGGACGCCAAGCTGCGCGCCCAGACCCGGCTGGAAATTCAGAAACTGCACCGCGAATTGGGCATCACCAGCCTGTTTGTCACGCACGACCAGGTCGAAGCCATGACCTTGGCCCAGCGCATGATCGTCATGAACGGCGGCCACATGGAACAGTTCGGCACACCCGAGGAGGTCTACAACCGCCCGGCCAGCACCTTTGTGGCCAGCTTCATTGGCTCGCCCCCGATGAACTTGCTGCAGCACGCTCCGGGCACACCCGCAGGGCAAATTTTGGGCATCCGCCCCGAGCACCTGGACATCACGCCTGTCACCGAAAACGGTGGCTGGACACTGACGGTAGACACCGTGGAATTGCTGGGCGCCGAGCGCTTGGTGCACGCCCGTCTCGGCCAAGAAACGCTGACCCTGCGACTGGACGAATCAGTGCCCGTGCCTCAACCGGGCAGCACCTTCCACGCCACGCCACGCGCCGACCGACTGCACTGGTTTGACAGGGCCTCGCAAAAACGCATCGCCTGAAGAGCACCATGAAACACTGGCCCTACCCACGCTGGATTGCCCACCGAGGCGCTGGCAAGCTTGCCCCGGAAAACACCCTGGCCGCCTTCCGGCTGGGCGCAGCGCAAGGCTTTCGCATGTTCGAGTGCGATGCCAAGCTCAGCGCAGACGGCGTGGTGTTTTTGATGCACGACGCCACGCTGGAGCGCACCACCAACGGCAACGGCATCGGCGGCGATCTGCCTTGGCATGCCCTGTCGCAGTTGGACGCTGGCGGCTGGCATTCGCGGGCTTTTGCGGGCGAGCCACTGCCCACTCTGGAAGCACTGGCCCGGTTTTGTCTGGCGAACCGCTACCTGCTGAACATCGAAATCAAACCCACGCCGGGCACTGAAGCGGCTACGGGCGACGCGGTTGCGCGTCTGGCGGCGCAACTGTGGCAAGGTGCCGAAATCCCACCCCTGCTGACATCTTTCAAACCCGACGCGCTGGCGGCAGCGCAAACGGCGGCACCCGAGTTGCCGCGTGGCCTGCTGGTGGATACGCTGTGGGACGGCTGGTTGGAAAAGGCTTTGGCGCTGCAGTGCTGCGCCGTGGTCGCCAACTACGCCCTATGGGACAGCGCCACCGTGGCCCGCGTGCACAGCGCGGGGCTCAAGTGCCTGAGCTACACCGTCAACGACGACTGGGCCGCCCAGCACCTGCTGGCCCTGGGCACCGACGGCATCATCACCGACCGGGTGGATGGGTTCAGTCCGATTTGACAATGGGGTCAACCCGCCCCTGGCCGAAGGCGTCTCGTGTTAACTTCGTTTCTTGCTGACCCAGCCCCGCTGCATCAGCCACTCGGCCGTGGCGGCCACCAGCAGCAAGGCGATGTAGGTACTCATCTTGCCGTCCTGGCCGTGCAGCCATAACCCGGTGACCAGCACGGCCAGCCCGCTCAGGACATGCACCCCCATGCGGCGACCCAGGCTGACCCGACCCGAACCCATAACCCAGCCCCCAGCCAAAGGCATGAAGCTCGCCAAGGCCAAAGCGGGCAGCAGAAAATTGAACAGGTGCAATCCCAATTGCCAAAACGTCATGAAATCTCGCTCCAGTTGTTCCGAGCACGCCCTCAAGGTGCGCCACATCCTGAAATTGTGCATGTAAAACCACGTCTACTGACCTCTCTTGTATTGTGTCAATAGAGGTTGACAGCCGATGCCTATAATGACCTGCATGGCTGTATGGACCCTGGGTTTGAACCACACCACTGCGCCGCTGGATCTGCGCGGGCGGTTCGCGTTCGCCGTGGACAAACTGGTGCCCGCACTGCACGGTTTGCGCCAGGACCTGGCCAGCCACACGGCACAAGCGCCCGAAGCGGCTATTCTTTCGACCTGTAACCGCACCGAAATTTATTGTGCCGCCGACCAAGCTGCCACCGGCGACACCTTGCGTTGGTTGGCCCAAGCCGGTGGTGTGAGCGCGTCCGAACTGCACGCCCACACGTATTTGCTCGAAGGCAATGAGGCGGCCCGCCATGCTTTTCGCGTGGCCAGCGGCCTGGACTCCATGGTCTTGGGCGAAGCCCAGATTCTGGGCCAGCTCAAGGACGCCGTGCGTGCAGCCGAGCAAGCCGGCGCCCTGGGCAGCACCCTCAACCAGTTGTTTCAGCGCAGCTTCGCCGTGGCCAAAGAAGTGCGCAGCTCCACCGAAATCGGTGCCCACTCCATCAGCATGGCCGCTGCCTCGGTGCGCCTGGCCAGCCAGTTGTTCGAAGACATCCAAGACATCCGCATCCTGTTTGTCGGTGCGGGTGAAATGAACGAGTTGGTGGCCACCCACTTTGCAGCCAAGCAGCCCAAAGGCATGGTGATTGCCAACCGCAGCCTGGACCGCGCCGAGTTGCTGGCCCACCGATTTGGGGCCGAGGTCATGCCCCTGTCCGACCTGCCCGAACGCTTGCACGAGTTCGACGCGGTCATCAGCTGCACCGCCAGCACCTTGCCCCTGATTGGTTTGGGTGCGGTCGAACGCGCCCTTAAAAAACGCAAATACCGCCCCATGTTCATGGTCGATCTGGCGGTGCCGCGTGACATCGAGCCCGAGGTCAAGGCCCTGCAAGACGTTTACCTGTACACCGTGGACGACCTGGCCAGTGTGGTGCAGGCAGGTCAGGCGCACCGGCAAGCGGCCGTGGCCGAGGCCGAGGTCATCATCGACGCCGGGGTGCAAAGTTTCATGCATTGGATGGGCCAGCGCGGCACCGTGCCCCTGATCCAGCAGCTTCAAAACCAAGCCGACGCTTGGCGCGAAGCCGAAATGGTCCGCGCCCGCAAGTTGCTGGCACGGGGCGATGACCCGATCGCCGTGATGGAGGCCCTGTCCAAAGGCCTGACCCAGAAAATGCTGCACGGCGCCCTGGCCGAGTTGCGCGGGACCGACTCCGAGCACCGCGAGCACACCATTCAAACTGTGCAGCGCGTCTTCTTGCGCAAAGAGCGTTAGCGGCTTGGCTTGGCAGGTCGGCACATCAACACCGACACCCTCCCTGCTCCATACCCGTTGGAATTCAAGATCCAACTTTCAAAAATTCTGGCCGCATGAAACCCTTTCTTATCCAGCAACTCGAACGCTATGCCCTGCGCTTGACCGAGCTGGACTTTTTACTGTCCCGCGAAGACATCATGGCCGACATGACGCAGTTCCTGAAACTCTCTCGGGAACATGCCGAGGTCAGCGCCGTGGCCTCGCGCTTTGCCCGCTTTCAGCAGCGCAGCGCCGATCTGGCCACAGCCCAAACCATGTTGGATGACGAAGACCTGCGCGAGATGGCCGAAGAAGAAGTGGCCAGCGCCAGCGCCGAACTGCAAAGCCTGGAATCAGAGCTGCAGCGCATGCTGCTGCCCAAAGACCCCGACGATGCCCGCCCCGCTTTTGTGGAAATTCGTGCAGGCACCGGAGGCGACGAATCGGCCTTGTTCGCGGGCGACTTGCTGCGCATGTACACCCGCTTCGCCGAAAGCCAGGCTTGGCGTTGCGAGATCATCTCGGAGTCGATGAGCGAACTGGGCGGCTACAAAGAAGTCGTGGTGCGCATCGAAGGCGACCAGGTGTATGGCGCGCTCAAGTTCGAATCGGGCGGCCACCGGGTGCAGCGCGTGCCCGCGACCGAAACCCAAGGCCGCATCCACACCAGCGCCTGCACGGTGGCCGTGCTGGCCGAGCCGGACGAGGCAGAGGCCATCAAGATCAACCCGTCCGATTTGCGCATTGACACCTACCGCGCCAGCGGCGCGGGTGGGCAGCACATCAACAAGACCGACTCGGCGGTGCGCATCACCCACTTGCCCACCGGCATCGTGGCCGAATGCCAAGATGGCCGCAGCCAGCACAGCAACAAGGCGCAAGCCCTGAAGGTGCTGACCGCCCGCATTCAGGAAAAAGACCGGTCCGAACGCGCCACCAAAGACGCGGCCGAGCGCAAAAGCCTGATCGGCAGCGGCGAGCGCTCCGACCGCATCCGCACCTACAACTTCCCGCAAGGGCGCCTGACCGACCACCGCATCAACCTCACGCTGTACAAGCTGCTCACCATCATGGAAGGCGATTTGAAAGACGTGGTCGATGCACTGCAGGCCTACGAAGCCGCAGAACAACTGGCTGCACTGGAAATCGGGGCGACTGCGTGATGGACCCGCGCGCCAGCCCCAGCGTGGCCGATTGCCTGCAACAAGCCCACAGACAAGGGCTGGCCCGCGTGGACGCGCAGATGCTGCTGCTGCATGCCTTGGCGCGCCCGGTGCATGAGCGCGCCTGGCTGCTGGCCCACGACACCGATCTGTTGACCGAGGCGCAACAACACAACTGGGGCCAAGCCCTGCAGCGCCGCCTGCAAGGCGAGCCCGTGGCCTATATCACCGGGCACAAAGACTTTTTTGGCCTCACGCTGAAGGTGGACGCCCGTGTGCTGGACCCGCGCCCCGACACGGAAATCCTGGTCGAATGGGCGCTGGAATTGCTGCCTTCAAGCCAGCCAACCCGCGTGCTGGACCTGGGCACCGGCAGCGGGGCCGTGGCGCTGGCCCTGCAGCACCACCGCCCTGCCGCACAGGTGACGGCGGTGGACGCCAGTGCCGACGCCCTGGCCGTGGCCAGCGCCAATGCCCAGCGCCTGAACTTGGCCGTGAAGTGTGTGATCAGCCACTGGATGGACGCCGTGCCGGGTCCATTTGAGCTGATCGTCTCCAACCCCCCCTATGTGGCCGAAGGCGACCCGCACCTTGCCGCCCTGACCCATGAGCCCCTGAGCGCGCTGACCAGCGGCACAGATGGCCTCGATGACATCCTCCAGATCATTGCCCAAGCCCCCAGCCGCCTCGCCCCGGGCGGCTGGCTGCTGCTCGAACACGGCTGGGACCAAGCGGCCCCGGTGCAAGCCCTGCTGCGCGAAGCCGGTTTTGTGCAGGTGCAGTCGCGCCGCGATCTGGGCGGTTTAGAGCGCTGTACAGGCGCAGTCATGCCAAAGTGACAGCAACATCCCTGCAAAAATGGCAGACTTTCAATCAGAGACATAATTGACTTCATTCGACACCGACCCCACTTGGAGCAACAACATGAGCGACACCCAACAACGCATCGACGAACTCGTCAAAGGCAACGAGATCACCCTGTTCATGAAAGGCAACGCCAGCTTTCCCATGTGCGGGTTTTCAGGCCGTGCCATCCAACTGCTCAAGGCTTGCGGCGTGGACCCCAAGACGGTCAAAACCGTGAACGTACTGGACGACGCCGAAATCCGCCAAGGCATCAAGGAATACAGCAACTGGCCCACCATCCCCCAGCTCTACATCAAGGGCGAATTCATCGGCGGCTCGGACATCATGATGGAAATGTACGAATCGGGCGAGCTGCAACAAGTGATCAACGGCCAGGCCTGATTGGCCAAGGGCGGCGGCCCTGCCACCCCGAATAGCCACCTGCGGGTGGCTTTTTCACTGCTGGCCCGTGCACCTCAATCTTCCGCTTGCAACCACAGCCGCTGCGCCGCTTGAACGGCCTGCGGATAAGCGCTTTTTCCGCGTGAACCGTTGTAACGACCCAGCCCCATGAAAATGTCGCCCCGTTCCCGGTCCAGGTAGTGGCGCAGGATCACGCACCCAAAACGCAGGTTGGTCTGCATGTGGAACAGGCGGCTGTCGTCGCCGTCGCCGATCAGGCGCGCCCAAAACGGCATGACCTGCATGTAGCCGCGTGCCCCGGCGCTGGAAATGGCGTATTTGCGAAACGCGCTTTCGACCTGCACCACGCCCAGCACCAGCGACAGCGGCAGGCCTGCGCGGCGGGCTTCGTACCAAAGGGTTTGCAAAAATTCTTGCCGCTCGGTGGGGTTCTTTTTGTGGCGTGCCAGACGCTGACTGCTGGCCGCTAGCCATTGGGCATAGGCCTGCTGATCTGCAGCGGTGGGCAGCAGGGGCTCAGGCGGCGCTGCCGCTGCCACCGCCGCGCTCAGGGCCGAACGCACGGCGTGCGACAGGGGCTCTTCGATTTGCCGTCCGGCATGCGTCAGCCCGGCGGGCAACAGGGTCCCGCACAGGCTGAGCAAACAAGCCCGGCGGCTGGGCAAGACCGAGCGCGTCATGGGCCGGGGTGCGCGGTTCAGGGGGCCAAACGCCCCTTGAGGTGGCCCAGAAGATCGGCCACCGACACTTTGCTCGATTCGGCATCCCGGCGGTGCTGGTACTCGACCAAACCGTCTTTGAGGCCCTTGTCGCCAATCGTGATGCGGTGCGGCACGCCGATCAGTTCCCAGTCGGCAAACATGGCACCGGGGCGCTCGCCCCGGTCGTCCAAGATGACATCCACCCCGTCCGCCAACAAGGCGGCATAGATGCGTTCGGCCTCGGCCTTGACGGCTTCGCTGCGGTCCATGCCAATGGGACAGACCACCACGGTGAAGGGGGCGATGGCGTCGGGCCAAATGATGCCGCGTTCGTCGTGGTTTTGCTCGATGGCAGCGGCGGGCAGGCGGGTGATGCCAATGCCGTAGCAACCCATTTCCAGAAACTGGGGCTTGCCGTTTTCGTCCAGGAAGGTGGCACTCATGGCCTTGGAGTATTTGG
The DNA here is from genome assembly GCF_044373035.1 of Limnohabitans sp. GTDB lineage: Bacteria > Pseudomonadota > Gammaproteobacteria > Burkholderiales > Burkholderiaceae_C > Limnohabitans_A. The sequence continues at coordinate 32,928 of NZ_JBILQU010000014.1, read as the reverse complement.
TGCCCAGGTAGAACACATGGCCCACCTCGATGCCGCGCTCAATGGCCAGTTCTCCCAGACCGTCAGGCGACTTGTCACCAGTGACCACGTTGCGGATGTCGGCCACCAGCGCAGGCTCGGGCAGGTCACGGCCCCAGTTGACGCCAGTGATGTGGAAGTCTTCTTCGTTGGCGCCGCAAATCCAGTCGACCATCACGGCCACATCGCGGTCGGCCACCAGGTGCACGGGCTTTTTGAGGTTCAGCGGGCCGAGGTAGCCGGGCTTGCAGCCGAAGTGGTCTTCGATCTCGCTCAAGGTGGCAAAACGGAAGCCGCCTTCCATGCCGGGCAGCTTGCCGACCTTGACTTCGTTCATGTCGTGGTCGCCACGCAAGAGCAAGAGCCAAACTTGCGATTTGACGATCTCGCCCTGCTCGTTCAGGGTGTCGGTGGCCAGCACCAAGGATTTGACGGTGGTGGACAGGGGCACGTACAGCAAAGCGGCCACGTCTTCGCAGGTGCTCTTGCCTGGGGTGGGGGTCTTGGTCAGCGCTTGCGATGCCGCGCCGCGTGGCTGGCTGGGGGCCAGGGCTTCGGCTTTTTCGATGTTGGCGGCGTAGCTGCTGGTGGGGCAATAGACGATGGCGTCTTCGCCCGTGGCAGCGATCACCTGGAACTCTTCAGACAAATCCCCCCCGATGGCCCCGCTGTCTGCGGCAACTGCGCGGTAGGTGAGGCCAAAGCGGTCAAAGATCTTGCGGTAGGCCCCGGCCATCACCTGGTAGCTGGCCTTGGCGCTCGCCACGTCGCGGTCAAAGCTGTAGGCGTCTTTCATGGTGAATTCGCGGCCACGCATCAGGCCAAAACGGGGGCGGCGCTCGTCGCGGAATTTGGTCTGGATTTGGTAAAAATTTTTGGGCAACTGTTTGTAACTGCGCACTTCCTGGCGCACCACATCGGTCACCACTTCTTCGCTGGTGGGCTGGATCACGAAATCGCGGCCATGGCGGTCCTTGATGCGCAGCAATTCAGGGCCCATCTTGTCAAAGCGGCCGGTCTCTTGCCACAGCTCAGCCGGCTGCACCACGGGCATGGTCATCTCAATGGCGCCTGCGCGGTTCATCTCTTCGCGCACGATGGCTTCGACCTTGCGGATCACGCGCAAACCCATGGGCATGTAGTTGTAGATGCCTGCGCCCAGCTTTTTGATCATGCCGGCGCGGGTCATGAGCTTGTGGCTGACCACTTCAGCGTCGGCGGGGGCTTCTTTGAGGGTGGAAATGAGGAACTGGGAGGCTTTCATCGCGGCGGGCTAACTCAGCAGGGGGATCAGGGAAACATCCAAGAGCAAGCGCCTGTGCGGCGTGCATAATGGACACAATTTAAAAATTTGAGGTTGATTATGCTTGACCGTGAAGGCTTTAGGCCAAACGTCGGCATCATTCTGCTCAACCAGAAAAACCAGGTTTTCTGGGGCAAGCGCATCCGTACCCACAGCTGGCAGTTTCCGCAGGGTGGCATTGACCGGGGTGAAAGCCCTGAACAAGCCATGTTCCGTGAACTGCACGAAGAAGTGGGGCTCCACCCGGAGCATGTGCGCATCGTGGCCCGAACCCGTGACTGGTTGCGCTATGAGGTGCCGGACCGCTTCATCCGACGGGATGCACGCGGCTTTTACAAGGGCCAGAAACAGATCTGGTTCCTTTTGCAGATGGTGACGCACGACCACCACCTGAACTTGCGTGCCACCGACCACCCCGAGTTTGACGCTTGGCGTTGGAACGACTATTGGGTGCCGCTCGATGTGGTGGTGGAGTTCAAGCGCGGCGTGTATGAAATGGCGCTGACTGAACTGGCCCGCTATTTGCCCCGGCAAGAGCGGCAAAACCGCTATTTGCGTGGCGGCAGCCGCGCCCCACGAGATCTAGGCGTCGACCACGATCACGGCGAGATGCAGCCACCCTTGCACATGGAGTTGCCCCCGGGTGCCAGCTTCGACCCGAACCCGCAAGGCTGACTCGCCCTGCGTTGGCTGGTTTCGATCCCCTTGACTTCAGCGGCTCAGGATCAGGTTGTCCCGGTGCACCATTTCGGGCTCGGCGGTGTAGCCCAGCAAGGCCTCGTAGTCGTGCGAGGGCTTGCGGCACAACAAACGGGCCTCGGCACTGGCGTAATTGGCCAAGCCCCGAGCAATTTCGGCACCCTGCTCATCCCGAATGGCGATCACATCGCCGCGTGAAAAATCACCCGCGACGCCTGTCATGCCGATGGGCAGCAGGCTTTTGCCTTCGGTCAGCACTTTGTGCGCTGCACCCGCATCCACGGTGACCGAGCCGCGCAGCTGCAGGTGGTCAGCCATCCATTGTTTGCGGGCTTGCTGTTTGGCGGTCTGGGCCACCAGCAGGGTGCCCATGTTGTCGCCCTGGCACAAGCGCAGCAAGGCATCGGGCTCACGTCCCCAGGCGATCACAGTGGATGCGCCAGAACCGGCTGCCCGTTTGGCCGCCAGGATTTTGGTGATCATGCCGCCCCGTCCAATGCTCGAACCCGCACCGCCTGCCATGGCTTCCAAGGCCAAATCCCCAGCATGGGCCTCGTGCACGAAGGTGGCCGAGGGGTCTTTGCGCGGGTCGGCGGTGTACAAGCCTTTTTGGTCGGTCAGGATGATCAGCAAGTCGGCTTCGATCAGGTTGGCCACCAAGGCACCCAAGGTGTCGTTGTCGCCAAACTTGATCTCATCGTTGACCACCGTGTCGTTTTCGTTGATCACGGGCAACACCTTGTGTTGCAGCAAGGTGAACAAAGTCGAGCGGGCGTTGAGGTAGCGCTCGCGGTCGGCCAGGTCGGCATGCGTGAGCAAGACCTGGGCGCTGCCCATGCCGTTTTCGCGCAGCTTGGTTTCGTACATTTGCGCCAGACCCATCTGGCCCACAGCGGCTGCGGCCTGCAAAGCAGGGACTTCGCTCGGGCGAGTGGTCCAGCCCAGGCGCTTCATGCCTTCAGCAATCGCGCCGCTGGAGACCATGACCACTTCTTTGCCTTGGCTGCTCAGCAGCGCCATCTGGCGACACCACTCGCCAATCGCGCCCTCGTCCAGACCGCGCCCTTCATTGGTCACCAGGCTGGAGCCGACTTTGACGACGATGCGGCGCGCATCGCGCAACAGGGTGGAAACGGCGGCAGAAGACATGCTGGGGTTTTACTGGGCGTGAAGAAAAAAGGACAAATTTAGGCGCACGCCACCGGATCAATCCGCATCAGACGGCAGCGGCTTGAAACGCGGGTCATCGGCATCCGGCTCTTGCGGCTTGTCCTGTTCGGTGAAGCGGGGGTCAATCTCCACAATGCCCTGCTCGATGATTTGCTGGGCACGGATGTGTTTGTAGATTTCCTTGATCAGCGGCTCGCAACCTTCACGGGTCAGGGCAGAAATTTGAAAGACGGGGCCTTTGTAACGCATGCGCTTGATGAATTCCTTCACCCGCGCTTCGCGCTCCTCGGTTGGCACCATGTCCAGCTTGTTCAGCACCAGCCAGCGGGGCTTGTTGTACAAACCGGGATCGTATTTTTTAAGCTCCGCCACGATGGCCTTGGCCTGCTGCACCGGATCGACGTTCTCGTCAAAAGGCGCAAAGTCGACCACATGCAAGAGCAAACGGGTGCGCTGCAAATGGCGCAGGAACAAATGGCCCAAGCCAGCACCTTCTGAGGCGCCCTCGATCAGCCCCGGCACATCGGCCACCACAAAGCTTTGTTCGGGGCCCACACGCACCACGCCCAAGTTGGGGTGCAAGGTGGTGAAGGGGTAATCGGCGATTTTGGGGCGGGCATTGGAGACGGCCGCGATGAAGGTGGACTTGCCCGCATTGGGCATGCCCAGCAGACCGACATCGGCCAGCACCTTCAATTCGAGCTTGAGCTCTTTCTTCTCACCGAGCCAGCCGGGTGTTTTTTGGCGGGGCGCGCGGTTGATCGCGCTTTTGAAGCGCATGTTGCCAAAACCACCGTCGCCACCCTTGGCGATCATGATGGTTTCACCCGGCTCCAGCAACTCATAGAGCACTTCGCCGGTTTCGGCATCGGTGATGATGGTGCCCACCGGCATTTTGAGGGTGACATCGTCGCCGGCAGCGCCGAACATGTCGGAGCCCATGCCGTGCTGGCCGCGTTTGGCATCGTGCCTGCGCGAGTAACGGTAATCGACCAAGGTGTTCAGGTTGATGTCGGCAAAAGCAAACACATGACCGCCTCGCCCGCCATCGCCCCCGTTGGGACCACCGAATTCTTTGTATTTTTCATGGCGGAACGAGACGCAGCCGTTCCCGCCGTCACCTGCGGAGATGTCAATATAGGCTTCGTCAACGAACTTCATGGGGTATCCAGTGTAGCGGTGGGCCCGAGATCAAAAGGTCAGCGGGCCAGAATGCGAAAAGCCCCGGCTTGCGGGGCTCCTCTTCGCCATGGACGCAACGGGCTTAAACAGCCGGCGTCACGTTGACCATGTGCTTGCTCAGTTCGCCTTTGGTAGAAAACGACACATGGCCGTCGATCAGAGCAAACAAAGTGTGGTCTTTGCCGATGCCGACATTGTTGCCTGCATGGAACTTGGTACCACGTTGACGAACGATGATCGAGCCTGCACTGATCAGTTCACCACCGAAAGCCTTGACGCCGAGCATTTTTGGCTTGGAATCACGTCCGTTGCGCGTAGAGCCGCCGCCTTTTTTCTGTGCCATGACCTATTCTCCTCAGGCAGCGATCGCGCCGATTTGCAGTTCGGTGAACTGCTGGCGGTGACCCTGACGTTTCTGATAGTGTTTGCGACGGCGCATCTTGAAAATGTGCACTTTGTCGTGCTTGCCATGAGCCAGCACTGTGACTGTGACTGTTGCGCCGGACACCAGGGGCGTGCCGATCTTCAGGTCTGCGCCGTTGCCGACTGCGAGAACTTGATCAATCACGATTTCCTGGCCAACGTCCGCAGCAATCTGTTCTACTTTAATTTTTTCGCCAGCGACAACACGATACTGTTTGCCACCGGTTTTTATGACCGCGTACATAAATGACCTCTTTGAATGGAAGTTTCCAAGGGCTAATCCCCAAGGAACCCGAGATTCTAGCACGGCCACCCATGGCTGAACAATCTGTCGCTTCCCGAATGCACATGCTTCAGGGGGCCAAGCGCGACGGTCTCTATAATTACATCTTGCACTGGGTGCGTTTTGTTCCACCCGCCTCGGCTCCACCGAGCTCCCCTGCCGGATCTTCCATTTGTCTGCCTCAGAAAACAGCACCACAGCCGTTCTAGAACTGGTGGCCCCAGACATGGCCATGGTCGACCATGTCATTGCCCAGCGCCTCGATTCCGGTGTGCCCTTGGTAGGAGAGGTGGCCCGCTACATCATTTCAGCTGGAGGCAAGCGCCTTCGCCCGGTCCTGCTGCTGCTCACTTGCGGAGCCTTGGGCTACACCGGTGGCCAGCGCCACAACCTGGCGGCCGTGGTCGAATTCATCCACACCGCCACCTTGCTGCACGACGATGTGGTGGACGAGTCCACCCTCAGGCGCGGCAGGGCCACGGCGAATGAACGCTTTGGCAACCCGGCCAGCGTGCTCGTGGGTGATTTTTTGTACTCGCGCGCCTTTCAGATGATGGTGGGCGCAGACAGCATGCGGGTGATGCAAACCCTGGCCGATGCCACCAACGTGATCGCCGAAGGCGAGGTGCTGCAACTGATGAACATGCACGATGCCTCTCTTGATGAAGAAGGGTATTTGCGGGTGATCCGCTCCAAAACCGCCAAGCTGTTCGAAGCCAGCGCTCGCTTGGGGGCCATTTTGGCAGGCAGCTCGGTAGCCATTGAATCTGCCTGCGCCGATTACGGCCAAGCCTTGGGCACAGCCTTTCAGGTGATTGATGATGTGCTCGACTACGATGGCAACACCACGGAGATGGGTAAAAACCTGGGCGATGACCTGCGCGAAGGCAAGGCCACCTTGCCATTGATTCTGGCCATTCAGCGCGGCAACGCCTCACAAAGCCAAACCGTACGCGAAGCCATTGAAACTGGCAGCGTTGAACGCCTGGCCGACATCGTGACCATCGTGCGCGAAACCGGGGCGCTGGCCGCCACCCGCAGCGCCGCTGCGTCAGAAGCACAACGCGCCATTGACGCTGCGATGCAACTGCCAGACAACACTTACCGCGCTGCCATGGTGGCACTGGCCTCGCAATTGCTTGTCAGACGCACCTGACTCCAGCACCGGACATGGATGACCATGAACTGTTTCAAAACATCCAGAGGGATGCTCATCGCCTTGTCCAGCGTTTTGGCATTTCCTGGCATGGCTGCGCCCAAATGGGAAGTCATCGTTTTGAACGATCAAGGCATGTTCTACATCGATGCCAACTCCGTCACGCAAGAAGTTGGCCGCAAGGTCTTGTGGAGTGTGATCGATTACAAAAAAACTCAAATGACCGCTCAAGGCCAGCCTTATCAGTCGGCCCAGACTCAATTGATGGTCAACTGCGAAGCCAAGATGGCACGCGTGATGCATTTGACTCATTACAGTGGTGCCATGTTGACGGGCAAGGTGGTCAGTCGCCAGGGCATGTTGCACGATTGGATGGACATCGATCCCACATCGGCCATTCACAAAATCGCTCGGCGCGTCTGCTGAAGCGCTTGGGGCCATGCGCCCTTCTTGGCGACGAACGAACTGCCCCTAGCCTGGACTGAATGGCCCTGATTTTGAGGGAAGCGCAAAAGACTCACTGCAACAGAGGTCCTTGACGAGTCGTTTTTTTATGTGCTCTTTTGGCCCCGGCAAGAACCTACAAGTCCCGGCAAGTCCATGCCGAAGCATTTACAAATGGCGCACCAAGCGCCATGATTTGAATTTTTAAGTATTCAATAGATGGGCGAAGCTTCATGGATTCTGCTAAAACACGATCGGCCCTGACCGGGCACGATGATGCCCCAGTGGTCAGCTACGTTCAAAAGCTATTGGAAGAGGCGGTGGCGCTGAAAGCCTCTGACCTGCACTTTGAGCCTTATGAACACCAGTACCGGGTACGCATGCGCATCGATGGCGAACTGCGCGAGGTGGCCTCACCGCACATGGTCCTGAAGGACCGGTTGGCATCGCGCATCAAGGTGATGTCACGCCTGGACATTGCCGAGAAACGCCTGCCGCAAGACGGCCGCATGAAACTGCCATTGGCCCAAGGGCGGGAGTTGGACTTGCGTGTCAGCACCTTGCCCACCTTGTTTGGTGAAAAACTGGTGATTCGGGTGCTGGACTCCGCTCAGTCTCAACTGGACTTGGGCCTTCTGGGCTACGAACCCGAAGACCTCGAGCGCTTGCTGGCCGCCATCCGCGCACCGCACGGCTTGGTGCTGGTGACAGGCCCCACCGGTTCGGGCAAGACGCAATCCTTATACGCCTGTCTGAACCTGCTGAACACGCCCGAGGTGAACATCGCCACGGTGGAAGACCCCTGTGAAATCCAGCTCGAGGGCATCAATCAGGTCAATGTGCAGGACAAACCCGGCCTGAGCTTTGCCGTGGCCTTGCGTGCTTTTTTGCGCCAAGACCCGGATATTTTGATGGTGGGCGAAGTGCGTGATCTGGAGACCGCCAACATCGCCATCCAGGCGGCGCAAACCGGGCACCTCGTGCTCTCGACCCTGCACACCAACGACGCCCCGGCCACCCTGGTGCGCTTGCGCAACATGGGCACAGCCCCCTACAACATCGCTGCCAGTGTGAGCCTGATCACAGCGCAACGCCTGGTGCGCTGCCTGTGCACTCACTGCAAACGCGCGGCCAGCGTGCCCGCCGCGATTTGGCACAAAGCAGGGTGGCCGCTCAATCTGGGCGTCGCAGACCCCGCGCCTGTGTTTGAGCCCGTGGGCTGCCCGCAATGCCACAAAGGATTTGCCGGACGAACCGGAATTTTTCAGGTCATGCCCGTGAGCGCCGAGATGCAGCAACTGGTCTTGCAAGAAGCCGGGATACAAGATATGGCGCGCCAAGCCCGAAGCGAAGGGGTGAGCAGCTTGCGCCTGGCGGGCTTGCGCAAAGTGCTGCAAGGCATCACTTCGCTGGACGAAGTGCTGGCCGCCACGCGGGAAAGCACATGAGCGCCCCGCCGTCTGCCCGCGCCACCAAGGCATTTCGCTGGCGTGGTCGTGACCGACAAGGCCATGCCCAAAGCGGCCAAATTCAGGCCCTGAACGCCGACTTGGTCCGGGTACAGCTGCGCAGGCAGGGGCTACAACAAGTGCAGGTTCAGCGCCTGTGGTGGTCGCCACCGGACACCGTCAAAGCCAAAGACTTGTCCGTCATGACGCGCCAATGGGCGGCCATGCTGCGGGCTGGCGTACCGGTTGTGCAGGCCTTGGGCATGTTGTGCCGCAGCATGAGCGCCAAAAGCCTGGTGGCCGTGATGCAATATGTGCGCAGCGATGTGGAAGCCGGCGTGGCCTTGCACGACGCCTTGGCCAAGCACCCGAAACATTTCAGCGGCCTCTATGTGCACATGGTGCAAGCGGGCGAAGCCGCCGGGATTCTGGACTCGATGATGGAGCGGCTGTCCTTGACGCTGGAAAAAAACGAAGCGATGCGCTCCAAAATTCGTTCGGCCTTGATGTACCCCATCGCCGTGATGGCCGTGGCCTTGGTCATTTTGGTGCTGATCCTGGTGCTGGTGGTGCCGGTTTTTCAGGACGTGTTCCAGTCCTTTGGGGCCGAATTGCCCTTGGCCACGCAAGTGGTGGTCGGCATGAGCAACGCGCTGGTGCGGGCCTGGCCAGCGGCCCTGCCCTTGGGCGTGTTGCTGCTGTGGGCAGGACAACAAAGCAGCCCGGCAGCCAGCCGTGTGCGGCAATGGCTGGCCCGTTGGTGGCTGCACTGGCCCGTGCTCGGGCCGCTGCTGACCACGTCGGTGGTGGCGCGTTGGGCGCAGACCCTTTCGGCCTTACTGGCTGCGGGTGTACCTTTGACCGAAGCCTTAGGGCCCACAGCCCAAGCATGCGATCATGCAGTTTTTGCGCGCATCACATTGCAAATCCAGCGCCGGGTGGTGCAGGGCCACAGTTTGAGCGAGAGCATGGCCCAAAACGGTCGTTTTCCGGCGATGATCGTGCAGTTGTGCGCCACAGGTGAAGAAACCGGGGCCTTGGACAGCTTGCTGGGCAGGGCGGGTGTCCTGATGGAAAGCGAGCTCGACGACCAGGTCAATGGGCTGAGCAGTTTGCTGGAGCCGCTGATCATTGTGGTGCTCGGCGGCTTCATTGGGGCCATCTTGGTGGCCATGTACTTACCGATATTCAGTTTGGGGCAGGTTTTTTGACATGAACGACAGCGTTTTGGCATTCGGCCTGGCGGCTTTACTGGGTTTGATGATCGGCAGTTTCCTGAACGTGGTGATCCACCGCCTGCCGCTCATGCTGCAAGCGCAGTGGGATGTCCCGCTGGGCGATGCCCCGCCAGATGCGCCCCACTTCAATCTGGCAGTGCCCCGCTCGCACTGCCCCCACTGCCAGCACGACTTGGCTTGGCACGAGAACATTCCGCTGCTGAGCTTCCTTCGACTGCGCGGCCGATGCGCCCACTGCCAGGTCCCCATTGGTTGGCGATATCCGGCCATCGAACTGATCACTTGCGGTCTGTTCATGTGGGCAGCGGCCGAACACGGCTTGGGTCTTCAGGCGCTCGCATGGGCGGGATTTGCAGCCGCCTTGGTGGCGCTGGCCGCCATCGATGCCGACACGCGCTTGCTGCCCGACGCCATCACCCAACCCCTGGTGTGGGCGGGTCTGCTGGGTGCCAGTTTGGGATTGACGGGCATTGGCCTGAACGAAGCCCTCTGGGGAGCTGCTGCAGGCTACTTGTTTTTGTGGACGGTGTACTGGCTGTTCAAAGCCGTGACCGGCAAGGAAGGCATGGGTCAGGGCGACTTCAAGCTGCTCGCCGCTTTGGGGGCCTGGCTGGGTTGGCCCGCACTGTTGTCCTTGATCTTGATCGCCTCTTTTTCCGGGGCGCTCGGTGGCCTCTGGCTCAAGTTTCGGGATCAATTGGACGACAATGGCCAACTGGCTTTCGGGCCTTTTTTGGTGTTGGCAGGTTTGTGGGTCATGACCTTGGGTCCCCTGCCCTGGTTTTTGATCTGAACGTCCATGACACAACGCACCTGGCGCATTGGCCTGACCGGCGGCATTGGCAGCGGCAAAAGCACCGTGGCGGGCTTTTTGGCGCGGCGCGGCGCGGCCATCATCGACGCCGATGCCATTTCACGCAGCCTCACGGCACCGGGCGGCAGGGCCATGGCAGACATCGCGCACACCTTCGGTGCAGCGATGCTCAGTCCGGATGGTGCCATGGACCGCCAGGCCATGCGCGAGCGCATCTTCCGTGACCCAAAAGCCAAACGCCAGCTCGAACAGATCGTCCACCCTCTGGTCAGCCAGATCACGGCGGAGCAAGCGCAAGCGGCTGTGCAAAATGGTCACCGTGTCTTGGTGTTTGATGTGCCCTTGCTGGTGGAATCGGGTGAGCGTTGGCGCAAACAAGTGGACCGCGTGATCGTGGTGGACTGCGACACCGAGACCCAAAAGCAAAGGGTCCTGGCACGCAGTGGCCTGGCCAGCGAAGAAGTCGAGCGCATCATGGTTCAACAAGCCTCGCGTTCACAACGCCTGGCCTGCGCCGATGCCGTTTTTGTCAATCAAGGTCTTAGTTTTGATGATTTAGACGCCCGGGTGGCTCAGCTTGCCGCCGACTTCGGGCTATGATGGCGGGACTGGAAAATGCCGCGTGATACTGTACGAATACCCATTTAATGAACGCATCCGCACCTATTTGCGACTGCAGCAGTTGTTTTCCCGCATGGGTGAACTGGTCGGGCGCGATCAGGCTCTGGACCACCATTTCGCCTTGATCACCCTGTTTGAAATCATGGAGGTGGGGGGCCGATCTGAACTCAAGGCTGAGGTGCTCAAAGACCTCGAGCGACAAAAGCAAGTTTATAGCGCGTACAGGGGAAATCCCGCTATTTCCGAAAAAGCGCTGGACGGGTTGATTGCTCAACTCGATCACCTCTTTGAAGCCCTCAACCATGTGGCCGGGAAAATGGGACAAAACTTAATGGAGCATGATTTCCTGATGGCCCTCAGAAGCCGTGTGGCCATCCCGGGGGGCACTTGCGAATTTGACTTGCCCGCTTATCACGCTTGGCAGCACCATGATGCCAGCAGCCGTACCCGTGATTTGCAACAATGGATTTTGCCTTTTGCACCTTGGGCTCAAGCCATTGAACAGTTGTTGCAAATGCTGCGCGAATCAGGCTCCAGCCAAAAAGTCATGGCCACTTCAGGTCAGTTGCAACAAAACCTGCCCCAAGGACGAAGCTTTCAGCTGCTGCGCCTGAAGATCGACCCCTCTTTGGGCTTGACGCCCGAGATCAGTTGCAATCGCTTGCTGGTGGTGATTCGCATGATGCGCCAACAAAGCGATGGCAAATTGGTGGCCACGACCGATGACGTGCCGTTCGAGATGACCTTGTGCGCATAAGCGTCGTGAACCCGCCTGAATCTTTCAAACCACGCCAAGTGCGTTGCCCGGCCTGCGCTGGCACCAGCGTGTACAGCCCCAGCAATCCTTACCGCCCGTTTTGCAGCGCCCGCTGCAAAGGCGTGGACTTGGGGGCCTGGGCCAGCGAAGAATTCAAACTGCCCGACGAGACCCCGCCTGACGAGACTTTTGGCGACCCCCGTCTGCAGTGACGTGATGACTAGGTGCGTGCGCCCACGTGTGTGTGGTTTTTGAATTGCCGCTCTTCGGCCAGCCAAGCCAACACGGGGATGGTGCCCGGCAATACCGGCACAACCGCCACGGGCAGGGACTGCCAAGCGTGTGATTGCGCTTCGCGCATTTGCAACTCGCCCTGCCACGCCCACACCTTGCAAAAGTGCAAGCGCACCAGGGCGTGGGGGTAGTCGACCATCTGGGTTTTCCAAACTTGCGCTGGCCCGATCGTGATGCCCAGCTCTTCTTGCAACTCGCGACGCAAAGCTTGCTCAACCGACTCGCCCGCTTCCAGTTTGCCGCCAGGGAATTCCCAATAGCCTGCGTACACCTTGCCTTCGGGGCGCGAGGTCAGCAAAAACTGGCCATCGGCTTGGAGCAAAACACCCACGGCCACATCGACGACGGCGCGCTCGGCCTGGCCCTTTGCCAGGTCTTGCCGTACACGCTCACCGTCTGCGACCAGCAGGCCTGTGCTCATGCGCGATCCGATTGGCGACCCATCATGTCGCGGGCAAATTGGTATGCCACACGGCCACTGCGCGAACCGCGTTCCAAAGCCCAGAGCAACGCATCGGGGCGAGCGGCCTCGATTTGCGCGGGTGTGGCTCCCAGGGCGCTGAGCCATTGGCCTGCGATGGTCAGGTACTCGTCCTGTGAGAAAGGGTAGAAACTGATCCATAGGCCAAAGCGCTCGGACAGGGAAATTTTCTCTTCCACGCCTTCACCCGGGTGCACTTCGCCGTCGTCGGTGTGCTTGTAGGTGAGGTTCTCGCTCATGTACTCGGGCAAGAGGTGGCGGCGGTTGCTGGTCGCGTACACCAGCACGTTGGGGGTCGAGGCAGCCACAGTGCCGTCCAAAATGGACTTGAGCGCCTTGTAGCCCGGCTCACCGTCTTCAAAGCTCAGGTCGTCGCAGTACACAATGAACTTTTCATCCCGCCCGGATACCACCTCGATGATGTCGGGCAAATCGGTCAGGTCTTCCTTGTCCACCTCGATCAGGCGCAAGCCTTGCGGTGCATAGGTGTTCAGGCACGCCTTGATGAGCGAGGATTTGCCGGTGCCGCGTGCGCCCGTGAGCAGCACATTGTTGGCCGGATGGCCATGCACAAACTGCTCGGTGTTGCGTTGCAGCTTTTCTTTTTGGTCGTCGATTTCCTTGAGGTCATCGAGCGTCATGGCCGCCACATGGCGCACCGGCTCCATCACGCCATGGCCTGAAGAACGCTTGCGGTAGCGCCAGGCAATGGCTTGCGTCCAGTCGGGGGCCGACAGGGGTTGGGGCAAGACCGACTCGATGCGGTCCACCAACTGGCTGACTTTGGCCAGCAGTTGGTCAAGGGCTGAGGAAGCAGGAGAATTCATGAACGGTAATCCGCGTTGATGGTGACGTAATCGTGGCTCAGGTCGCAGGTCCAGACGGTGTCGCTGGCGGCGCCGCGGCCCAGGCCAACGCGCACGGTGATCTCGCTGCCCTTCATCACACGCTGACCGTCTTCTTCGCGGTACTCGGCGCGGCGTCCGCCTTGCGAGACCACATGCACGTCGTCCAGGTGCAGCTCGATCAGGCCTTGGTCCAAATCCTCGATGCCCGCATAACCCACGGCGGCCAGGATGCGGCCCAGGTTGGGGTCGCTGGCAAAAAAAGCGGTTTTGACCAAGGGCGAATGCGCGATCGCATAAGCCACCTGGCGGCACTCTTGGCCCGTGCGGCCGCCTTCGACCTGCACGGTGATGAACTTGGTGGCGCCCTCGCCATCGCGCACGATGGCGTGGGCCAGCTGGCGGGCCACTTGCATCAGGCCCTCAAGCAAGGCCTGACCATCGGCGCTGTCCAGCGAGGTGATGGGGGCATGCGCCGCCTTGTGCGTGGCGATCAACATGAAGGAATCGTTGGTCGAGGTGTCGCCGTCGATGGTGATGCGGTTGAACGAACCATCGGTCAGTTGCTTGGCCAATGCGGGCAGCAATGCGGGGTCAATGCAGGCATCGGTGGCCACAAAACCCAGCATGGTGGCCATGTTGGGGCGGATCATGCCCGCACCTTTGCTGATGCCGGTGATGCTGACGGTTTTGCCACCCACATGCACCTGGACACTGGCCGCTTTGGGCACGGTGTCGGTGGTCATGATGCCTTCTGCGGCCTTGGCCCAGTGAGCGGCTTGCGCGTCTGCCAGTGCAGCAGGCAGGCCCGCCACGATGCGGCCCACTGGCAGCGGCTCCATGATCACGCCGGTCGAAAAAGGCAGCACTTGCGCGGGCGTGCAGTGCAGCAAACCGGCCAAGGCTTCACAGGTCTGGCGGGCATGGGCCAAGCCCGGCGCACCCGTGCCGGCATTGGCATTGCCGGTGTTGACGACCAAGGCGCGCACCGCGCTGCCAACGGCCAAGTGCTCGCGGCAAACCTGCACAGGGGCGGCGCAAAAACGGTTGCGGGTGAACACGCCTGCCACACTGGCGCCCTCGTCCAGCAAAAACACGGTGAGGTCTTTGCGGTTGGCTTTGCGTACGCCTGCTTCGGCGATGCCGATGCGCACGCCCGCGATGGGCTGGAGTTGGGCGGGATCCAGAGGGGGCAAATTCACGGGCATAAACATCCTTCAGGAAAACAATCGGTAGTCAGACGGCACAAGGACAAAACGGGCCGAAGCCCGTTTCATTCGTCCAGCCTTTTCAGGCCAGTTTGCCGTGGCAGTGTTTGAATTTTTTGCCACTACCACAAGGGCAAGGCTCGTTGCGCCCGACCTGGCCCCAGGTGCTGGCCAAATCGGCCAGGCCACCTGCTGCTGCCTGCACTTGTGGCTGGCCTGTTTCATCCGGTGCGGTGTAGGTCACATTGCTGATCTGCTCAGCCCGCTCCTCAATGGCTTGCGCAGCTTGCTGAATTTGGTCGCCCGATTCGATGCGCACCATCATCAAGGTCTTGGTGACTTCGTTTTTCACGGCGTCGAGCAACTGGCCAAACAACTCAAAGGCTTCGCGCTTGTATTCCTGCTTGGGTTGCTTTTGCGCATAGCCCCTCAGGTGAATGCCCTGGCGCAGGTAATCCAAAGCGCTCAAGTGTTCGCGCCAGTGGGTGTCAATGCTCTGCAACAAAATCATGCGTTCAAAGGACACGAAACTCTCGGCCCCCACTTGGTCGAGCTTGGCCTGAAACTGTGCATGGGCAGCAGCCACGACCGTCTCCAGCAGGTCGTCGTCCGAAATGGCACTCGATGCCTGCACCTTGCCTTGCAAGTCCAGCGTCATGCCCCACTCTTCAGCCAACACTTTTTCCAGACCCGGCAGATCCCATTGCTCTTCGACCGATTCGACCGGTACAAACTGGCGCACCAGATCGGTGAAGCTCCCTTCACGCAGGGCCGTGATCTGGGCGTGCATGTCTTGCGCATCCAGAATGTCGTTGCGCTGCTGGTAAATCACCTTGCGCTGGTCATTGGACACGTCGTCGTATTCCAGCAGCTGCTTGCGGATGTCGAAGTTACGGGCTTCCACCTTGCGCTGGGCACTTTCGATGCTGCGGGTGACGATTCCCGCTTCGATCGCCTCGCCCTCGGGCATCTTCAGCCGGTCCATGATGGAGCGCACACGGTCACCCGCAAAAATGCGCATCAACGGGTCGTCCAGGCTCAGGTAAAAGCGTGAAGAACCGGGGTCGCCTTGGCGGCCCGAACGGCCGCGCAGCTGGTTGTCGATGCGGCGCGACTCATGCCGCTCAGTGGCGATGATGCGCAAACCGCCCAAGGACTTGACCTGCTCATGCACGGCCTTCCACTCCTGACGCAGCTGGGTCACTTTTTCATGGCGGACCCCCTCTGGCAGGTTCGCATCTTCTTCAATGGCCTGAACGTCTTTTTCAATGTTTCCGCCGAGCACAATGTCGGTGCCACGACCAGCCATGTTGGTGGCGATCGTGATCATGCCGGGTCGTCCGGCCTGGGCCACAATGTCCGCCTCGCGGGCGTGCTGTTTGGCGTTGAGCACCTGGTGTGGCAGCTTTTGCTGCGTCAGCAGTTGCGCAATCAGCTCCGAGTTTTCAATCGAAGTGGTGCCCACCAGCACCGGCTGGCCACGCTCAAAGCATTCTCGGATGTCCGCAATGGCCGCGGTGTAACGCTCTTGTGAAGTTTTGTACACCCGGTCCAGCTGGTCTTCGCGTTGGCTCTTGCGGTGCGGCGGAATCACCATGGTCTCCAGACCATAGATTTCCTGGAACTCATAAGCCTCGGTGTCGGCCGTGCCCGTCATGCCACCGATCTTGCTGTACAAGCGGAAATAGTTCTGGAAGGTGATGGAGGCCAGCGTCTGGTTTTCGGCCTGGATTTGCACGCCCTCTTTGGCTTCCACCGCCTGGTGCAAACCATCACTCCAGCGGCGGCCCGTCATCAGACGGCCGGTGAATTCGTCGACGATGATGATCTCGCCGTCCTGCACCACATAGTGCTGATCGCGGTGGTAAAGGTGTCGAGCACGCAGAGCAGCGCTCAAGTGGTGCATCAGCGTGATGTTGGCCGGGTCGTACAGGCTCGTGCCTGCTGGGATCAGTCCCATTTGCGCGAGCACCGTTTCGGCTTTTTCATGGCCGTCTTCGGTCAAGAAGACCTGGTGCGATTTTTCATCGACCGTGAAGTCGCCGGGCGTGATGATGCCCTCGCCCGTGCGAGGGTCGGCCTCGCCTTCTTGGCGGGTGAGCAGCGGCACGACCTGGTTCATTGCCAGGTAAGTGGCCGTGTGGTCTTCCGCCTGACCACTGATGATCAAGGGCGTACGGGCCTCGTCGATCAGAATCGAGTCGACCTCGTCCACGATGGCGTAGTTGAGCGGGCGCTGCACACGGTCATGGGCTTCGTGGACCATGTTGTCGCGCAAGTAATCGAAACCGTATTCGTTGTTCGTGCCGTAGGTGATGTCAGCGTTGTAAGCGGCTTGCTTGTCTTCTCGCGGCAGTTGCGGCAAATTGATGCCCACCTTGAGCCCCAGGAAGTTGTAGAGCTTGCCCATCCATGTGGCGTCACGGCTGGCCAAGTAATCGTTCACCGTGACCACATGCACGCCCTTGCCTGCGATGGCGTTGAGGTAGGCCGGCAGCGTGGATGTCAGGGTTTTGCCCTCGCCCGTGCCCATCTCGGCAATCTTGCCGTTGTGCAGAGCGATGCCACCGGCAAGCTGCACATCGAAGTGGCGCATCTTCATGACCCGCTTGGAGCCCTCACGCACCACAGCAAAAGCCTCGGGCAACATGGCATCCAGACTCTCACCAGCGGCAGCACGATCGCGGAAATTTTGCGTTTTGGCCCTCAGCTCATCGTCGCTCAGGCTTTCGAGTCCAGCCTCCATGGCATTGATGCGCTCGACGGTTTTGCGGTAAGTTTTGAGCAGGCGGTCGTTGCGACTGCCGAAAATCTTGGTGAGGAATGGGATGGCCATGTCATTTAGATCCACATTCAGCACAGAGGCTGAAAAACAGACCGTCTATCCTGTCTGGTTAAAAGTTTTATGAAATCCGGGCTTGCAGGGCAAAAGTCCCCATCAACCCGACAGGCCGCCCATGGGCGAACTGCACAACCTGATGATTTTAGCCGCTTGACCAGCCCTCCTCGAAAGCCTTTTCAGGGCACTGTGCCGAGGATTCACGCCTTGCCAGATAATCGAGTCCTAAGACAAGCCATGCAAAGACGCCACCAAGCCATTCCCCTGCAACAAGCCGCTCAAGAGTCCCCCACCTTTTCACTGTTGATGGGACGGGTGCGCGATTCGTCCGAGCGCCTGCAAGCCATTCGCAGTTTGCTGCCTGTGCCTTTGCGAGCCGGGATCCAGGCCGGACCCATTGAAGATGGCGCCTGGTGTCTGCTGGTGAGCTCGAACGCCGTGGCCGCCAAACTGCGTCAATTGCTGCCCGCCTTACAAGCGCATCTCAATGTCCAAGGTCTGGGGGTGTCTTCGATCCGCATCAAGGTGCAAAACCGCTGAGGCCCCACCGTTTTGGCTGCAAATTTTGGACACAAAAAAGCCCTGACTTTTGAAGGTCAGGGCTGAAGTTTTGGTGCCGCTTGTCGGATTCGAACTGACGACCTACCGCTTACAAGGCGGGTGCTCTACCAACTGAGCTAAAGCGGCACGGGCTGAATTTTAACGTGCTCCGAGGCCGACTTTGCGCAGGACCTCAATTTTTTATTTGATCCGCTTGAGTGCAGGTCTACCGGGGCTGGGTGCTGCGGGCTTGTCTTCGCTGTCGGCACTTGCAAGCGAAGGACCATCGACCGAGGACAAAGCGGCAGGAGGCGCTTGCTCATCGCTCACGGGAAAAGCCATGCCCTGTCCGTTTTCGCGAGCGTAGATGGCCATGACCCGGTGGATAGGCACCATGATTTCACGCGGCTTGCCACCAAAGCGGGCTTTGAACTCGATGAAGTCGTTGCCCAGCTTCAATGAACTGGTCGCGTCCATGCTGACGTTCAGCACGATCTCGCCCCCTTGCACATACTCACGCGGCACCTGAACCGAGTTGTCCACCTTCACCGCCACATAGGGTGTGAAGCCGTTTTCGGAACACCAGTCGTACAAGGCGCGAATCAGGTAAGGCCTGGTTGACGGCAGTTCGGTATTGCTGATCATGCGTTGTCCTTCATCGCCATTATTGACCCGAAAACACCCGGCTTTATTTGCGCATGACCTTTTCAGAAGGTGTCAGCGCCTCGATGTAGGCAGGACGCGAAAAAATGCGCTCAGCGTACTTGAGCAAAGGGGCTGCATTTTTGCTGAGTTCGATACCGTAGTAGTCCAGACGCCACAACAAAGGGGCAATGGCCACATCCAGCATGGAAAAATTGTCTCCCAGCATGAACTTGTTTTTCAGGAACACCGGGGCCAACTGGGTCAGGCGGTCGCGGATGTGCGAGCGGGCTTTTTCCAGCGCCTTGTCGTTGCCTTTGAGGGCGCGGTTTTCCAAGGTGAGCACATGGGTGAACAGTTCTTTTTCGAAGTTGAGCAAGAACAAACGCACCCGGGCGCGGTCCACCGGGTCACCGGGCATCAACTGGGGATGCGGAAAGCGCTCGTCGATGTACTCGTTGATGATGTTCGACTCGTACAGGATCAGGTCGCGCTCAACCAAAATCGGCACTTGACCGTAGGGGTTCATCACGTTGATGTCTTCTTGCTTGTTGTACAAGTCCACATCGCGGATCTCGAAGTCCATGCCTTTTTCAAACAGCACAAAGCGGCAGCGGTGTGAAAAAGGGCAAGTCGTTCCGGAATAAAGCACCATCATGGTGGAGGCTCCTCAAAAAATCAAAAAGAGTGGGAGGCCCAAAGACCTGCCACTCCAAAGGACCCGGCTGAATGGCCGGGTGAAAGATCAGTTACTTGATGTCTTTCCAGTATGCCGCATTCAAACGCCAAGCAATGAAGGTGAAGAAGGACAAGAAAATCAAAACCCATACACCAATGCGCACACGGGAGTTCTGCCCTGGCTCGGCCATCCATTGCATGTATCCGACCAAATCACCAATGGCTTGATCGTATTCCAAAGGCGTCATGGTGCCGGGCTTGACTTGCTTCCAGCCAGAGAAGATTTGGACTTTGTGACCATGCTCTTCTTTTTCCACATAAACGGGCTCACGCTCGCCTTGCAATTCCCACAGCGGATTGGGCATACCCACGTTGGGCATTGCCAAGTTATTCCAACCTGTGGGTTTGGTCGAATCACGGTGATACGTGCGCAAATAGGTGTAGAGGTAGTCTGCACCTGTGCCGCCAGGCCCTGAACGCGATCGGGCCATCAACGTCAAGTCGGGTGGGTTCTTGCCAAACCAGTCTTTGGCCAACACAGGGTCCAAAGCCACTTTCATGTTGTCGCCAACACGGTCGGTGGCGAACATCAGGTTGTCCTTGATCTGCTGATCGGTCAAACCGATGTCTTTCAGGCGGTTGTAGCGCATGTAAGCCGCAGAGTGGCAATTGAGACAATAGTTGACGAACAACTTGGCACCGTTTTGCAAAGCCGCCAAGTCGTTGGTTTTGTGGGGGGCCTTGTCCCAGGCGATGCCACCACCAGCGGCGTGGGCTCCAGAGATAAGGCCAAGGGCCATCACAAAGCCCAATGCAAGTTTCTTGAGGTTTTTCATGTTCTTGACTCTCCGGGGTCTCAGTGAGGCGTGAAGATCACGCGGTCAGGCACTTGCTTGAATGTGCCCAGCTTGCTCCACCAAGGCATCAAGAGGAAGAAACCGAAATAGCCCAATGTAAATAGCTGTGAAACACGTTCTGCGATGTCTTGTCCAGCGATGATGCCCCAGACACCGGGTGCCTTAACACCCAGGTAGCCGAGAACAATGAACATAAAGACAAAGGCGGCGTAAATGTACTTGTGCCAGCCTGGTCGATAGCGAATCGACTTGACAGGGCTGTAATCGAGCCATGGCAAGAAAAACATGATGATCACAGCACCGCCCATGACCACCACACCCCAGAACTTGGCGTCAATGGACAGCATCAGGGCACAAATCAATACCGCAGCACCCACCACACCAGCTTTGAGAAATGTGGGCAGTTTGCCCTTGGCCACAGCCAGCACGGAACCGATGATCACGCAAGCCACCAACACAAACATCATCTCGTTGGTGATGGCGCGCAGCATGGAATAGTAGGGCGTAAAGTACCAAACGGGTGCAATGTGCAAAGGCGTGGTCAATGGATCGGCTGGAATGAAGTTGTTGTATTCAAGAAAATAGCCGCCCATCTCAGGCGCAAAAAACACAATCGCCGTGAAAGCCATCAAAAACACACTCACAGACAAAATGTCATGGACGGTGTAATAGGGGTGAAATGGGATACCGTCCAAAGGGTTGCCTTTGGCGTCTTTAGGCGCATCAGGCGCTTTGATTTCGATGCCGTCAGGATTGTTAGAACCAACTTCGTGCAGGGCAATGATGTGTGCCACCACCAAACCCAAGAGCACCAATGGCATGGCAATCACGTGAAAACTGAAGAAGCGGTTCAAGGTGGCATCGCCCACCACGAAGTCGCCGCGGATCAGCAAAGCCAAATCAGGGCCAATCACGGGAATGGCCGAGAACAAGTTCACGATCACCTGAGCGCCCCAGTAAGACATCTGGCCCCAAGGCAGGAGGTAACCCATGAAAGCCTCGGCCATCAGCACCAAGAAAATGGCGCAGCCGAAGATCCAAACCAGTTCGCGCGGCTTGCGGTACGAGCCGTAGATCAAACCCCGGAACATGTGCAGGTACACCACAACGAAGAACGCAGAGGCGCCTGTCGAGTGCATGTAACGGATCAACCAGCCCCAAGACACATCGCGCATGATGTATTCGACCGAAGCGAAAGCCAGTGCTGCGTCCGGCTTGTAGTGCATGGTCAAAAAGATGCCGGTCACGATCTGGATCACCAAAACCAAGAGCGACAGAGCGCCGAAAACGTACCAAATGTTCAGGTTTTTGGACGCGTAATACTCGGACAGATGGTCCTTGTACAGCTTGGACAAGGGAAAGCGGTTGTCTACCCAGTTGAGCAGCTTTTCGCCAGCGGGGGCGTTCGGAGAAATTTCTTTGAATTGAGCCATGTTGTTCTCCATCAAGCCTTCTTGTCTTCACCAATGATCAACTTGGTGTCAGACAGGTACATGTGGGGCGGCACTTCGAGGTTATCGGGTGCAGGCTTGTTCTTGAACACGCGGCCGGCCAGGTCAAAGGTGGAGCCATGGCAGGCGCACAGAAAGCCGCCATTCCAGTCGTCAGGCAGTGAAGGCTGAGGACCTGCGGCGAACTTGTCACCTGGCGAGCAACCCAAGTGGGTGCAAATGCCCACAGCCACCATGATTTCGGGCTTGATCGAGCGATGGCCGTTTTTAGCGTATTCGGGCGTGGGATAAGCGGTGCGGTCCGAGGCAGGATCGGCCAGTTGGCCTTCGATTTTTTTCAAGGATTCGAGCTGCTCAGGCGAGCGCTTCATGATCCACACGGGTTTGCCGCGCCATTCGACCGTGAGCTTTTCGCCCGGATTCAAGGCGGAAATGTCCACCTCGACGGCCGCACCGGCCGCTTTGGCCCGCTCGGATGGTTGGAAACTGCTGACGAAGGGGGTGGCCACAAAGCCAGCGCCTACGGCACCTGCGCAAGTGGAGGCAATCAGCCAGGTCCGCTTGCTGCTGTCGACTGGGGTGTCACTCATGGAAATCCTCTTGGCGAGTCGTTATCAGGGTCAACCCGAGATTGTAGCGGAGTGAAACAAGCTACCGACTTACAACCCGATAAGCTTCCTTCTGACTGGGGCACAATAACCATCACCTTGTTAATTTTGGAGATTTAAGATGTCATTCTCTCAAGAATTCAAATCTTTTGCGCTGAAGGGCAACGTCATGGACCTGGCGGTGGGCGTGATCATCGGGGCGGCCTTTGGCAAAATCGTCGATTCCTTGGTGGCCGATCTGATCATGCCGTTTGTGAGTCTGGTGTTCGGAGGCCTTGATTTCGCCAATTACTACCTGCCTATGGCCGGTCAGGCGGCCAGTTTGCCCTTGGTAGAGGCCAAAAAGCTGGGCGCTGTTTTTGCCTACGGCAGTTTCGTCACGGTGGCCTTGAACTTCTTTATTTTGGCTTTTGTGATTTTTGTGATGGTACGCCAGATCAACCGCCTCAAAGCCAGTGAGCCAGCCACAGCCGCACTAGAGGCCGCTCCCATCCCGCCTGAAGACGTGTTGCTGCTGCGTGAAATCCGCGACAGTCTGAAAACCAAGGCCTGAAACTTCCGGACTCAAGCGTCGCCATGGGCCTTGCCCGCCACCAGCTGACGCGCCATCCGAATGGCCTGAACCATGCTGCTGGCGTCGGCCCTGCCCTGCCCCGCCACGTCCATGGCCGTGCCGTGGTCCGGGCTGGTCCTGATCAAGGGCAGGCCCAAAGTCACATTCACCCCCTGTTCCACCCCCAGGTACTTCACGGGGATCAAGCCCTGGTCGTGGTACATGGCCACCACCACATCAAATTCCCGTTGAACACCCGGTTTTTGGCGAGCCCGCATGAACACCGTATCGGGGGCGTAGGGTCCATGCACATCCATTCCCTCTTGGCGGGCTTGCGACATGGCGGGCTGCAAGATCTCGATTTCTTCCCGCCCAAACAAGCCGCCCTCGCCCGCGTGCGGATTGACACCCGCCACCGAGATGCGTGGCCTGCGGCCCAGCAAAGCTGAAACAGCCGTGTGGGTGATGCGCAAAGTCTCCAAAACCCGGTCCACGGTGATGGCGTCAAGCGCCTCGCGCAAGGACACATGGATGCTGACCAGCACCGTGCGCAACTCGTCGTTGGCCAGCATCATGCGCACGGGCATTTGCGTGAGCGTCACCCCCGCATGCCTTGCCGCCTCGGCCTGCAGCAACTCGGTGTGGCCCGGGTATTGGTCGTAGGGTGCGCCTGCAGCGTGCAAGGCCTCTTTGTGCAAAGGGGCAGTGACCAGCGCGGCCACCTCGCCTCGCAAGGCCGCTCGCGTGGCCCACAGCACGGCCTCGCCCGCCAACTGACCGGCTCGGCCATCAACTTGGCCCCAAGGCATCTCGGGTGCCACCGGCACCACTTGCAGTACGGGCAGACACCTCGGGGGGATTTGAAGGGCTTGCGCGGGTGTTTCAATTTCACAAACCGGGTAGCGCACTGACGGCTGGACCAAGGCCATGGCGCGGCGCATCAGGCCCACATCGCCCGCCACAAAGCAGCCCTGGGTGAGTTCAGGCGCAATGCACCAGGCCCGGGCGATGATTTCAGGGCCAATGCCGCAGGGGTCACCGGGGGTGATGGCGATGGGGCGGGTCAGGTCAGACAGGTTCATGGCGCAAAAGGGCGGCATCAGGCCGGGTTGTCGATCTCGATGAAACGGTGCGCAATGCCCAGCGCCTGCGCCACATGCGCGCCCAAGGCGGGTGCGCCATAGCGCTCGGTAGCATGGTGGCCACAGGCCAAAAAGGCCACGCCGGTTTCACGCGCCAGATGGGCTTGCGGCTCGGATATTTCGCCGGTGATGAACGCATCCACGCCTTGGGCAATGGCCGACTCGAAGTAACTTTGAGCACCGCCCGTGCACCAGGCCACCCGTTGAACAGGCCGATCGGCATCACCCACGCAGGTCACCGGGCGCGCCAGCACGGCGGCCACATGCTCGGCCAGGGCCTGAGGCCCTGCCCAAGTCTGTGTGCCCGTCCCGAGAAAACCCAGGTCTTGTTCGCCAAATCGGCCATCGGCCTGCAAGCCGAGCACACGGGCCAGTTGGGCGTTGTTGCCCAGTTCGGGGTGAGCGTCCAGCGGCAAGTGGTAAGCAAACAAGTGAATGCCATGCGCCAGCAGCAAACGCAGCCGCTCACGCATCCAGCCCGTGATGCGCCCATCTTGACCGCGCCAGAACAAGCCGTGGTGCACCACGATGGCGTCGGCTTGGACGTCAATGGCCGCTTCGATCAGGGCGCGGCTGGCGGTGACACCGCTGACCAGCAGCCGCACCTCGCGATCTCCTTCGACTTGCAGTCCGTTGGGACCGTAATCGCGGAACTTTTCGGGCTGAAGCAAGGCATCAAAAGCTTGGCCCAGGGTTTTGGCATTGGTCATAATGACGGATTTGACTTGGCTTGGATCCGCCATTGTGGCTCAGGTCGGACAAGGTCACGTCCTTGCGTCTGTGCTGGTTGATGCGCGCAGTTTGAAGTGCTGCTCAACCGAATCAAGCACAATCTGAAACCATGAAACGTTATTGGCTTTTATTCTCTCAATGGGTGACCGTTTTGTTGGCCATCTGGTTTGTGGTGGCCACGCTCCAGCCCGAATGGCTGCGCGGTGCCAAGCGCTCGGTGGACGGCATGACTTTGCTGCAAGCCCCACCGGCCGTCAGCGGCAATCGGCCCGTCGGCAGTCTGAGCGGGCCAGCACAAAAAGCCTCCCCAGCGGTGGTGAGCATCAATACCCGCCAAGGCAAAAGCCAAAACCCACATGGCCAAGACCCTTGGTTCAAGTTCTTCTACGGCGAACAGGAAGAGCAGAACCCGGGTGGCCTGGGCAGTGGCGTGATCGTCAGTGCAGAGGGTCATATCCTGACCAACAACCATGTCATCGAAGATGCCGACAACATCGAGGTGGTGCTCAGCGATGGCCGCAAGACGCGGGCCAAAGTGATCGGTACTGACCCGGACACCGATCTGGCCTTGCTGAAAATTCCTCTGGACAAACTGCCCGTGATCGTTTTGGGTCAGCTGCAAGACCTGCAAGTGGGCGATGTGGTGCTGGCCATTGGCAATCCCTTTGGTGTGGGCCAGACCGTCACCTCGGGCATCGTCAGCGCCTTGGGCCGAAGTCAATTGGGCATCAACACTTTTGAAAACTTCATCCAGACCGACGCCGCCATCAACCCTGGCAACTCCGGCGGGGCGCTGGTCGATGTGAATGGCCACCTGATGGGCATCAACACCGCCATCTACTCCCGCTCAGGTGGCAGCATGGGCATTGGCTTTGCCATCCCGATCTCGACGGCCAAACAAGTCATGCAGGACTTGCTGCAAAACGGCAAGGTCGTCCGGGGCTGGATCGGGGTTGAACCGCAAGACATGTCGCCGGAACTGGCCGAAAGCTTTCAGCTTCCCAAGGTGAATTCCGATCAAAGCCGACAGGGTGTCGTCATCACCGGCGTTTTGCAAAACGGCCCAGCAGCCAAAGCGGGCGTTCGTCCCGGGGACGTGATCCTGCAAGTGGCCAAGCAACCAGTGGGCAGCGTGTCAGAGCTGCTCAATCAGGTCGCCAGCCTGAAGCCGGGCGAACCCGCAGAGGTGCTCATATGGCGTCAACAAGCCCAACTGTCCTTGCGTCTAACCCCTGCGGAAAGGCCTTCCCCTAAAAGGAAAGCGCCTTGAATGAGATGCAAACTTTGGGGCAAGCATGAAAAAGGGCCTGGCGGCCCTTTTTTTGTTCAGCATCTGAAAACCACTCATCAGCTGCCATCGGCAGACGCATCCGCATCCGGGGCCTTGGTGTGCTTGATGAAGATTTGTGCGGCCCAGATGCCCAGCTCGTAGAGCAGGCACATCGGTATGGCCAGTGCCAGCTGCGACACCACATCGGGCGGCGTGACCACAGCGGCAATCACAAAAGCCAGCACCACAAAGTAGCCCCTGAACTCCTTGAGTTTTTCCACACTGACCACACCCATGCGAGCCAAAACAACCACGGCCACCGGCACCTCAAAAGCCAAGCCAAAAGCCAGGAACATGGACAGCACAAAACTCAAGTAAGCCTCAATGTCTGGCGCGGCGGTGATGCTCTTGGGAGCGAAGCTCTGGATGAAGCTGAACACCTGACCGAACACAAAGAAATAACAAAAAGCCACCCCGATGAAAAACAGCAAGGTGCTGGAGACCACCAAAGGCATGACCAGCTTTTTCTCATGGCTATACAAACCAGGGGCAACGAAAGCCCATACCTGGTAGAGCACCACCGGCAAGGCGATCAGAAACGCGGCCATCAACAAAATTTTGAGCGGCACCATGAAAGGCGAAATCACCGACGTCGCGATCAAGGTGGCACCTTTGGGCAGATGCACCACCAGGGGAGCCGCCAAAATGTCGTACAAATTGCCTGGCCCCGGGTAAATGGCCAAAGCTGCGGCAGCGACGGCCACAGCAGCCACAGCCCACATCAACCTGTCTCGCAACTCGATCAAATGCGCCACAAAAGGTTGCTCTGAACCTTTGAGTTCGTCGTCGGGCTGGGGAGGGGTTTCAGACATGGAATGGATCAGTCTAGCGGGCGCGCAGCAAGCGCGCCAACATCAAAAGGAATTAAGAGGCTTGGGCCGGTAACGGGCCACGCGGGCAGCACCCGACAAGGCTTTGGTGCGCACCCCAGAACGCGCTTTGTACCACTGCGGCATCGCACCCCGCTTGAGACGCCAGTTTTTCTCGGGACGTTTGTAGTAGGGCGGCGGAGACTCGATGGCGGGCAAATCGCTGTTCAGCCCCGCCGTGGTGTCGGCCCAGTCTTTTTCAAAATCAGAAGCCGTGGTTTGGACGGTTTGCTCGACATCGCGAGCCGCCGTCTCCATGGTTTCTTTCATTTTCTTCAACTCTTCCAGGTCCATGGACCGGTTGACTTCAGCCTTGACATCTGAAACATACCGCTGCGCTTTGCCCAGCAAAGCCCCGAGCGTTCGGGCCACCTTGGGCAACTTCTCGGGCCCAATGACGATCAAGGCCACCACCCCGATCAGGGCCATTTTCGAAAAACTTAAGTCCAGCACAGGGCAGCGTTCAGTCGTTCAAAAGTTCAAGACTTGGTCTTGGCTTCAACATCAATGGTGGTCTTTTCGGCCTGAGCCGTGGTCGAAGAGGTGACTTGACCGGCCACAGGGGCTGCGCCGTCTTCAGGCTTGTTGCCACCCTCTTTCATGCCGTCTTTGAAACCTTTGACGGCTCCACCCAGGTCAGAACCCATGTTTTTGAGCTTTTTGGTGCCGAACACCATGACCACGATCAACAGCACAATCAGCCAGTGCCAAATCGAAAAAGTACCCATGAATCTCTCCTAACGTTGTGGTTGAATTCTAAGGGCTGAAGCCCTCGCAAAAAGAACTGCCTTGATTAAACAAGGATTTGATGACAATCGCGAGTTTCAGCCGCGCAACCATGGCCGAGGACCGCCCATGACGTGCATGTGCAGGTGATGCACTTCCTGGCCCCCCTCGGCCCCGTTGTTGACCACGATGCGGAAACCGCCGTCCGGGTAAGGGTTGCACCCCTCCTGCATTGCCAGCTTGGGGGCCAAGGTCATCATGTGGCCCATGAGGCCCGCATGCTCGGGGGCCAAGTGCACCATCGAAGGGATGTGCAGCTTGGGAATGATCAAAAAGTGAATGGGCGCCCAGGGCGCAATGTCGTGGAAGGCGAACACGTGCTCGTCTTCATGCACTTTGCGCGAAGGGATTTGGCCCGCAATGATTTTGCAGAAAATACAGTTGGCGTCGGTCATGGCTTGATTGAATTGAATAAAGGGGTTCAGTCGTTCACCGGGCGCTGCCCGTTCAAGCGCACCATGCCCAGCACGATGCGGTACAAAAACCAAATGGAAACGGCCACCCAGGCCAACCATCCGGGGAAAAACATCAACAACCACAAGGGCGCTGTGATCAAGTACAGCAAGGCGGCCCAGATCACGGTGCGGATGCGGTAACTGAAATGCGTGGCTTCCCAGCCTGGGACATCACCCTTTTTGACCAAATCGATGATCAGCGCCACCACCAACAAAGCCGGGCCCATCTGCGCCCCTGGGATCACGGCGCTGACGGCCACGATCAGGTGCAGGATGTAGCTCACCCAGCTGATGGTGTGGGTGCTGTCGTCGATGGGTTGGTTGTTCATGGTTTATTCGCCCAAACGCTCACGCTCTTGCACTTTGCGCAGGGCTTTTTCTTCCAGGCCGCTCAGGCCTTCGCGGCGGGCCAGCTCGTTGACCACGTCGGCGGGCGTGAGGCCATAGTGCGCCAGCGCGATCATGCTGTGGAACCACAGGTCGGCCACCTCGCCCACCAGCTTGGCTTTGTCCCCGCCATGGTCTACGTCTTTGGCGGCCATCACGGTCTCGGTGGCTTCTTCGCCAATCTTCTTCAAAAAGGCGTCAGGCCCTTTGTGCAGCAAGCGGGCCACATAACTTTTTTCGGGATCACCGCCGTTGGCGATCTTGCGGCTTTCGACCACCGCAGCGAGGCGGTCAAGGATGTCCTGGTTGGTCATAGGCTTTGGGGCGCTCACTTGTAAATGGTTTCAGGGTCCTTCAGGACCGGGTCCACAGCCTGCCAGCCATCGGGCTGCAAGCTCTGGAAAAAGCAACTGTGGCGGCCCGTATGGCAGGCAATGCCCGGCTCGTGCCCCAGCTGGGTGATTTTGAGCAGCACCACATCGTTGTCGCAATCGATGCGGATGTCGTGCACCGTCTGCACATGGCCCGACTCCTCGCCCTTGAACCACAGCTTGTTGCGCGAACGGCTGAAATACACCGCCCGCTTGAGCTCGGCCGTCTTTTGCAAAGCCTCGCGGTTCATCCAGGCGAACATCATCACGTCGCCAGTGTCTTTTTCTTGGGCGATCACAGGCACCAGGCCTTTGTCGTCCCATTTGATTTGATCGAGCCAGTTCATAGGGGAGTGATCTTAATGTGTTCGCAATGGTCAAATGGCCAATGGATTTAAAACTCAGTAGTGCAACCTCAATTGGGCAATTTGCAATTGATCGCCCTCGACCCGATAGACCATCCGGTGTTCATCGTTGATGCGTCGAGACCAGTAGCCCGAAAGCGCATGTTTCAAGGGCTCGGGTTTGCCTACGCCAGCATAAGGTTCACGCGCCGTGGCCTCGATCAGCTTGTTGATGCGCTCGACCAGTTTGCGGTCCTGCTTTTGCCAGTAGAGGTAATCCTCCCAGGCCGTCTCGGCAAAAACGAGTTTCACTTCACCAACTCGCGTTCCAGGCCCTGCCCCGCATTGAGCTGACCCACCGCCGCCAGTAGACGACGAGCATTGGCAGGCGTGCGTAAAAGATAGGCTGTCTCTTCGAGCGCCTTGTAATCTTCGAGCGAGAGCATCACCACCGATTGGTCACCATTGCGGGTAATGATCAAGGGTTCGTGGTCCTCGCAAACACGGTTCATCACACCTGCCAAATTGGCGCGTGCAGTGCTGTAAGTCATGGCGTCCATGTTGGCAACCTTTGTACAATAAATAGTACAACTATAACATTGACATGATTCATCTTTCAGGTCTTTCATGTTGTTGTGCTCGCTAAATTGAAGTGTGCCCTGAAAGAGCTGATGACTAACCGTTTTAGCAGGACGCAAAAGGTTGCATAAATTAACCAATGGTTGCAAAATACAACTCCTGAAGGAGAGGCCCCATGGCTGTTGCAATGAAACTGTCTGACGAGTTGGTCGAAGACGCCAAACCCTACGCCGCCGCAGAGCACCGCTCTGTGCCAAGGCAAATCGAGTACTGGGCACGCATCGGCAAAGCCGTGATCGACAACCCGGACATGCCTTTGAGGCTGATCCAAGACACCATGCTCTCGCGTGAAGAAGTCAAAGCCGGACTGGCTGCGCCTTATGAGTTTGGCTGATGCTGCAAGTCAGCGCCTCGCCATCGTTCAACCGGGTGGCCAAAAAGCTGCACGCCCGCGACAAAAAAACACTGGATGAAGCCATCAAGGCCATTCTTCAAAATCCCCAGCTGGGCGAGGAAAAGAAAGGCGACCTTTCGGGTGTTTTTGTCTACAAGTTCAAACTGAACGGCCAAGAAACTCTGCTGGCCTATGAGCTGCAACCGCACAAAACAGCCCCCACTGAAGCCATGCTGCTGGCGGTCGGGCCGCATGAAAATTTTTATGCGGGGTTGAAGCGTTGATGGGCTGCGGTAAGTTAGCCAAGCCTTCGTTCAACAGGCTTGTCCAAAAACTTCATGGTCGCGAGAAAAAGCACTCCCCAGGCAAAAGTGCTCTGGCCATCCGTTGATCAGTATTGAATCGGCGTCAACAAGTCGGGCTCAAGAGATGAGCCGGGGAAGGTTTAGCCCTGTAGACGCTCGTCGTTCGTTCCAACCAAACGCCAAGCCAACGCGCCCTATGTGTCAATGAAACCTGGTAAGGGTATGCTCGCGAGCGGGGCCAAAGACGGAAAATGCAATTGACCTCAGTCCACCTTTGCGCCAGACGCCTTGATGATTCCGGGCCACTTGCCTAGATCCTCCCTGATGATCTTGGTGAAGCCTGAGGGGGGCGTAAAAGGTGCAAGTTCAAAACCTTGCGATGTCAACTTGTCTCTGATGGCAGGGATAGCCAAAATTTTACCTATCTCTGTGTGAAGTCTTGAAACGACATCAGGCGGGGTATTTGCGGGGGCTATGAATCCAAACCATGTGTTGACTTCGTACCCCTTCACGCCACTTGTATCCAGTGTGGGCATTGTGGGTAGCAGCGGCGACCGGGTCAGGCTTGTAACGGCCAAGCCCTTGAGTTTGTTGTCTTTAATTTGATTGATGACTGTGGGGGTGTTGAAGAAACCCATGGTTACCTCGCCGCTCATGACAGCCAAAATACCTTGTGGCGCACCTTTGTAGGGGACGTGGACCAAATCAGTCCCGGTCAGCTGCCCAAAAAGAACGCCAGAGAGGTGGTGGCTGGTTCCGCTGCCACCGGACGAGAAGGTCATGGTTCCAGGCTTGGCTTTGGCTGCAGCAATGATGTCAAAGGGACTTTTGGCAGGGCTATCAGGAGGCACAACCATCACGTTTGACACGCCACCTACGTGCAAGATTGGCGAGAAGTCCTTCAAAGAGTCGTAGCCTGGTTTGGCATACAACGACAGATTAAAAACCAACGTGCCTTGAGAAGCAAACGCGATGGTGTAGCCGTCTGGAGTGGCGCGCGCAAGCTCCGCCATTGCAATGGTTCCTCCAGCGCCAGGCTTATTATCAATAACCACAGGTTGACCCATTGCCATGGCAAGTTCTGTCCCAATGGTGCGAGAAAGAATGTCTGCTGTGCTACCCGCTGCCAAAGGCACCAGCAGTTTGATAGGACGCACAGGGTAAGCTTGCGCATGAACCTGTGAAAAGGGAAAAATTGCGAACGTCAGGGCAAGGACTGCAAGGGTGGCGCGGTGCATCTTCATGGTCAAACCTCTCAATGGGTGCGGAGTGGAAGGGACTTAAACGGTGTGTTGGAAAATTTCGCTGATGCGCTGAATTAGCGCAGCAAGTAGGTGGGACTGGACCAGATGAGGTTGCCATCTTCGAGTGTGATGCAAACGTAGAGTGCGTCTTCAAAAACTTTGCTGCGTGGGATGCGGCGAGACAACTTGGCGGTGAAAGCCTTGTTTTCTTCAGGCATCCGGAAGACACGCGCTTGGCGTTTGATGCCGCCGCTGGTTTTTAGCACCGTGTCCTCTAGTCCAATGTCGGCCACATTGATGTTGGCCTTTACAAGGCCCGTATCAAACTTCAGCGTTCCTGAGGTGCCTTCTTTGAGCAAGATGTCGGCGCCACCAAAACCACCTGTCGTTAATGCAGACCAAGAGAGCTGGTTGTATTGGGATTTATGCAATGGTTTGTCGATATTCCAAAGGTTGATGGACTGAAAGCTTTCAATGCTGTTGCCCTCAAACGTTGCTGTCCCGTCCCACACACTTTGACGACCACGGCCACGGTACTCTGAGCCTTCCCAGATGATGCGGATACGTCGGCCTAATTGCGGCTGAGTGTAAGGGCGCCAAGTTTCAAATACGCTGGTTCTGTTGCGGATTTCAATGCGTTCTATAGGCGCACCTGCTGATACGTCAATTTCGAGAGTCACACTGTCGTCGTCGCACTGGAGAATGTCACCCATTCGCGCTTCAAGAACGGTGGATATGACGCTTCCGCCTAAATTGGGATCGTCTCCATAAAGTTGTGCTGGCGAGTCGAATCGCACCCTGGTATCCAGGTGAACACGGCAACCTGTGCTTGCATAGTGATGGCGGCGTCGAAGAGCTTCAAACAACGCATCGCGCGACAAGTCCTTGGCCAGCAAACAAGACAGTCCACCATAAGCGCCGAACAAGGATGCGCCTGGATGGCTTGCACCGTGACGGCCCTTGTGGCCATCTGAATTTGCCAGAACGCCAACACGGTAACCTTGGTCAAACGCATCTTCTAAAAGCCACTCGAAGGTTCCCCAGTCTGAATGCAATTCAACGGATCGCTCGATTCGGCCATCATGCGCCACCTTGATGTCGGCATAGCGCCCACCAATATGCGCAAAAACGACGGCGTTTTCGTCCTTCAGAGCCGTGAAGAGGTCTGCAGCGCTGTTGGCATCGGTAGCGACGTCGCTCAGGTCTTCTACCAGCGCATGGTGTGAGCGATGGATCTGCCGACCTTCGTCACGGAACATCACATTTCGATCACCACCCAGGCCGGTGTTGCCTGACCACTCATAGCCGGGAAAAATGATGAACTGCCCATCCTTGTTGTATTCGGCGGTGAGGCGGTTGAGCTCTTCCCAGAAAGGCGTGGTGATCTGGAAGTCGTTTCCTTGGTGGCTCATGGCATCCAAAAATGCCTGATCCCGAG